>PKVZ01000098.1:0-5174 GCA_003131635.1 Acidobacteriaceae bacterium
AATTGGGCCAAAGGCCCGATGGGGAACCTGCTTTTGGGCGTCGTAAGGCAAATGACGTTGACGTGATCGTCTTGGCTGGTACTATTGGAATTGGCAAACGTCGTCCGGTACCACCAATCGTCTGGCAGACGGAGTTCAGTGCGAAGCCCCGAGTAGATCTCGGGGCTTTTGCTTTTTGCGTACGGGAGCACGAATGTGCGGCGGCCAGATACGCCCCGGCGCAATTTTGTCGGTGACACTCTCACAAGAAGGGTAGAGAATACATTTTTGGGAACAGTCAATATCTTCAAGGAGGATCACTCGTCTGGAAATCGCCCCAAAGGTCTCTGGGTTTCAGCTCGAGGCTGAGATGGCACCCCCAGTCATGAGATGGCTGCGTCGGAACGGGCTGATGGTTAAGCCGGAATTCTCTTTGCCGTGGGGTATTTGCGATTTAGTGGGTGTGAAGCTTGACCCGATTAAGGTCAAGCGTCGCCTTTCCTATGGCCAGACGCGACCCGTGGGACCCCTGCAGCGCCTGCTGATCCTGTCCAGAATTCCGGATTGCGATTCTGGGAAGTCGATTGGCCTCGAAAGGCTGGCCAATGAGTTGTCTCACAATATCGAAGTAGAGGTGCTGTTGCGAGAACTTGATACGCTCGTGCGGAATAGATTCGTCAAGAGCACGAAGCGAGGCTCCTTCCAAAAGCTAAATGGGTGGGCACCGCTCCACTTCAGAATAGCAGCCGTGGAATTGAAGCTAAGCCGAATCTCCGAAGCCATCGACCAGGCATTGTCGAACCGCACATTCGCAACTGATTCCTACGTGGCCCTACCGAGAAATTGCGCGTTGCGGCTCGCTCGCAGTGACCGCGCGAGCAGTCTCACGCTCGGGGGCATAGGCCTGCTTGCGGTTTCGCACCATGCTTGTTGGGAATTGATTAAACCCAGCATAACCAAGGGCACGTGTGACGAGATCATCCGATCACACGTGGTCGAACGGTTTTGGAGAACTAGAGACAGTTGACCATCAGCTGCTTGGCAATGATGGCCGGATCCGGAACGTCCTCCGGCGGATCGAAGTTGCTTAGCTTGCTGCCTAGGACGAAGGCTGCGGAAAAATCCTGATACAAAGTTAAAGCCCGACTGTTCGCAGGCACGGACTCAAGCTTAACAACCCAATCTCTGTAGAACCTCGCGATCCGCTCACGCGCGTGATCCTTAGTCTGCAGGAACGCTAAATCCTTTAGCAGAGCCCCCAAGTCACGATGCGCCGGATCGCTCTTCGCAAGCTTATTGAGCGCATCTTGAAGCCACGGCCTGAGAGCTACACCAACGACCAAACGTTTGAGGGGCGGTACCGCAACGCGGACCTTCGCGGTCTGCGGCAATCGCCCGGGCACATAATACCTGTAGCTGCCGACACCAATGGCGAGAAATCGAACCAGACCCCGACACCACAACGCCAGATTGAGTCCCCAGTAAGGTCCAGCGATCGTTACAGCGTCCGGGCGCAGCTTCACGAGCCTTGCGTTAAGCTCCTCATGAAAATTGATAATTCCCGGAAGGCGCTGGTTCTCCAGCTTCCGGAGGCTCGCATGGTCATCGAGGGTCGAGTCGACGACCCAGATCCCGTCTGCACCACTGGCTTCGAAACAGCTAACCGCCAGTTCAACCTTCTTCCTCCTTTCAGTCCTGGTATCCATCTGGCCCAGATTCTTGGCAAAAATGACCGGCAGAATTAATCGCGGAGGCCGACGCTGTAAAGATGTCCATTTCAAGGTAAGTTCCGCGAGTAGCCGATTGATCTTGTTCCTGTCAGACCCCGGAATGTATGGCAACTGCGGAACGGAAACATACCCGAGATTCGAAGCTGTGGAAGCCGCCTCAAGCACCGAGTCAAGCACCACATTAACAAAGCCCGCCAGGGCGGCCTTATCGTGGCCCGCAGAAAGCTCACGGTGGCCGGCGAACTTCTGAATGTATTCCCTGTATTGCCTGTAACCCTCGTAGCCCTTTTTACTTGCATCGAAAACTTCGGGAGAGTAACCGTCTACCTCAGCATCGATCCAGAGCTTGGCAGTGGGCAGGTCTGCAGGCTTGGCCTTCCTTAGAGAACGGAGAGTCATGCGACAGCCGGCCGCTTGTGGGTAGAGTTCACTTACCACTTGGATATCCGCATAGTTGGCGAACGGAATGTAGTGATGGGGCATATTAGTCAAAGTCCATGAGCCCGTGGCACATACTAAGATGACGACAAGAATGCTCCAATTCGGGGAAGAGAGTCATCTCGTCCACGCCAACCCGTCGGAGTTCATTTCTAAGGTTGGGTTTCGACTCCTTAAGAATCGGTACAGCGACAAGAGAAGGCACCCGAGCCTTGTCCAAGCTAAACATTGCACCGTGAAGTGTAAATGTGCCTCTTTGTACGATAATACGTTCCGATCCCCACACGGGATTAACGGCGATTGGATAGCGGCGCCTTTTGCTTTCGCGTGGGCCCGACTTCAGAAACTTAAGAATCAGTTCTCGGTCAGTTTGTGGGTCCAGGATGCGCGGTTGCGACGGGTCACCTAGCCTATTGAGTTCGGTTGGATTCATCACAAACACAATTCCGTCAGAGGCTGGCTTGCGGCACGCGAAATACAGGGCCGTAGTGGCACTTTCTGTCCAATCAAGGAGACGGGTGGGTAGGCCATAGTGCTGCGCGATCTGAGCCCATTTGAATTCATCATCGGCATCGGGGAGGCGCACCAACTTGGCCTCAGCGATCCGCTTAAAGTCCGAAATCAGGTCCAGCGCCGATTGGCGTCCAGCAACGGTATCCGGTCTCAGGGCCGCGGGTTTGAGGCTTCGATTTGACTCTGGGTGACCGCGAAACCAGAACGTATCAACACTGCTGATGATACCTCCTATAGCAGCGAAGTAGTCAGCGAGCGAGTTAACATTCTGCTGCACATACTTGCACTTGACGGGGCATGACTTCGCGATCCCTGCAAAGCGGCGCATCTCAGCCGCCGACGCCGCAACTAGTTCAGAGCTCATATCTCCGAAGAGAATCGTAACACCATCTCTAAGACAGAACTAACATCTCAAATCCCCATTTTGGGAATCGTTCCCACTTTTTCCTTAGAATTTTCTTGCCTTCGTTCGCGAATGGCTGTCCAATAAATATATGTGGCGGCATTCGCGAATTTCCACGGATGCCGCCTTTTTCGTTCTGAGGTTGGTGCATGACAAGACGGAAAGACTGGAAAGCCCGGAAAAAACCGACACCGAAAATCACCGACAAGAAACTCCGCGGCGAGTGGGTCGAAATGGTCTTCATGACGCACGCTACCGAGCTTGGAATACCTATCAGCAAGCCTTGGGGAGAGATGCGAAGCTACGACTTTATCGTCGGCCGCCCGCGCCATTTCGTCTGCGTGCAGGTGAAATCCACTGTCTACGAACTCGGCACTGGATATGTCTGCGCCATAAAAGGTGGTCACAAGCCCTATCCTCCCGGCTCGTTCGACTTTCTCGCCGCCTACGTCGTCCTTGAAAACTCCTGGTACATCATCCCCGAGGAAGAAATCTGGGGTAAGGGCTGCCTGACCTTGTATCCCAAATCGTCGAAGGCCAAGTACGAAAAGTACAGGGAAGCATGGAATCTGCTCGATCCTAACCTTGGTTCCGCGCCAGCTGTTACCGACATTCAAGCCTGCGCGGAAGAGTTCCCGGCAGAGTGGGGCGATTGAAGGGGCGGCTATTTCTTTACAGCGTCTAAGTTATTGAAAAATCGACGCGGTCATTTCTCGTGCCAGAAATTCCAGCGTGTTTTCCTCAGTCGTCCACAGGGAAGTCTCATCGTCCACAGTTTCTGCACAAGGGCGAAATGTTTTTCTGTTGCGGCTCGCGACAATATGCCGCACAGTGGGTTCACCGAATACGTGGAACCTTACGAAGGCTTGCCGAACGATGATTGCGGCGACGCCAGCGGCAGACCGGCGATTCACGAGGGTGAATCGCCGGGGGAAAACGGAAACGCGCGCGAGCGCGTGCTGGTTGCCCGGGCACTGCGGCCTCCTCCACAACCCGCTCGATGAGCTGGGTTGGGCCGTCGGCCACCGCAGAGGTTGCTGAGTTGTGGTTCTCCGAATCACGGCTCGGCAATCGTAACGGTAAATGTGGCGCTCACTTGAGGTGAGTGCTGTCGGACCGGTACCTTCGTCCCGCTGCTCCTAGCGGCGGGATGGCAGGCCTGAAGGTCTACGAACGATGCGGCTCTGGATGGCTGGTCCAGAGCCGCATTTGTTTTTTGGGGGACTTCGCAGCAGTTCCGAAGTAATTCGCTTGATTTACGCTTCGCTATTTGTTCTCCTAGGCTTAGATCGCTCGATTTCTGAGATTTTGCTGGATGGATCATCCGCCAAACTTTTTTGAATTGGGACGCGGTTTTCCAGAGGGTGCGCCTCGCTTTCACAAGCCGCGTCCGGGTAGTGTTCGGTTGGCATTTTTGAGAGTTGAGGAAATATCAAGAACGTGGCGACCACTGATTACAGCATCAGCACTCTTCCCGCGAATGTAGAAGCGGAGCGCTCGATTCTGGGCGCGATTCTGCTGGATAATTTTGCGTATAACCAGGCGGCGGAGCATTTGCGGATCGAGGATTTTTCGCTCGACTCGCACCGGCGGATTTATTCGCGCATGGTCGACCTGGCGGAATCGTCGCGGCCGATCGACATGATCACGCTGATCGAGGAATTGGATCGGCACAAGGATCTGCAGGCGATCGGCGATGTGGGTTACGTATCGAGCCTGCTGGATGGCGTGCCAGACCGGCCGAGCATTGAGCACTACGTCAAAATTGTGCGCGACAAGGCGCTGCTGCGCGGGCTGATCCATGCAGCGAATACGGCGATTGCGCGGGCGGCCGACCAGTCCGATGCGGCGGAGGAAGTGCTTAGCGATGCCGAGGCTGCGATCTTCCAGCTTTCGGAGAAGCGCATTGGGCGCGGCTTCATGGGCGTGCAGGAGATTGTCCGGGAATCGTTTGGGTCGGTCGATGCTCTGCTGCAGCGCGGCCAGCGCATTACCGGATTGGCGACGCACTACACCGATCTCGATGAGATGACCAGTGGACTGCAGCGGTCAGACTTGGTGATCATCGCGGCGCGGCCTTCGATGGGCAAAACCGCGTTCGCCATGAACAT
>PKVZ01000098.1:5240-9494 GCA_003131635.1 Acidobacteriaceae bacterium
ATCGACGACACTCCGGGAATTTCGCTGAGTGAGATGCGGGCCAAGGCGCGGCGATTGAAGCAATCGCAAGGCAAACTTGATTTGATCATCGTGGACTATCTGCAACTCATGTCGGGTGGAAGCAAGCGTTATGAAAATCGTACGCAGGAAGTGTCGGCGATTTCGCGCGGACTGAAGGCGCTGGCCAAGGAACTCACGGTGCCTGTGATCGCGCTCTCGCAGTTGAGCCGCGCTCCGGAGAGCCGAGGCGGCGACCATCGTCCACAACTCGCCGACCTGCGCGAGTCGGGATCGATCGAGCAGGATGCCGACCTGGTGATGTTCATCTTCCGCGAAGAAGTTTACAAGCAAGACGACCCCGACCTGCAGGGCAAGGCGGAGATCATTATTTCGAAACAACGCAACGGACCTATCGGTCGAATCAATTTGGCGTTCCTGAAAAATTGCACCAGATTCGAGACCATGGTGGAGGGCGGCCTGCCGCCGGAAGAGTAATTGCGACCGCTACAGGAGTTACTGTAGTTTCGCGTTGTAAGTACCTTAGGCGCTTCGAGTTGCGAGCACACGCCGGCCTGTGGAAAAGCTTGTGGAATGGTGGGCGGCCAAGAAAATTCCTATCGGCAAACCCTTTTCGGGAAATGTCAGGGCACGATTTTCAAGCTCTTAAAGCCCTGAATAGTAACCAGTTAGACAATTAACCTCGGATTAACACGGTCAAATCTCGCCAAAAACATTGAAATTCCTAAAATGGAGATTTGCACATTTGGCGGTTTCTAGTCTTTGAGTTCCGTGTCTCGGAGCGGCGCAACACCACAGACAACACACCCAGAGTCTCGCATCCTATCCAACGTGCCGCACAGGCTATAATTGCCCACGGATGGGTCTAACCACTGGCACAAAACTCGGGCCCTACGAAATTCAATCTCCGCTCGGGGCCGGCGGCATGGGCGAGGTCTACCGCGCGAAAGATACGCGTCTTGATCGCACCGTTGCCATCAAGGTTCTTCCCACTCATCTCTCCACCAATCCGGAATTCAAGCAGCGTTTCGAGCGCGAAGCTCGTACCGTTTCCTCTCTGAATCATCCACACATCTGCCATCTCTACGACGTCGGTTCGCAGGACGGCACCGACTTCCTGGTTATGGAGTTCCTCGACGGCGAGACGCTTGCCGATCGCCTGCGCAGGGGTGCGCTGCCTTTCCCTGAACTGCTGAAGATTGGAATTGAAGTCGCAGAAGCTTTGGAGATCGCCCATCGCGCGGGTATCGTGCATCGCGACTTGAAGCCCGGCAACATCATGCTGACCAAGTCCGGAACCAAGCTGATGGATTTCGGCCTGGCGAAACCCGCCTCACTGGGCGCAGCCGGCTCGGGATCGGCTCCGCTTCTGTCAGCCGCCCGGACTATGAGCGGCCCCACTCCCGTCAGCCCGCTGACCACCGCCGGCAGCATTGTCGGCACCATCCAGTACATGTCTCCCGAACAAATCGAAGGCAAAGAGGCCGACGCCCGTTCTGACATTTTTGCGTTCGGCGCCGTGCTGTACGAAATGGCCATGGGCAAGCGCGCCTTCGAAGGCAAAAGCCAGATCAGCGTAGCCTCCGCCATTCTGGAAAAAGATCCCGAACCCATCGCTGCCACCAAGCCCCTTACGCCGGCAGCCTTCGACTATCTCGTAGCCGCCTGNNATTTCGCAATCCCCCCAACCCCCAGTCGCTGTCACGCCAGCCCAATCCCCACGCAGATTCCTCCCGGGCGCGTTATTGGCTGTCGCCGCACTGCTACTCGTCGCCGCGGCAATCGTCTTTTATCTTTCGCGACAGGCCCACACCTCCACGCTTTCCGTACGCGCCTACATCCCACCCCCGCCGCAAACCACATTTCGCGCTTCCGGCTTTGACGCGGGCCCAGTCGTCGTCTCCCCCGACGGGAAAACCCTCGCTTTCTCCGCCGTCGATGAGAGGGGCCGCACCAACCTCTGGCTCCGCCCGCTTGGCACCCAGCAAGCTACGATGCTTCCCAGCACCGAAGACGCCGCCACGCCTTTCTGGTCTTCCGACAGCCGTTACCTCGCCTTCATCGCCGACCGAAAACTAAAGACGATCAGCGTCTCCGGAGGAGATGCCCAAACCCTCACCGAAGATGTTTATAGCGATGCTGGCGATTGGAGTGACGACGGGATCATTCTTTTCTGCAAACAGAACTTCGGGCCGATCTCGCAGATCGCAGCCTCGGGTGGCCAGGTGTCGCCAGCCACTCGTCTCAACCAAAACGAATTTGCGCATAGCGCCCCATCTTTCCTTCCCGACGGCAAGCACTTCCTTTATGCCTCCAGCCAACTCGGCGGGCCAACCCGAATTAAAGTAGGCGTGCTTGGTAAGCCCGAACAAGATGGAATCGTGATTGGCCCCGGCGCTCGTGCGGTATTTGCTTCCCGCTATCTGCTTTTCGTCCGCGCCGGACACATTCAGGCTCAGCCCTTCAATTCGCGTACCTTCACGCTTTCCGGCGATCCTCAAACCATCGGCGAAGCTCGCACTTTCTCTGTCTCTCAAAACGGTGTTCTCGCCTACCACGAAAGTTCAGCCGAGTCCGAACTCAAGTTATTTGACCGAAGCGGAAACCTGATCGGCACGCCCGGTCCGCTGGCGGTTTATTCCGATCCGCGTTTTTCTCCCGACGGTAAATCCATCGCCGTTACAACCGAGGATCCACGATCCGGCACAAGCGATATCTGGGTATTTCCCGTCGCCGGCGGCCAGCCCGCCCGCATCACTTTCGGACCTGGTGATTATTGGCCGGTATGGTCGCCGGATGGAAAGCAAATAGCCTACGGCGTCGGCGAAAATGGTAAGTTATCAATCCGCCGCCGCTCTCTCGATGGCCGCCAACCCGAAGAAGTTCTCTATCAGAACGACGCTTATATCAATGGCTCGCCCATCGACTGGTCGCCAGACGGGAAATACCTTTCCCTCGATCTGGAATCGAGAGATGGCATCTTTTCCAATTGGATTATGCCGCTGACGGGCGACCGCAAGATCTTCCAGCCGCCCGCCGCCTCCCATATGACGGTCAGCCAGTACGACGGACGCTTCTCTTCCGATGGCCGCTGGCTGGCTTATTTCTCATATGAAACAGGCAGGCCCGAAATCTACGTTGTGCCATTTGGAGCCGGCGCCAAGACCCAAGTCTCCACCACCGGAGGATGGAACACGCTGTTTGGCCGCAACAATGAACTCTTCTTCGTCAGCATGGGAAACCGCCTGATGGCCGCGCACACTGCGACGCAACCCAATTTCCGCGTCGACTCCATCGAGCCTTTATTCCAACTCGATCTGCCAAACTTTACTGGAATCAGCTACGACGTAAGCCCCGACGCCAAACAGTTTGTAGTGCAAACCACCGACCACACCAAATCCACCTCCATCACTTTGCTGACAAACTGGCCCGCGGAACTCAAGAGGTAGCCCGCCACCAGGGTTGCCGTATCAAGGCTGGAAACATTTCCACTGAGCGAATCACAGACAAACCCGGAAACTGCCCGGGGCCAGAAGTCGGGTTCCGGGAGGTCTGCCGCTGGCGAGCGCTGCGATTCCATCCGAGGGATCGGCGAGCCGGGAATTATCCCCCTCCTCAATCGCTGTCTTCGCCGACCTTCAGAACGGCCAGGAAGGCTTCCTGGGGAATGTCGACGCGGCCGATGCGCTTCATTCGTTTTTTGCCTTCCTTCTGTTTTTCGAGGAGCTTGCGTTTGCGGGAAATATCGCCGCCGTAGCATTTGGCGATGACGTTTTTGCGAATGGCGGAGACGGTTTCGCGGGCGATAATTTTTGCGCCGATGGAAGCCTGGATGGCTACTTCGAACATTTGCCGGGGAATGAGTTGCCGCATTTTCGAGACCAGCGCCTTGCCACGCTCGTAGGCGAAATCGCGATGCACAATAATTGAAAGCGCGTCCACGGGCTCACCTGCCACCAAGATGTCGAGCTTGACCATGGGCGACTCCCAGTAATCCGCGAGGTGATAGTCGAGGGAAGCGTAGCCGCGCGAGACTGATTTCAGGCGATCATAAAAATCGAGGACGATTTCGTTCAGTGGTAACTCGTAGTGCAACATCACGCGCGAGGAGCTGACGTATTCGAATGTCTTCTGCTTGCCGCGCTTGTCTTCGACGAGTTTAAGAATTCCGCCGACATATTCTTCGTTGGTGAGAATTGTGGCCAGGATCACCGGCTCTTCGATTTTGGCGATCTC
>PKVZ01000142.1:0-3541 GCA_003131635.1 Acidobacteriaceae bacterium
CGAGACCAGCCGCGCTCTGGAAGGCGCTGGTTATTTCTTGTCATCTGCCAGCCGCTCTCTAACCGCTTGGCTGACGGATGCTTTTTTCCTTACCTTCCCGCCGTTGCCCTCTGTCTCCGCCGCCACCTGAGCCGGACTCTTTCCCAGCGACGCCCCTATCGCCTCTTCCACCGCCCGCAACTCATTCTTCTTGCCTAATCTTCTCGACCGTTTGCTCATACTCAGATCATGTTATACCGGACATACACTGCGAAAGAGAAGCCACCAGCGAGAAGCTAGCAGCGGTTCTTCTCACTCCCACTCGATCGTCCCCGGAGGCTTTGACGTAATGTCATACACCACGCGATTCACGCCCTTCACTTCATTCACAATCCGCGTGGAAATGTTTTTCAGCACTTCGTGCGGCAGCGCAACCCAGTCTGCCGTCATCCCATCTTCCGAACTCACCGCCCGCACCGCGCAGGTGTACGCATAGGTACGCATATCGCCCATCACGCCCACCGACATTACCGGCAGCAGCACCGCGAACGACTGCCAAATCTTCGTATACAGTCCCGCGCTCTTAATTTCGCTGACCACAATCTCGTCGCACTCCCGCAGCAGCCCCAGCCGCGCCGGCGTAACTTCTCCTAGAATGCGCACCGCCAGCCCAGGCCCCGGGAACGGCTGCCTCTGCAAAATTTCCTCCGGCATCCCCAAATCGCGTCCAATTTTGCGGACTTCATCTTTGAACAAATCTTTCAGCGGCTCGATTAGTTTCAGCTTCATTTTTTCCGGCAATCCGCCCACGTTGTGATGCGACTTGATCACCTGCGACGGGCCCCGCACCGACCGCGACTCAATCACATCCGGATACAGCGTCCCCTGCACAAGATAGTCAACGCTTCCCTCTGCTTTTTCGATGCGGCGCGCTTCATCCTCAAACACGGCAATAAATTCGTTCCCAATAATCTTCCGCTTTTTCTCCGGATCGCTGACACCCTTAAGCTTGTCGAGAAAGCGATCCGTTGCGTCGACCGCATCAAGCCGCAGCCCAAGTTTGCCCCGCAATGTCTGCTGAACCTTCTCGAACTCGTTCTTGCGCAACACGCCGTTGTTCACGAAGATGCAGGTTAGACGCGACTTACCGCCCCCATCGCGCAGTGCCCGGTCTACAAGTACCGCGGCAACCGAAGAATCCACTCCGCCCGAAAGCGCGCAGATCGCATTCCCGCTTCCCACTTGTTTCCGCACCTGTTCTACAGTCGAATCGATGAAATGCTGCGGCGTCCACAAAGGCTTCGCTCCACAGATCTGGAATACGAAGTTGCGCAGGATCTCTGTCCCATTTCGCGTGTGATGCACTTCGGGATGGAATTGCACCGCAAACCACTGCCTCTCTACGTTCTGAATTCCCGCAACCGCATGAGCCGTCTTGGCGGTCAGCTCAAACCCTGGGGGCAGCTCCAGCGCCTCGTCTCCATGCGACATCCAAACCGCCTGCCGTTTCTCGAGCCCCTGAAACAACACCGACTCCGCGACAATGTCGATCTCCGCGTGTCCGTACTCGCGCTTGTCCGCAGGCCGCACCTTCCCGCCCAAGGTGTGCACCATGAACTGCAGCCCATAACAGATGCCCAGCACGGGCAGTCCCAGTTCGAACAAACGTGCATCCGCCGGCGGCGCGTCTTTGTCATACACCGACCACGGCGCTCCCGAAAGCACAATACCAGCGGGCGCGTAGCTCTTCACCTCATCAAGCGAGGCGGTGCAGGGCAGCACCACGGAAAAAACATTCTGTTCGCGGATGCGGCGCGCGATGAGCTGCGTATACTGCGCGCCAAAGTCGAGGATGACGATGGATTGGTTAAGTATGGATTGGGTTTCCACGGATGAGTTTCTCAAATCGGATGCTTCGTGTAAAGCTCCCGATCGGACACTGGCGAATTATCACAGTAAGAAGCAAGCTACATTTCTACGGCAAGATTTGGAAGGTCGCTCAGGATCGGTTCGTCGCGGTCGATGGTGGCCTGGGCCGGTTCGAGCTGAGGAGCGGGCATTGGCGCGGATGCGGCCAGAGCATCCGGCATCTCCGCGATGCAAACGTAGCCGGCGAGGCGCGCCATGTAAAGCCAGTCCGCAACCGCAAAATAAGTGAGCGTCACAAGAATGATGCCTGCGATCACGATTCGTGATGGCGCGACGCGAATGAAAGCGAGGGGCAACGAAACCGCGGTCGTGGCAATGCTGAAAGCAACCAGATGCGCCAGACCAGTCCAAATGCTTACAGCGCATACGGAAGCGGTGCGCTCTCGCGAAACAGTGACGGCCGCCGAAAGCGCGGCCAGTGCGTCTTCGCCATCGCGGGCTGCGAATATTCCAGCCATGGAAAGCCACCAGTTCAATGCCCAACCCGCCATGCAGATCAATCCAGCCACTGGAAAAAAGAGAACGACACTCAGACCTGACCGCGGGTTGGCCTTCGAAGAAATAGAGCTGACGAGAATTGCCGCGCCGGCAAAGCCGAGAATCATTGCCAGAAATACGGCGGCGCGCAAGAAACTGAGATCGATCAAGGCGCGGATGGGCCGCGGCTTTCCCGCGTCATACGCCTTGGTGGAGACATCGTCTTCGTTGGTGGAGCGGGAAACGATGGTGGCGGAGGTCTCGCAAGCTTCTCTGCGGAAGTAGGTCAGCAGGGCGCGGACAGTCGCGAGACGCCCCATGGAAGCCGCAATGATCCATAGCAGGCAAAGGGCCAGCGCGGCAAACAAGGCCGCAAATATGGCTCGGTTCAGACTGCCACGAAGGATGTGTGCGATAGCTTTTCCCACCAGCATGGGCTGTCGAGTCGACAACAGAACCGAGTCGGCGTTGGTTACGGGCAAAGTGTCGAGAAACTCGATGCAATAGAAAATGAATAAGGCCGCGGTGGTTGCGCCAATCGTCCAGCGCCACGCAATTTCTGCAAACGTCAGCGCTGGCCGGCGAAACGCGGCGCGGAAGCCTTCGATGGTGGGTGACGGCTCAGACATTCGCTCTTGCTCGTTGACTAGAATACCGCACGTGTCAAAGCTGGCGCGTGCCGCGCGCCGATTGTGCATGCTCGCATCGTGAAGAAACTTTACATACATCGTACGGTATGTCTGCATCCGGCGAGCATGAGCCAGCATCTCTTTAGAAGAAAGAAGATAGGCTTAGGAGAATAAAAAATGAAATTTGTGCAATATTTCGCTTCATTCGCCGCGGTAGCGCTTCTGTTCTCGGTGAGCGCATTCGCAAAGGACAGTCATTCCGGAAAGTTTACTCTGTCGGATACGGTTCAAGTCGGTTCAACCCAGCTTGGCCCGGGCGACTATAAAGCTGAATGGAATGGTCCAGCCGATGACGTTAAGGTTAACATCATACAAAACGGCAGGACCGTCGCCACGACTCAGGGAAAACTTCAAGACCTGCAGAAACCTGCTCCCAATGATGCGGTTCTTACAAGGACACTTGATAACAACACGAAAGAACTCGATGAGATCGAATTTGGGAATCACACCGAGGCGCTGGTGTTCGT
>PKVZ01000142.1:3595-5875 GCA_003131635.1 Acidobacteriaceae bacterium
CGGCCGCGCAATTTGCCATTGATCTGCACGGGAATTTCGAGTTCGTCTTCCCTGGCAAGCGCAGCGTCGTATTTTGGCCATGGCGCTTTGAGTAGACTTCCCTTTTCGCCCAGCATCTCCCAGAGTTCATGGGCGAGATAGGGTGCGAAGGGCGCAAGCAAGAGAACAAGGCTGCGCTGCACCTCCGCCAACAGAACTGATGAAGTGCTGCTTCCCATCTCAGAAGCTGCACTTTCTTCGTAAACGTAGAGCGCGTTCACCAGTTCCATGATTGCCGAGATACAAGTATTGAAATGCCAGCGACCCTGGAAGTCGTCGCTGACGCGCTTGATGGTTTGGTGAAGTTTGCGCTGAATCTGGCGCTGTGCTGGCGANNAGGTCGCGGTCGGGTGGAGCGGCGAAGAGGCTGTAGAGGCGCGCGGCGTCAGCGCCATACCGCGCTATCATCTCGTCGGGGCTGACAACATTGCCAAGACTCTTCGACATTTTTGCGCCGTCTTTTATCACCATGCCCTGGGTGAAGAGACGCGCGGCTGGTTCATCGTTGGTGATGAGGCCGAGATCGCGCATGAACTTGGTCCAGAAGCGCGAATAGATTAAATGCAAAATGGCATGCTCGACGCCACCGATGTATTGATCGATCGGAAACCAGTACTGCGCGGTCTTGGAGTCAAACGGAGCATGGTCGTTGTGCGCGTCTGTGTAACGGTAGAAATACCAGGACGAGTCGACGAAGGTATCCATGGTATCGGTTTCGCGGCGCGCCGGGCCGCCGCACTTGGGACAAGTCGCGTTGACGAACTCGGGTACTCTTCCGAGCGGCGATCCACCGGCGAGCGTGATATCAACATTTTCCGGCAAGATAACCGGCAAATCTTTTTCCGGCACCGGAACGATGCCATCTTTTTCGCAATAAAGCATCGGGATCGGCGTCCCCCAATAGCGCTGGCGCGAGATTCCCCAATCTTTCAGCCGATACGTGGTGGTGGCTTTGCCAAAACCGTTTTCTTCGGCATGTGCGGTCATCTTCTTAACGGCATCGGCACACTCAAGGCCGCTGTATGGACCGGAGTTGATCAGCATGCCATCGTGGCTGACAAAAGGAAGAGCCGGCTCGGCCATGGTTTCTTCCGGGTCGTTTGAGATAGGAAGAACAACGAGGCGAATTTCGAGTTTGTACTTTTTCGCGAACTCGTAGTCCCGCTCGTCGTGCGCGGGAACGCTCATGATGGCGCCGGTGCCGTAATCCATGAGGATGTAGTTGGCCACCCAGACGGGAACTTTTTCCCCGTTGAAGGGATTAATAGCGTAGCGGCCGGTGGCGACGCCGTGCTTTTCAATTTCGCCGATGTCTCCTGCTTCTTTGGCTTTGCGCTGCTCGGCGATGAGCTGATCTACTTTGGCGCGGAGATCGGGATTGGATGCGGCAAGATCGGCGACGATGGGATGCTGAGGCGCGAGTTGGACCGAAGTGGCGCCGTAGATTGTATCGACGCGCGTTGTGAAGACGCTGATGGTGGCGCCGGCCGGGCCGAAGCCGCGGTGCGGCTGGGAGTAGTCGAGTTTGAAATCGACCAACGTGCCTTCGCTACGGCCGATCCAATTGCGCTGCATGGTGCGGACTTTTTCCGGCCAGCCCTCCAGCTTTTCAAGATCGCGCAACAATTCATCGGCGTATTTCGTGATGCGTAGAAACCACTGCTCCAGCTCGCGCTGCTCGACAAGAATATCTTCGTGACGCCAGCAGCGGCCATCGACGACCTGCTCATTGGCGAGCACCGTGGCGCACTTGGGACACCAGTTGACTCGGCTGTTCTTGCGATAGGCCAAACCCTTTTCGTAGAACTTGAGGAAGAACCACTGATTCCAGCGGTAGTAATCGGGCAGACAGGTGGTGACTTCGCGCGACCAATCGTAGGCGAAGCCGAGTCGTTTCATCTGTGCCTTCATCTTGGCTATGTTGCCAAGCGTCCACTGGCGCGGCGGAGTGTTGTTCTGGATAGCGGCGTTTTCCGCGGGCAACCCGAAGGAATCCCAGCCCATGGGATGAAGAACGTTGTAACCGTTCATCCACATGTAGCGAGCAAGCGCATCGCCGATGGAATAGTTGCGTACGTGTCCCATGTGAAGCACGCCGGAGGGATAGGGCAACATTTCGAGGACGTAGTATTTCTTCTTGGACGAGTCGGCTGCGTCGGCGGCGTAGAGCCGAGGATCGCTTTGCCAGCGTTCGAACCATTTGGATTCGACGCCCTGCGGGTTGTAGCGCTCGTCGTGGGG
>PKVZ01000142.1:5900-7820 GCA_003131635.1 Acidobacteriaceae bacterium
GTGGAAGATCGTTCGTGGTCAGCACAGAAAAATTGGACCACAGCCGAGGATTCATTTCTTGGGCGGGCGCGGCGCTTGATGGGATGCCAGCTTATTGTAATCGCGGACGTGTGCGCGCAGGCCGAATTCCAGAGTCGATTTCGAATACCCGGAGACGAGTTGTTTCTGATAGTGGTCGAGATAGAAGTCGAAGGGATCGCGCGGGTCCATATCGATCATGATGAGATCGGAGTCGTGCATGGTGAGTTTGCCGAAGCGCATATCGCCGTGACGAAAGGCTATGTAATTGCCGGGTTGTTGGGCGGCGAAGTTCGGGGACTGGGGTGCGCCGAAAACTTGCACGATGTCGCTACCCTGAATGTGCACCGCCGTGACTTTGCCGAGGATGTGCGGGGGAGGAAGAATTTGTTCAGGATCGAGGATCAGGTCGTCTTTTTCTATGGTGATGCCGTGAACTCCGTTGGTATTGACAAGGCGCGCCAGGTCGACGCCCAGCAAATCCAACAGGCCTTTAACTGGCAGATGCGCGGCCTTGACGTGATCGGCGTGGAGACGAATATGACCAGCCGAATCCGCAGAGACAGTTCCAATGGTTTCAAATGATATATCTCCCTTCTGATGGAGCTTGCCTTTGATGATGAGCTGATTGTTCCTGCTTTCGATGCTTAGATCCTTGATGGGGGCACTCGCAGAGGAAAAGACATTCCCGTTCAGGATCTGCGCCAGAGAATTGCAGCTGATGGCAATTTCGGCTGAGTTCAAGACGAGGGTGAATGAATTCTTGTCGTCAAAGACAACGACGGAGCCAGACCTGGTTGGCGTGAGTTCACCTTGAAGGCGAATGATGTGGACGGCAATGGCATCGGTGTAGTGATACATCACGTTCTTCATCGCAATTTGCACAGCGGGCGTCTCCGACGCATTGCTGGACTGAGCTGAAGCGTGGTTCGGCAAGAGACTGGAAATCGCTGCGAAAAGAAACGAAAGAAAGCGCAGGTGCGAGGCCGTGGCGGTCATGATGAAACTAGGATGCCATGATCGGTAATTTCGTCAGGCTAGGACACTAGCTTCTTAAGAGTATCGACATTTTTGCGATCGTCGCCGGGCTGGTCAATGGGAGTCTCGGCGATGAAGGCGGCGTGGACCAGGCGAAGATCGTTGAGCAGGATGCGGAAAGGTTCGAGGCCGATGGTTCCCTTGCCGATGTGTTGATGGCGGTCGAGCTTCGATCCGCGAGCGGCTTTGGCGTCGTTGCAGTGGATGACTTTCACATTGTTCAAGCCTACGGTTGCGTCCAGGAGCTGCAGGGTCTGGTAAATACCTTCTTCGGTAACGATGTCGTAGCCGGCGACGTGGGTATGACAGGTATCGATGCAGGCGGCGATGGGCACTACGCCGCGGAGGCGATCAATGACCTCGGCGACTTGCTCGAAACTGCCGCCAAGGGAAAACTCGGCTCCGGCGGTGTTTTCAATGAGGATGGTGAGGCCACCGCGCGCGAGATCGAGGCTCTGGGTGGAGGCGGCGATGGCGGCCGCGGTTTGGAGGAGTCCGGCTTCGCGATCGGAACCGCGGAAGGAGCCAGGATGGAGGACAAGGTAGTCGGCGCAAACGGCCAGGGCGCGCTCGACTTCACCACGAAAAGCTTCCACGGATTTCTTCAAAAATAATGGGTTCGTACTGGCGAGATTAACCAGATAGTTGGTGTGGATGACCAGCGGCTTGAGATCGTACTGGGTGCGGAGACGAAGCATTTCGTCGCACAACGGATGGCTTAGTTCGTACGGCGCCCACTGGCGCGGACTGGAGGAGAAAATCTGCAGCGTGTTGCAACCAAGCCGGTAGGCCCGTTCGGCCGCGTTGTGGATGCCTCCGGCGGTGGAGGTGTGGATGCCGATGCGGCGGGAAGTGAGGCGGCGC
>PKVZ01000142.1:7862-13167 GCA_003131635.1 Acidobacteriaceae bacterium
GACGCGGTCGTAGGCTTTGGCGATGTCGTCGAGCTTGTAGGTTTCTTCCACCACCTTTACCTTGCCTTTAGCGGCGATCTCGAGGGCCTCATAGAGATACTCGGGACCATTCTGCGATGAGCCGATGAGCCTGACGCGCTTGAACATGAGTTCGGGTGTGTAGTTCAGCGGCTCAGCGCCGACTCCCATCAGGATAATTCGGCCATCGGGNNAGATCGCGAATCATTTTTTCTTTGTCTTTACTTTTCGTGACGGCAATGGTGTCGAAGCCAGAGGCTTTGGAATACTGCAGGGCGAGGTGGCCGAGGCCTCCGATGCCGACGACAGCGACGCGCTCGTGCGGCTTGGGATCGGCAAGGCGAAGTCCGCTCCACACGGTGTAACCGGCGCAGAAAATCGGGGCGGCCTGCTCGTAGCTGAGCGCAGCCGGGATGGGCATAGTGGCGTCAGCGTAGGCCAGCATGTACTCAGCGTGGCTGCCTTGCAGGTTGATCCCGGTGGAGATAGCGTTCTGGCACAGTTCTTTCTTGCCGCGCAAACACCACTCGCACGTGCCATCTCCTTTTTGTACCCAGCCGACTCCAACGCGGTCCCCAACCTTGCGGGAGGTGACGCCGGGGCCGAGCTCGACAATCTCGCCCACAGGTTCGTGGCCCAGCACGCGGGGGAACGGAAGTGCGAACAAACCGTGAGTAAGGTGAACATCGGTGTAGCAGAGGCCGCTGGCGTGGATCTTGATGACGACCTGGTTGGGGCCGGGCTTGGGAGTTTCCCACTGCTTTACTTCCCACTTGCCGTTTACGGAAGGAACAACCGCTGCTTTCATGAACGGGTCTCCGAAGGAATTTTAAAGTTGCAGTGTTTGGATGCAGGCGGGCGCATCGCGACTCAGAACGTGCGTCCCGGTGAAATGGATTTCTTTTGCGGGACGGTAGTACTCTCAAGTTTGCATGAGAACCTTCGCGAGCAAAAAAACACGACCTGTCCGGAGTGGGGAGATCGTGCGTATTTGTACGTTTTCCGCCGCCGGGAGCCGTAACACCAAACCGTGCCCGGAGAGGTGCTGCGATTGCGGTGCAGACGCTGGCAACGATAGACTTGATGGGCCGACTGGCTTGCCAGCGGCGAGGAGAGCTAGTCGAGCTTCGCTCGACCTGGACAGCCGGGGGCGGCTGTCCCACATGGTTCGTCCAAGGGGAAATTATGTTAGTGGTGATGAAGGCGCACGCTACTGAAGAGCAGGTGCGGAACGTCTGCGAAAAAATCGAAAGCCTGGGTTATCGCGCGCATGCCATGCCGGGAGCGCAACGCACCGCGATTGGCATTACCGGGAATAAAGGCGAAGTGGAGCAGGGCACGCTGGAAGAGATGGCGGGCGTGCAGGAAGTGATCAAAGTCTCCAAGCCGTATAAGCTGGTGAGCCGCGACATTAAGGAAGACAACACGATCATCCGTTTTGCCGGGACGGCGGCGACCATTGGTGGGCCTGGACTGGCGATTGTCGCCGGGCCGTGCGCGATCGAGAGCCGCGAACAGGCATTTGCCGTGGCCGAGCGCGTGCATCGCGCGGGGGCGCAGTTTTTTCGCGGTGGAGCTTACAAGCCGCGAACGTCTCCTTATTCGTTTCAGGGATTGGGCGAGGAAGGTCTGCGGATCATGGGCGAGATTCGCCAGCAGTATGGGATGAAGATTATTACCGAGGCCATCGATAATGAATCGCTCGATCTGGTGGAGGAGTATGCGGACGTGATTCAGATTGGGGCGCGGAACATGCAGAATTTCTCGCTGCTGAAGCGCGCTGGACGGGCGAAGAAGCCAGTGCTGCTGAAGCGTGGCATGTCGGCCACGCTGGAAGAATTCCTGATGGCGGCGGAATACATTTTGAGTGAAGGCAATTACAACGTGGCGCTGTGTGAGCGCGGGGTGCGGACCTTTGCCGACCACACGCGCAACACTTTGGACCTCAGTCTGATTCCGGCGGTGCAGCGGCTCAGCCATTTGCCGATTCTTGTAGACCCGAGCCACGGGACGGGAAAGCGAAATAAAGTTACGCCACTGTCTCGTGCAGCGGTCGCGGTGGGATCGGACGGATTGATGGTGGAAGTACACAACCATCCGGATCAGGCAATGTCGGATGGCCCACAGTCGCTGTTTCCCGATCAGTTTGATGACCTGATGACACAAGTGCGGCAGATTGCAGCGGTGGTAGGAAGGACGGTGCCTGAGATTGGGCTGAGGGAGACGGTGGTGATGAAGTAGCGACAGCGCAAGGCAATTCGATTCGGGAGCGTACTGTGAAAGATACAAAGAGAGTCGCGATCATGATCGTTACCCTCACGATTTGGATCTTACCCCTGCTCAGGCTGTAATGAAGGGCATTGGCCGCACATCAAATAAGCTCTAGCTTATGCAAAGAACTGTAAAGTTTGTGGCGTTTTTTTCGATACTACGACAAGCTGGAGTCAACAATTTAGAGACTGGAGCCTTACGGAGATGCCTCGGGCCGACAAGAAATTTGTTTGACCGCGCGGCTGCTACGGAAGGCCACCATTCCGCCCAATAATGACAATTAGGGGATTGCTCAACTTAGTGAGAGACTGGCTTATGTTTCGTAGAGTGAGTAGTTCAAGATTAAAGACAATCGCTTTGGGAGCGGCATTGCTGGCGTGTCCGTGCGGAATGTTTGCGCAGCATGGGGGCGGTGGTGGGCGTATTGGGGGTGCCGCGGCGGGCAGTACCGGGCTGAGTACAGGTAACCATGCGAGCGGGGTTGACGCGAAGGACGATTTGCGAGACTTTCACGAGATCATGGCGGTGCAGGCCAGCGCTGAACAGAAAGCCGCTCATGCGGCGATGCTGAAGAGTACGGAAGCGGCTGGCGCGGAAGTGCAAGGGTTTATCGCACTGCTGAGTAAAGAAAACAAAGCCTCGGAAATCGCGAACCGCGATAAGAGCTTCGAGGAAGCGATTGAAACGGCGCGGACATTGAACAAAAGATTTCTGGAGGGATTTTCCGAAGCACAGAAATCGGGATTAAAAGAAATCACCAAGAGGCTGGGCAAGGCGGATTCTGAGGTCGGGCAACAGGCGAAAGCTTTGGACCAGGCAGTGGAAGCGAACGCAGCCAGGGCGCAGATGACGAGTTCGGCGCAGAACCTGGAGCACGCGCTCACCGGCTTCCAGCGCGCACAAGTCGACCTGGGCGAGGAAATGAGCATTACAGCCACCAACGGCCAGGACTCTGCTTTCAATCTTCCCGCGGTAAAAAACACGGTAACCCTCGCGGGGCAGGCGGTCGCGGTGACTACATCGGGAGCAGTTTCAAAGGCGGTGGCTGAAGGCGGCCAAAACACGTTTGCGGTGGAACTGACCGCGGACATGGCAGACCTGCAGCAAACGATTGCCGATGTGCTGCGCGCACAACTCGACAAAGCTGACCGCTGCGGCGAGCAGATTGCGCTGCAGACGGCGACTCTCACTCCGCAGGGGTCGACCGGCGTTGTGTTCGTGCAATTGCATTATGAGCGCTGGACCTGCACCACAATGTTCGGCAGAGAAAGCATGAACGAAATTGTGGAAGGCAACGGAACCATCGAGGTGAAACTAACTCCGGCCGTTGCCGAAGACGGTACATTGCGATTGGTGGCGCAGATGGGGCGGATCGATGCTGTAGGACTGGTCGGCGAGACGCTTCGGTCGGGATCGCTGGGAGAATCGTTGCGCGACAAGATTGCAGAGTCGGTTCTTTTCATCCTGCGCCAAGGGGGAGACTTCAAACCGGCGCTGCCTTCCGGGGCCCGGAGCTATGCAACTTTGAGGCGGGCGCGGTTTCAGGGAACGGGCTCGGGCAGGTTGATCGCAGTGCTTGACGGAGAGATTCGAGTTTCGAACGAGAATCTAGTTGCAGTCACCAGTGCGTTGAAAGAACGATCGTCGCAGGAAGGATCGTCGGTGCGGCCCGAACTGATGGCACGTTAGGCGACCTCGAAAACCTGCGCTCTGGTAGTCTTATTGCTTCCAGATTTTTCCCGGGAAGCAGCCTTCATCTTGCGAAAACTCCTTTTCATTATTGTTCTGATTCCATTGCTCGGCGCGGCCGGGTGGTGGTACTTCCGCGAGCAGGCCCTGCCGGATTATGGGCCGGCGTATCGCGAATACGCATACGTCAGTAATGGCAAGAGCAACACGGTGAGCGTGATCGATTTGCGGACGTTTGAGCTCGCGAAAACCATTGCCGTGGGCCTGTCACCGACCGGAATTTCAGCCAACCGCGAGAAGAATGAAATCTACGTAGTGAACTCGGGGTCGAATAACGTCAGCGTGATCGACGCCGAGAAGAATACCGTGGTGGCTACGATCGGAGTTCATGGACGGCCGTATTTCATCGATGTTGCACAAGATGGCAAGCGCGCCTATGTGGCGAACTCGGGGTCGGCGAATGTCTCGGTCATCGATCTGGAGAAGCGCACGGTGCTGGGTAATGTGCGGGTAGGCTCCGCGCCAGGACTAGCACGGGTTTCGCCCGACGGCGCGACCGTGATGGTATCGAATCGCGGCGACAATACGGTCTCGGTGATCGACACAAAATTATTGCGGGTGCGGTCCACGTTGCCGGTTTGTCGGCAGCCGGAAGACATCGCCATTCTGCCGGATTCGAGCAAAGGGTTTGTGGCCTGCTCGGGCTCATCCCAGGTAGCATCGATCGCGTTAGCGGCAAACAAAAATAACGAACCGCCGAGCGACCGGGTACTGGCGCTGCTGGATGTGGGACGGACGCCGGTAAGCCTGGCGTTGAAGCCGGACGGTGGCGAGATGATGGTTTGCGACTTCGATTCCGACAGCATTTCGATTATTGAGACGGCGAACGATGAGGTCGGCAGCAGCGTGCTGATTGGACAGCATCCCGCCCGTGGCTTGGTCACTCTTGATAACTCGCGGCTATATGTCAGCAATTTCGGATCAGATAGCGTGGCGGTTTACGACATTGAGGTGGGCAGGCGCATATTCACCATGCCGGTGGGCAGCCATCCCGAGGGATTGGCGATGTCGCAGGATCAGAGGTATTTACTCGTGCTCGATACTCAGGCGGGCGACGTGACGGTGATTCAGAAGCGCACAGCACGGAAGCTGGAGCCCACGGAGTATTCGTTGCTGACCATGATTCCGGTCGGCTTGCAGCCAAATGGGATTACGGTCAAAGCGTTCATGGTAACTGGACCGAAAACAAAGTAGGGAGCCCTCCGGGGACAGAGGATAGCAGGTTCCTCGGAGCCTTTCGGCTCCTCGGAATGACAAAACGTTCTAG
>PKVZ01000155.1:0-1241 GCA_003131635.1 Acidobacteriaceae bacterium
TTCACGGATTGCCACGGATAAACCATCAAAGATCTTGATCCGTGAGAATCCGTGCCAATCCGTGGCTAATCCTTCTTTTCCGGCTCTTTTCGGTTGAAGCGGTTCATCGCCGCCGCCGGGCCTTCCTTCAAAATCACCTTCACCGCCTCTTCGGCGGTATCGAGCACAGCATCTATCACCGCGAGATCCGCCTTGCGCATCGGCGACAGCAAGTAGCGCTGGCCATCTTCCACCTTCCGCTCCGGCGCCACGCCGATCCGGATACGCCAAAAATCCTGCGTGCCCAGCGCTCCGATAATCGACTCGATCCCGTTATGCCCCGCCGAACTTCGCCGCGTATGAATCCGGAACGTGCCCAACGGAAAATCCAGCTCGTCCTGAATCACAATCAAATCCGATTCCGGCTTGGCCTCGTACTCCGCTACCAATTCCCGCACCGACAGGCCGCTCAGGTTCATGTAGGTCTCAGGCTTGGCCAGCAGCACAGTTTCGCCGCCAATCACCGCCCGCGCCGTCAGCGCCCGGCACAGCCGGTTTCGCACCTCGATGCCCAGGTCGCCGGCAATGCGATCCACCGCAAGAAAGCCCACGTTATGCGGCGAAAACTGATACTCGATTCCAGGATTGCCCAGCCCGACGATCAGTTTCACGCCACCATCCATGTGGGGACGGACGCCTTCGTCCGTCCGCCGAGCGAAGCGAGGCGCACCTGGAACACGAAGTTATTTCTTCTCCTTCTTCTCGGCCTTCTTCTCCGGCTTCTCGGCAACAGCCTCGCCTTCTTCGTCGGTTTCCGCCTTGCCCTTCTTGATAACCTCGGGCTCGGCCGGAGCGGCTCCCGCTTCCGCCGCCACCGCTTCCGGAGCAGCCACAACTTCTTCCTTCACGCTGGTCACGTGCGCCACCGGCTGGTTCGCGTCCGTAAGGAATTTCAGTTTTTCGTTATGCGGCAAATCCGACACGCGCAGCACTTTGCCGAACGTCAGCTCGCTCACATCTACATCGATGTGCCCGGGAATGTCCCCAGGCAGGCACTCGATTTCAACCTCGCGCAGAATCTGCTCAAGGATGCCGCCCTCGGTCTTCACGCCCGCCGGCACACCCTGCAGCATGATCGGGACGCTGACACGCAACGCCTTATCCATGGCGATGCGCTTCAGGTCGATGTGCAGCAGATGCCCCTTGATGGGTTCGTATTGCCAATCCACAATCATTGCCTTGGCCTTCTCGCCGCCATTCAG
>PKVZ01000155.1:1385-6440 GCA_003131635.1 Acidobacteriaceae bacterium
ATCAACCCCGCGATCGAAAGCACCATAATCTTGGACTCGCTCTTTGCGTCCGTGGTCAGCGGGATGGTGTTGGTTACCACAACGTGCTCGATGGCGGAGTTGTGAATGTTTTCCACCGCCGGATCGGAAAGCACGGCATGCGAGGCGCAGGCATAAACCGACGTCGCTCCATTNNACGTCGCCGATCACATTCATCACTTCGGCCACATTCATTTCCACCCGACGTTTATCCACAATGGCCAGCGCCGCATCGACTTTCTTGGCGAAAAACCGCGCCCGTTCCACGCCACCGGCGTCCGGCGAGACCACGGTCAAATTCGGCAGAGCCAGCTTCTTGAAATGATCCACCAGCACCGGCGAAGCAAACAAATGGTCCACCGGGATGTTGAAAAAACCCTGTATTTGCGGCGTATGCGGGTCGACAATCAGAGCCCGGTGAGCCCCCGCCGTGGTCAGCAAATCGGCCACCAGCTTCGCCGAAATCGGAGCTCGCGGCTTATCCTTGCGATCCTGCCGCGCGTACCCGTAATACGGAATCACCGCCGTGATGCGCCGCGCCGAAGCGCGTTTCAACGCGTCGATCATCAGCAGCAACTCCATCAGGTGTTCGTCCACCGGCCGGCACGTCGGCTGCATCACAAACACGTCGCAGCCCCGCACGTTCTCCTGAATCTGGACGTACACCTCGCCGTCGGCGAAACGCTTCAGCATGGCCTGGCCACGTGGCATGCCGAGGAAGTTACAAACTTCATCGGCCAGAGGCTCGTTCGCCGTACCGCTGAAAATCTTGAACTTCTCGTCCACCCGCGCTCGCGGCTTGCGTTCCGATTTTTCCTCGGGCGTGGGGGGAGCCTGCTTCTCGGCTTTCTCCGTCTTTTCCGCTTCCGTGGGCGTCACCAAAGTGGCCATAGTTAGCTCTTAGCCTTTAGCTGTTAGCTCTCAGCGAAGGCCTTCCGCTCTCAAGTTTCAAGCTAAGAGCTAAAGGCTAACGGCTAAAAGCTGTTTCTTGGCTGGGCCGCTAGGATTCGAACCTAGACAAAGTGCTCCAAAGGCACTTGACCTACCATTAGTCGACGGCCCAGTACCGTTTCAAGTTTCCGGTTTCAAGTTTCCAGTTTCCCGAAAACTGAGAACCGGACATCGGGTGAAAGAATGATACCCCTATTAAACAACCAGAAACTAGAAACTGGAAACAAGAAACTTTTGCCAATACCGCCGCCGCGTCAGCGTAACGGTCGCCTGCGCCGCCCAACCCTGCTGGCGGAGCCTGGTCACCGCCGCGCGCGCCCCCTGTCTCGAGGCGAACAACCCGTACAACGTCGACCCGGAGCCCGACAGGAACGCACACCTCGCGCCCGCGCGCTCCAACGCACTTTTACCTTCACTCAGCTCGGGATACTCAGGAAAGACGACTTGTTCAAAGTCGTTCTTGATCCCGGCCCGGACAAGCTCGAGAAGCGGATTCTCGGCGCGGCCCCTTCTAAAAGGAGCACCGGAGTAACTCTCGCTCAGCCACGCAGAAAGCCCACGGCCAAGCTCAACCATTCTATCGGATGATCCGGGTAGCGTCAATTTCCGGTCCCACTCCGCAAACGCCTTTGGTGTCGACACTCCCACCTCCGGCGTCACCACCACGCAAGCCGTTCCCGGCAGGTCCTCCAGCGGATAGACCTGCTCCCCGCGCCCCACGCCCAGCACCGTCCCGCCGATGAGAAACAGCGGCAAGTCTGATCCCACTTCCGCCGCAATCCGTAGCCGCTCCTCCCCCGGCAGAGTCTTCTTTATCACCCGCTCCAGCGCCAGCAGGGTCGCCACTGCGTTCGAGGAAGCCCCGCCCATCCCGCCCTGCACCGGCAACCGCTTCTCAATCTCGATGACGACTCGACCCTTGCCCTTCATCGCCCGCATCGCTTTCTCGACAACGCGATAGCAAGTATTCGATTGATCCCGCGGAACTCTCGGGTCGTCGCAACGAATCTCGATCCCGCTTCCGCGGCTCACGCTTACGCCAATCAAATCGTGCAGCCCAATCGTCTGGTAAACCGTCAGCAGTTCGTGAAAACCATCCGCCCGCGCCGCGCCAATGCGCAGCCCGAGATTAATCTTCGCGAAAGATCGTACCTGTACGGTCATGGAAGCAAGATTGTAAGCCATTCATCATCGCATGGCAGACCTCGCACATTCGCGACTTGACTCCTTAGACGGATGTGCCGCGCTAGTACTTACTCTTTAGTAATCTCGACACCGCCAGCACATTAGCGCACCTTAATTAGGTGATTCCAATCACACGAACCGCGTCAATGCGGTCCTCCCGGATTGGAATAAGGGCAACACAAACGAGAGTCCGTCTCGGCGGCCCGTTGCATTGTCTCGCAAGCCAGTGCAAATCGTTGCCCGCGGCCAAGTAATCTCGACCAAGCAGCTCGACCAAGCTGGTTCGACGAAAGAACGCTCGACGAAAGACGTTCGACCTAAAATTCAGCCCGCGTTCCACACCGACTCCAAGAAGAGCGCGTGGGACGGGCGGTGGGCTATTCAGGGGTTTTTGTTATGCGAAGTTTGATTGCTCGTTGCCTTTTGCCGGTTTTCTCCCTTGTCCTTACAACCTTAGCCGCCGCTCAAAGCGAGTACAAAGTAATCTCCGTCGCCGATGGTGGCACCATCTCTGGCACCGTCAAATGGACGGGGCCCGTCCCGCACCAACTGGACTTTCCCGTCACCAAAGATCCGCAAATCTGCGACCCGGACGGTAAGAAAAGCGTCAGCCTCGAGCGCCTGATCGTTGGACCCGAGGGTGGTGTCGCCAACACCATCGTCTACCTCAGGAACATCTCCGCCGGCAAAGCGATGGAACTACCCGAGCAGAGGCGTCACCTGGACCAGAAGCACTGCCACTACATTCCGCACATTCTTCTCGTGCCGCAGAACGCCGAGTTGCAGATGCGAAGCTCCGACGCCACGCTGCACACCATCCACATGGACGGCGCAGCCACCTTCAATCTGCCGTTCCCATTCCCCAATCAGATCATCCCGCGAACCATGTCGACGCCCGGCCTGGTTAACCTTCATTGCAATGGCGGCCATGTCTGGATGAACGCCGAGATGATGGTCGCCCCGCATCCTTATTACGCTGTCACTGACGAGAGCGGACGCTTCGAATTCACCGGCGTCCCGCCCGGCACCTACCAGATTGTGGCCTGGCATGAAGGCTGGGGCCTGGCCGGCAAAGAGCAGGCCTATGACGTCTTGACCGAACGCACCGTGCAGCGCCCCATCTTCACCGAGCCGAAGACGTGGGAGAAATCAGTCACCGTCAACGCCAATCAACCCAGCACCGTGAATTTCGCGATTGGAAGTAAGTAGAGGGTTGTTTGGAGAGGTTTGGGAAGGGCACGACTTTCAGTCGTGCCGCTTAGGGCGACGAAAGGTGAGGGCTTCAGCCCCTGAGGTTAGCCTCCTCGGCTAGGAACCATCTGCAAAATTCACAAGGGATTCGAGCGAAGGGTCTAGCAGGAAGTTGAATCCGCGAGAATCCGTGCCAATCCGTGGCAAAAGAAATTTCAGCCGCGCCGCTTATACAGCACCGCAAACTCATACCCCGCATTCGCCGGAAACAGCTCCGCCACTTTCCGCAACCGCTCGGCCAACGCCGAAGGCGCCAGCAGCGGATAATCCCGCTCCCGCAGATCGTAGTAATCCACGTCTAAATAAAGCGACAGCAGATAAATCGAAATCGTATCGGAAAACGTGGCCTCGAAATATTCGTTCTTGAAGCGCTCCGCATCCGCGCCGCCGGCCAACGCCAGCTTGCGCGCCTCCCACGCATCCAGTGACGTCTCTCCGCGCGTGCCCGCCTGCACCTGCTTCCACGCCAGCTCGTTGAACTCCTCAGAGACTCCGGCCGCTTCCACCAGCGCATGCCCCACATTGATATAGAACTCGAAAGCCACCGAAAACTTGTCGTCCATCAGCCGCGTGGAGATAAACACGCACTGCGAATCGCCCAACGTCAAATTGCGATGGCACACCGCATTGTCGCTGAGCGCCACATCGTAGCGGTCCGCAATCAGAATCTCTTCCCCCTGCGTAATCGTCAGCGGAACAAAATAATAAGCCTTGCGCTTCAGCGCCCCCGCCGCCTTGGTCGGCACCGCCGCAATCATGCGCTCCAAATCGAACGAGCTAATGGAGGCCTCGCCCGCCACGGCATAGCACACCCCATTGGCCGCCTGCGAAACCGGCGTCATCCGGACCACATCCGCGGGGCTCCGGGTTATAGCTGGCGCTGCCTGCGACATAATTACTCTTTTATACACTGTAGCGGGAAGAATTTCAGTCACTGCCCGGGGTGGTTACCTTCGTGCCTCACTCACTGGAGCCATTCCCGTCCTCATAGTTTTGCCTCACACTGCTTCTAGACCTGTGATGCACTTAACCAGATCAAAAATAACCAGACGCAGTCAGACTCGTATTCCCGGCGTGCTGCCGGTGCGGGTACGAGGAAAAGAAGCGTCGGGCGCGCGCTTCGAAGCGTTGGCGCATACGCTCGACCTCACACCTACCGGCGTGCGCCTGGGTGCGATTCGCCGTGAACTGAAAGCGCTCGATACGCTGGTCGTCCTATTCCGCAAACGCCGCATCGAGTTCACCGTGATGTGGACCAAATCGATGGTTGAGCCTAAAGCCGGCGAACATAATCGCGAGGCGCATGGCGAGTATCAAGTAGGCCTGCAGATGGTGGCGCAGGAAAGCGATCCCTGGGGATTGGGAGTGCCTCATTCCAACACGCCGCTTGCAGCACGAGCCGCCGCTATTTTAAGCGCAGCATAAATCAACATAAATCAAGGGGAATCATGAATAACTTCCTAAGCAAGCTTTGGTCCGATGAAGCAGGTCAAGACGTCGCGGAGTATGCCGTGATGCTGGCTGTTGTCCTGGTCATCGTCGTGGGCACAATCCAGTTGATCGGCTCCAACGCCAGCAATGTCTTCTCAAACGTAGGCAGCGCGATCCAGTAGGGGCAAGATTCCTAAATTCTTGGGTATACCCCCACCC
>PKVZ01000246.1 GCA_003131635.1 Acidobacteriaceae bacterium
TCAAATTTCTCTTTCGCCATATCCGTCCTTTGTAGCGCCAGCGTCCCGCCGGCTTTTCATGCGGACATTTCGTCCGCGTAATTTCTAAAATTCGCTGCCGTGCCGGCGAGACGCCGGCGCTACTACTTCGTCGTCCCCTGCACCTTGGCGATGATTTCCTCCGCCACCGATCGCGGAGCCTCCTCATAGCGCGCGAAATGCATTGAGTACTCGGCGCGGCCCTGCGTCGAGGAACGCATATGGGTCGCGTAACCAAACATTTCCGCCAGCGGCACAATCGCTTTAATAACCTGCGAACCGGCGCGGTGCTCCATGCCTTCAATCCGTCCGCGTCGCGAACTCAGGTCGCCCATGATCACGCCCGCGTAATCTTCCGGCGTAACCACTTCAACCGCCATCACCGGCTCCAGCAGCACCGGCGAAGCCTTGCGAGCAGCTTCCTTGAACGCCATCGAACCGGCAATCTTGAACGCCATTTCGTTCGAGTCCACGTCGTGATAGCTGCCGTCGTACAGCGTAGCCTTCACGTCGACCATGGGATAGCCCGCAAGAATGCCGCCTTCGAGCGCTTCCTGAATTCCCTGATCGATCGGCTTAATGAATTCCTTCGGCACCGAACCGCCTACGATGTCGTTAACGAACTCGTAGCCCGTCCCTGCGGGTTGCGGATCCAGCTTGATCTTGGCGTGACCGTACTGCCCCCGGCCGCCGGTCTGGCGAATGTATTTGCCTTCCGCCTCGGCGTGCCTGCGAATGGTCTCGCGATACGCCACCTGCGGCTTGCCGACGTTGGCCTCGACTTTGTACTCGCGCATCATGCGGTCGACGATGATCTCCAGATGCAACTCGCCCATGCCGCTGATGATGGTCTGTCCGCTGTCGGGATCGGTGTGAACCTTAAAAGTGGGATCCTCCTGGGCGAGACGGCCCAGCGCCATCCCCATTTTTTCCTGATCGGCTTTCGTCTTGGGCTCAACCGCAACCGAAATTACGGGAACCGCAAACGTAATATTTTCCAGAGCGATGGGATGATCTTCGTCGCAAATCGTGTCGCCCGTGCTCACGCCTTTGAGTCCGACGGCCGCGCAAATGTCGCCCGCCAGAATCTCGCTGATCTCTTCCCGCTTGTTGGCGTGCATCTTGAGCAGTCGCCCGATGCGCTCACTTCGGCGCCGACCCGTGTTCAGCACCGAGTCCCCGGTCTTCAGCTGCCCGGAGTAAACGCGGATAAACGTCAACTGGCCGACAAAGGGATCGGCCATAATCTTAAACGCCAGCGCCGAGAACGGTTCCTTGTCATCAGCGTGACGGAAAATCTTTTCCCCGTTATCGGGATTCAGGCCGTGCGTCTCCGGCACGTCGAGCGGCGACGGCAGATAGTCAACCACCGCATCCAGCAGCGGCTGCACACCCTTATTCTTGAATGCCGTCCCCACCACCACCGGAAATACTTTCAGCGCAATGGTCGACTTGCGCAGCGACGCGCGCAACGCGTCCGCGCTAATTTCTTCGCCTTCCAAAAACTTGTGCAGGATTTCGTCGTCGTTCTCGGCGATGCTCTCGACCAGCTGGGCGTGGAATGCTTCGGCTTTCTTCTTCAGCTCGGCGGGAATTTCTTCGGTCACATACTCGGCGCCCATGGTGTCGTCTTGCCACACGATCGCCTTCATGTTGATCAGATCGATGACGCCCTTGAACTTATCTTCCTGGCCAATCGGAATCTGAATGGCAACCGGCTTCGCGCTCAGCCGCTTGCGGATGGTATCGATAGCATGCTCAAAGTCCGCACCCATCTTGTCGATCTTATTAATAAAGCAAATGCGCGGCACGCCGTACTTGTCGGCCTGGCGCCAGACTTTTTCCGACTGCGGCTGCACCCCGTGCACCGCGTCAAACACCGCAACCGCGCCGTCGAGCACGCGCAGCGAGCGCTCCACCTCGGCCGTGAAATCCACGTGTCCGGGCGTATCGATAATGTTGATGCGAATGTCGCGCCAGGTGCAAGTCGTCGCCGCGGACGTAATCGTGATGCCGCGCTCCTGCTCCTGCTCCATCCAGTCCATGGTCGCAGTGCCTTCGTGCACCTCTCCGATGCGGTGCGTCTTTCCCGTATAGAACAGGATGCGCTCCGTCGTAGTGGTCTTGCCGGCATCGATGTGGGCCATGATGCCGATGTTCCTGCAGCGTTCTAATGGGACTGTTCTGGGCACGACAATTAACTCTTTCTGGGCTCCGAAATCAGCTGTCAGCTATCAGCCTTCAGCTATGGTTAAAAACTCCGGTCATCCTGAGCGGCGTTTTGTGCCGCGAAGGACCTGTGCACTTCTTACCATCGATAATGCGCGAAGGCCTTGTTGGCTTCCGCCATGCGGTGTACATCTTCTTTCTTCTTGATGGCCGCGCCCTTACCGTTGGCGGCGTCCAGCAATTCGTTGCTCAACTTGTCGACCATGCCGCGCTCGGCGCGGCTGCGCGCATACTGCAGCAGCCAGCGAATCGCAAGAGACGTGCGCCGGTCGGCATTCACTTCCACCGGAACCTGATAGTTGGCGCCGCCCACGCGCCGCGTCTTCACCTCGAGCAACGGCTTGGCATTCTCCACTGCCTTCGTGAACAGCTTCAAAGCTTCGTCGCCGCCTTTTTCCTGCACCTTGGTGAGGGCCTCATAAAAAATGCCCTCGGCGGTCGAGCGCTTGCCCTGCCACATCATCGAGTTGATGAACTTCGTCACCAGATTCGAGCCGTAAACGGCGTCGGCTGGCACGGTTCGCTTTGCTGTATGTCCTTTACGAGGCATTTAAGTCTTTAGCTCCTGTAGCGCCGCCGTCCCGGCGGCCCTTTGCCGGCGAGACGCCGGCGCTACCCTTAGCCCTTCTTCGCCCGCTTGGCACCGTATTTCGAACGTCCCTGCTGGCGGCCGGCCACGCCCACCGCATCCAGCGTGCCGCGAATCACGTGGTAGCGCACGCCCGGCAGATCCTTCACGCGCCCACCGCGGATCAGCACAATCGAGTGCTCCTGCAGGTTGTGGCCAACGCCGGGGATATAGGTCGTGACTTCAATCCCGTTGGTCAGCCGCACCCGCGCCACTTTGCGCAGCGCCGAGTTTGGCTTCTTCGGCGTCTGCGTGTACACGCGCGTGCAAACCCCGCGCTTCTGCGGACATCCCTGCAACGCCGGGCTCGCCGTCTTATAACGAGGCCGCTTCCGGCCATCCCGCACCAATTGATTGAAAGTAGGCACTCTTTGCCGCTCCTTAGATTTCCTGGCAACGATTTCCTGGTAACTTCGAATTTCCCAGCAACGTCGCGCACCACAATCCGCCCTCGCAGGCGCGCAGCGTCATCCGCTTTCCCGGTTCGCAATTACATGATCCGGACTGGCAGGCTCAACCGGCCAACCATGCTTCTCGCCGCACACCAGTCGCGGAGAGAGATTCTGGGTTCCCGTTCTAGATTTGAACTGTCGACGGTGGCACCCGGCCAAACCGCGGGGGTGCTCCGTATCGCCAGCTCTGTCCTGCATATCCTTCCGCGGACCACCGTTGCGCCTGACTCAGGCGCGCCAGAAGCCCGAGGGCGAAAGGCAGCGCAGGAACATTTCAGCGAGGAAAGTTTCCGAACTCAACCTCAATCCGAAAACGCATTTCTCGAAAGCTCAACCCCAAGTCCGCGCAACACTCCTCGGAACTCACGGTCTACTGCAAGCTTGCATTTAACTCGCGGAACCAAACTACTATAGCAACTCAAGCGAAACATCGTCAACCCATGTTTTTGCATCCCACTGCAAACGCGGAACAACTTGCATTGTAGCAGTGAGGAGTGGCGCGGTCGGCTTGCTGAATCCGCCTCCAGCCTCTACACTACAAAAGTTTTCCGTTCCAATTCATTTCAAGTTCATTTTGAGTTCATTTTAAGAAAAGCGGCTCGCCTGGCCGATGCACGGCAGGCGACGATGAGGTTGCATGCGAAGGTTCGGTGGCGTTCAGTCCGCGGGAATCATTATCTCCATATTTTTAGTTCTAGTACTGCCAGCTTGCGGCGGGCATAAGCCGCCCGGCTCCAGTCCCTTTCCCGCAAGAATTACTCTGAATCCCGCCACCAGCGCTTCCATGCAATTGGGAAGCACTCTGCTGTTCACCGCCAGCGCGCAGAACGCTACCAACGCGAACATTTCTCCCGCCTTCACCTACTCCTTGACCCCCGACAGCCCGAGCGGGATACTGGACATCTCTCCGGCTGGCTTTGCCTGCGCCGGAAGCTGGAACGCTCCGTACTATAACGTCTGCACCCCTGCCGGCACAGGGACAGTTAACGTCGTAGCCACGGCATTAGGTGAAACCAGCCCACCGACTCTGGTCTTCGTTCATCCGGCAATCGATAACATTCAGATCAGCGTGATGAAACCGGTCAACTCTCCACCAGCCGCCTGCGCCACGCAAACCGCGCTGCCCCTCGCCTGCAACATCCCATTCAATCCAAATGTTTGCACCAATGGCGTATGCGCCTGCCTCTCACAAAATCAAACCGAAACTTTACAAGCCACTGCCTACAGCCAGGGCGTCGATATCACCGCCTCGGTTGGACCCTTCACCTGGACCCAGGCCAACGCTAACGTCGTCACCATCACGCCCATCGTTACTTCTTCCGAAAACGTCGCCACCAACCAGGCAACCGTAGTATCTAACACTCCCGGCGAGACTCAGGTAGTGGCGACAGCCTCCGGAGTATCCAGCCAGCCCTACATCGCTGAGACTTGCCCCGTGCAGTGCATCACGCTGCAGATAGGCTCCAACTTTGGCCAGACCGGTTTCATCACGAACAAAGGCACCTCGGAGAGCATCACGGCCACGGCAGTCGATGTCCAGGGTTGCATAGTGCCTAAACCGGCTCTGACTTGGACGTCCTCGGCGCCGGCCGCTCTTACCGCAGGCAGCGCCACCACAGGATGCACCGGTAGTACGACCTGCACTGTTTCTACGCCGCAACCCGGAGCGGCCGCCATCACCGCCTCGTGTACGCCGCCTGCCTGCAACGTCGGATTCCCTCTGGTTCCCGCGGGCGTTCCCCCGCTCTATGTCCCGCAACCGGTTTACCCAGTCACAGCCATCTCCGGATTAGTCACCGGAGCCACCTCAGCCACCGGTGTGCTCGCCACCAGTCAGGATTGTTACAGCAATTCCTTCTGCACCGTTGCCCTTTACGACATCGCAACTTCTAAAAACATTGCAGCCAGTCCCAGTTCGATGCCTACGCCACCTAATTCGCTGATGTTCGATCCGGCGGGAGACAAAATCTACGCCGGCAGCCAGTACGGCGCATTGCTCGTCACAACCGCTAACCTGGGATCTCCCACCACCAACCCGTTCACAGCTTTGCCGGCCGCCGGCACCACTCTGGGCCTGGTAACCGGCAAAGTCATTGCTGTCTCACCCAACGGCGCTTTGGCAGTCTTCTCCGATACTGTCTCCACTCCTAATCAAGTTTACGTCGTCAACGCCAGTTCATCGGCGGCCGCCACCACTCCTCTGAATATCAATAGCGCCACCACGGCGGCATTTTCACCGGATAGCTCAAAGGCCTTCATCCTGGGCAATGGCGGCAATACTTTATATGTGTACTCGCCGCTGCAGGCTCTGCAAACCATTCCTCTGACCGCGCCCGCCAACGTCATCGCGTTCTCTTCCACCGGAGCCTTTGCTTTTATTGCGGGGGGGAGTGCCACATCGAATATCACGGTCCTCAACACCTGCAACAACCTGCCGGCTAACCTGCCCAACGGCACACCGTTCTCTATTACCGGACTGCCAACTACGCCCTTGTTCCTTAAGATGGTTCCGGCCGGTAGCGCGCCTACGGGCAACTCTCAAGTTCCCCTGCTCTACCAGAGCGATCTCGACAACCTCGACGTTCTCGTCGGCGTGGATAACACGGGCATCGACATCATCGCGACCACCACCACGACTCCGCTGATCTCGAATCCGACTACCTACTTGTGCCCGGCACAGGCGATTTCGCTGCCCCAAACCGTCACGGCGCCGGTCACAACCTTCTCGCCCCGCCACATCAATCTTCTCCAGGGCACTTTTAATCCCATCAACTTTTTTGTTTCGCCCAGTGGTTCTGAGATTTATATCGTCACCAGCGACCAGGGCGTCTTGGTCTACAACTTCGGCACCCAATCCGTCAGCACCATCCCACTCAGTGGAGGCGCCGCTCCCGTCGCCGCGGATATGACCGTCGACGGCACTCTGCTTTACGTAGCCGGCACCGACGGCATCCTCCACGAACTGAACACCGTCCTTGCCCTGGACATATTGGAGATCCCCTTTTTCCAGCTTCCCAACTCCACCAACAACTTTTGCTACCAGAATTACACCTGCTCTCTGAATATAGTCGCCATCAAACCCTAAGGATGAACAGCGGCGCTAATCGGGATGCCTCAGAAGTAAGCACTAGAAGTGAAACGACAAAGTAGCGGGAAGTTAAGTTGGCGGCACGTTAAATTACCAAATTTCCGATTACAAAATTACGAATTCCTAAGCCGGCTTCTGCAGTTCCTTGGCNNACCACCGCCCGCGGCGTCTCCGGATAGGCCAGAAACTCCGCCACTCCCGCCCGCAGCAGATTGCGATCCACCGCCGCCATGCGCTCCATGCGCCAGTGCTCCGCATGGCCTTCAATCAGCTTGTCGATTTCCGCCAGGCGATCGGTCGCCACTCGAAACAGATCCTCGGCAAATCCCCGCACCTCGGCGCCGGCCCCCGCATGTTCCGCCCAAAACGTGCGCTGCACCTGGTCCACCGTCTGCTTCCCCATGTCCGCCTGAAACAGCATCTGCAGAACCAGTTCGCGGGATTTGCGCCGTGTGCCCATAGAGACAGTTGCCAGCTTCCAGTTGCCAGTTGCCAGTTTACTTTAGAGTTGGAGTGTTTGTACGGTACGAGGCACTATTTGCGCTTCGTCTTAGCAGTTTGAATCTTCTTAGATTTGTCATTCCGAGCGGAGCGAGGAACCCTGGTTTTACTGACGGCTGATGGCTGACGGCTGATTGCTTCTTTCAACGACGCCATCTCCACCGCCGCCAGCGCCGCCTCAAACCCCTTATTCCCCATCTTCAACCCGGCGCGATCAATCGCCTGCTCCAGGTTCTCGCAAGTAAGCACCCCGAAAGCATGAGGAACTCCCGTCTCCTGCGCCGACTGCCCAATCCCCCGCGTCACTTCATTCACGATCACATCATAGTGCGCCGTATCCCCGCGCAGCAGACATCCGAGACAGATAATCGCATCGTACTTCTTCGTCTCCGCCAGCTTCCGAGCCGCCAGTGGAATCTCAAACGCGCCCGGCACCCGGACCAAATCGATATTTTTTTTCTCAGCCCCGGAGCGCTCCAGTCCGTCGATCGCGCTAATCAGCAGTCTCTCAGTGATGAAAGAGTTGAACCGGGCTGCGACAATCGCGAACTGCCTGCCACAAGCGTTCAGTGAGCCCTCCAGTGCTGAAACTGCAGGCTTGGGAAAACTTTCTACTACACGGTTGTTCGTATTGTTTTTCTCTGTGTCTCTGTGTCTCTGTGGTGAATTATTTTTCAATCCGTGTTGGTCCGTGGCAATATCTTACTTCCCTTTAAACTGTGCCGCCCGCTTTTCCAAAAACGCCGTAGTCCCTTCCTTCTTATCTTCCGTCGCGCAGGCCACGCCGAACAGCACAGCCTCCAGATACAGCCCCTCGCTCAAAGTCATCTCCATCCCTTTGTTCACGGCCTCCATCGCATACTGCACCGCCAGCGGCGCGTTAGCGATGATCTTCGCCGCAATCGCCTCCGCCCGCGGAATCAGTTGAGCCCCCACCGTAACTTCGTTCACCAATCCGATGCGATGCGCTTCCTGCGCCGTGATCATCTCGCCCGCCAGCACCATCTGCATGGCGATGCCCTTGCCCACCAGGCGCGGCAGCCGCTGCGTGCCGCCATACCCCGGGATAATCCCCAGCTTCACCTCGGGCTGCCCCAGCTTGGCATTCTCGCTCGCGAGGCGCATCGTACATGCCAGCGCGATCTCGCATCCGCCGCCCAGCGCAAATCCATTGATGCAGGCAATCACCGGTTTGCCCAGATTTTCGATCAGGTTGAGAACGTTCTGTCCGCGATGCGTGTATTCCTTGCCTGAGACTGCATCGTGCTTCGCCAACTCGCCGATGTCCGCACCCGCAATGAAGGCTTTATCGCCCACGCCGGTGAAGATAACGACGCGAATCGCCGCGTCACTCTTGATGTCATGAAACGCCGCCCGCAGCTCTTCCATGGTAGCCATGTTCAGCGCGTTGAGCACTTTGGGCCGGTTGACGGTAACATAAGCAATCGAGTTTTTCTTTTCGAGGAGAATGTTTTCAAAGTTCATAAATTCTGCCTGCTACAACTGTATAGCACGAGGTAACTCACGCTAGCCATCCGCCTTCCCAACAGCATCGAAAAAACGTCTCAGCCGCCTCGCCAAGCGAACCGGCCGCACCAAGACCTATTTATGCACGCGAGGCCATCTTGCAACATCTGGACAAACTGGAAGACGTCTACCTCGCGGAAAAACGCCTGGAGGCCGGACGCAGCCGGACGATTTCAGCCAAGAAGTTGATGCGCCGCTCCGGATTTTGAGTTTAAGCCCACCCGCACACCAACTGTGCTGCCTGCGTTCCCGCTGCAGGAATTTACGAAAGTCGAACACCTAGCCGACTACGGGGAAATCCCTATTGACTCCGACCAACTCTAGGTACAAAATACTCCGCAGTTGTTTTGACTGTCGCTCTTGTTCCCCCGAAGTCCCCCGCCTATAGCGACAGCCATTGGGCCCCGTTTCACTCCCCCTAAGTGAACCTATAAACAAATTATGGAGGAACTATGACTAAGGCCAATGGTCTCACGAAGTTCGCATGTATCTTTTTATTGCTGTCACCGCTGGCGCTTGCTCAAAACCAACACGCGTTCGTTTGGAGCAGCGCCACCGGCATGACGGACATCGGCACTCTGGGCGGCAACTCCAGCTTTGCGCTGCAGATCAATGACAGCGGCGAGGTAGTTGGATGGTCTTACCTGGCCGATAACACCACCACTCACGCTTTTACCTGGACTGCCGCAGGCGGCATTGTCGACGTCGGCACTCTGCCCGGCGGATGTTGCAGCCAAGGCTCGGCGATCAATTCCAGCGGCAATCTGGCAGGGGATGCAATCGGCGCCGACGGCTTCCAAAGGCCCTTCTACTGGTCGTCCGCTGGCATGTTGAGCATGGGCGTATTTACCGGCGACCAGAGGAACTATGGCTACGGCATCAACAACCTCAACCAAGTTACGGGACAGATTTACAACGGCGAGGTGGTCAATGCCTTCCTCTGGGAACCACCCGGACCTTTTATGCCTCTCGGCCATCTGCCGGGTGGTCTTCACAGTGTCGGGATCGCGATCAACAATAATACTGTGATCGTGGGGACCGCGAGCCTGCCGACTTGCTGCAGCTTCACCGCCATGATGTGGAGTCCCGGCGCGGGCATGCACGACATTGGAATTCTTCCTGGCGGCATCTACACCGCTGCAGAAGCAATCAACGATAGCAACCAGGTCGTAGGCTGGGGTTACACGAATTCCAGCAAAACCAAGGCTTCTGCCTTTTATTTCGCTGAGCCGCTGGGCCACCATTTGCTCGCCACCCTCGGTGGAGACCAAACCTTCGCCTGGGGGATCAGCGCGAAGGGCTTCATTTCGGGGTCCTCGCAACTGCCCGGAGACACCGCTACTCACGCCGTCCTGTGGAACAGTTACACCAGCACACCGACGGACCTGGGTACGCTACCCGGCGGCGTCAACAGTTATGCCCGCGGCCTCAACAACGCATTGCAGGTCGTTGGCAATGCTGACGTTCCCTAATGCGTGCAAATTGAAAGGGCCATCTTCAAGCGATGGCCCTTTTTGTGTGATTAACCTCTAAAATGGGCGTGAAATCTTTCGCCGTTGCCCTAGCTCTTCATCCGCGCCCTTGCCGCCACTTCGTCCTTGCTCAGCCCGCAACTGATGCAGCGCTGCGTCCACAACCGGTTGGCGAATATCTTCCCGCACCGCGGACACCTCCACTCCGTCAACCACCACGCGCCCGTCAAGTACACGGCGATCCAGCCCACTAGGATCGAAAAGTCTTTCAGTTCGCCAAGTCTCAGCTTGGCCACCATAAAACCCACAAACACAAAGCTGAGAAACAGCACCACCACCAGATTCCGCCGCGCCACATAGCTGTGCCACGCTGTGCGATATCGCTGGGCATCCTGCGAACTGATTTCGCCTGGCATTTTCTTGTGATTTCTCTCCGTGACTCCGTGTCTCCGTGGTGGGTTCGATCTTACAGTTTATTCGCCTTCGGATTATTCGGGTCCGAATAATCGTAAAACCCCTTGCCGGATTTCCGCCCGTACCACCCCGCCATCACCAGCCGCTTCAGCAACGGAGGCGACGCGAACCGCCGCTCCTTGAACTCCTCAAACATCACCTGAGTAATGTAATAAGTCGTATCGAGTCCAACAAAATCGAGCAGGACAAACGGCCCCATAGGATACCCGCAACCCAGCTTCATCGCATTATCAATATCTTCGATCGATCCCACACCCTCTTCATAAGCCCGGATGGCATCCAGCAAATACGGCACCAGCAGCCGGTTCACGATGAATCCCGTCTTGTCCGAAGTCCGCACCGGAACCTTGCCCAGCTTTTTGCCGAACTCGTAAGCCGTCTCGTAAACCTCGCCGGCCGTGGCAATCGTGCGAACCACTTCCACCAGCTTCATCAGCGGCACCGGATTAAAAAAGTGCAGCCCAATAAACCGCTCCGGCCGCTTCACCGCCGTCAACAGCTCCGTCACCGAAATCGAAGAAGTATTCGATGCAAAGATCGCGTCTTTCTTCACCACCCCATCAATCGACGCATACATCTTCTTCTTCTCTTCCACGTTCTCGATGATGGCCTCAATCACAATGTCGCAATCGGCCAGGTCGGCCTTGTTGGTCGTGCCCTTGAGCCGCGCCCTGATCGCATCCTTCTGCTGTGCCGTGATCCCGCCCTTCTCGACGGGCCGCTCGGCAAACTTCGCCAAAGATTTTTCGATCCCGGCAAAACCCTTGTCGAGAAACCTCTGCTCCACTTCGAGCACGGTCACATCGAATCCAGCCGTAGCGCAAACTTGCGCAATGCCGGAACCCATCAGGCCACAACCAAGTACGCCAACTTTTTTAATTTCCATCACGCTTCTCGCTCAACTTTAATCGGATTTTCGCCGGCCAATTTCGACGTGGACAAACGAGTTCCATATTTATGGCACACATGGGATAATAACCTTTATGAAGCAGGATTGCATTCGCACCACCGTCGATATCCCCGCGCCGCTCTACCGCAGGCTCAAAGCGCAGGCCGCCGCAAACGGGCGCTCGGTGCGCGAGCTGGTTCTCGCGGGCGTGCAGAGCGTTCTTCTTCAGGCCCGGCAGCCGCGCCGGAAACGAGTGCAATTCCCGCTGATCGTCTCCCCCGGCCCCAAAGTCGATCTCACTAACGAACAAATGTATGAACACGTTGAATTTCCTTGATTCGAACGTGTGGCTGGCCCTGATTTGGAGCCGGCACGTTCATTCCGAAAGGGCCCGTTCCTGGTTCGCGGAAGCAGCGGAGCAACAATTCTTTTTCTGCCGTTTCACTCAGCTCACTGTCCTTCGCCTGCTCACAACCGAATCCGTCATGGCAAAAGAAACCAAGACCATGTCCGAAGCCTGGGCCTTGTGGGACCGAGTGTGGGCCGATCCGCGCATCGCGTTTCTGCCCGAGCCCGACCGTCTCGAAAAGGAATTTCGTTCGCGTTCGAAGATTTCCAGCCGATCTCCCAAGCTTTGGGCCGATGCCTACCTTCTCGCCTTCGCAGCCGCCTCAGGCTTGAAATTCGTCACCTTTGACCGGGCCCTTCATACCCGAGGTGACGAAGTGCTTGTCTTATAGACTCAATGACTCCAAAACAAATCAGCCGCGGATCACGCGGATCTCCACGGATCAAACCAAACGAAGATCTAAGGAATTCACGTTCTGCTTTTCATCCGTGTGAATCCGTGGAGATCCGTGGCAAGGAATTAATTCATACTCTCCACAATCATCGCAATCCCCTGCCCGCCGCCAATACACGCCGTAGCCAGCCCATATTTCTTCTTCCGCCGCCGCAATTCATACAGCAGCGTAATCACCAGCCGCGTCCCGGTCGCCCCCAGCGGATGCCCCAGCGCAATCGCCCCGCCATTCACATTTACCTTCTCGCGATCTAATCCCAATTCCTTCTCCACCGCCAAATACTGCGCCGCGAACGCCTCATTCACTTCAATCAGATCGATGTAGTCCAAAGACAATCCAGCCTTCTGCAGCGCGATCTTCGTCGCCGGCACCGGACCCCGCCCCATCACCTTCGGCTCAACCCCGGCAATGCCCCAGCTAACAATGCGCCCCAGCGGCTCCATGTTCCGCTTGCGAACGTCTTCGAGCGACATCACCACCACCGCTGCCGCGCCATCCACAATGCCGCTGGCGTTGCCGGCCGTCACCGTGCCATTTTTTCCGAACGCAGCCTTCAGCTTGGCCAAGCCTTCCATCGTGGTCTGCGGCCTCCGGTGGTCGTCTTCCGTCAACGACTCCCCCGTAGCCTCGCCTTTCGAATTCCGCAGCGGAACCGGAACCAACTCCTCCTGAATGCGTCCTTCTTTATAAGCCGCATCGGCCTTCTGCTGCGAGCGCAGCGCAAACTCATCCTGCGCCTGCCGCGTGATGCCCTGCTGCTCGCCGTACAACTCAGCCGTGTTCGCCATGTACGATCCGCAATAAGAATCCAACAGCGCCACCATCAGCGAATCTTCCAGCTTCCCGCCAGGGGCCAAAGTAAATCCATCCCGCCCGCGAATCGTAAATGGAGCCTGCGACATGGCCTCCATCCCGCCCGCAAGCACAATCTTTGCCTCATCCGTCTGAATCATCTGCGCCGCGCTCACAATCGCCTGCATCCCCGACCCGCACAGCCGGTTCACCGTCAGCGCCGGAGTCTCAATCGGCAGCCCCGCCCGCAAACCCACGTGCCGCGCCCCATACAGCGCGTCACCCGATGTCTGCTGCGCATTGCCAAACACCGCGTGATCAAATTCTTTCGCATCGATCCCCGACCGCTCAATCGCACCCTTGGCTGCAACCGCACCCAACTCCTGCGCCGTAAAGTCTTTCAACTTCCCGCAATAGCGGCCAAAGGGCGTGCGCGCCCCGCTGACAATCGCGATATCGCCCGGTTTCAACATGATTTCCTTACAGACCCCACTCAGAGCGGATCAAAAGTGATAATCAAACTGGTTAGTGTAGCAGCGAGGAAGCGGATTTGACCACCACGGCAGCAGTCAGTCCCGAGCAGCGAGTACCGAGTACCGAGTTGCGAGTACCGAGCGGAATCGCGCATGACCGCCAGCGAGTAGGAAGCGCTTCGCTTAGCCCTCAAGGGGATATAAAATGGCTTGCCCCGCAGACAGGATGGCGCCGTTATGAAGAAAAGTCTCAATCCGAATGCTTTTTGCGAAGTAAAACAGAACGGGAACTGGGTCCGCATGTCTGTGGCCGAGGCGAAGGCTTTGGGTGAGCGCGCCCGGTGCCCTCTGAAGAATTGTCACGGTAGAGTTCGTCTGCATCCATACGCAGGCAGAAAACATCCCGCCCACTACGAGCACTTCCCGAAGTTCACAGGCTGTCGAAACTGTTACCGCTTCGATGGACGGATTCGCAAGAATCCTGATGCACTCAAGTGAAGCTGTCGGGGCTAAGAAGGCCCTAGATTAAGGTTGTCTCACATGCCCAAGAAAAAAGCCGTAAAACTTTTGAAGGCTACGGTCTTCAACGAAAAAGGCAGCCCTTGGACCGTACATTTTGGCAGACTCAATCCCGGCCCGGGGAATCCTGGCACTGATCGGCTGTTTCAGGTGCTCGGAGAGAAACTTCCGTTTGAAACGCTAAACAACGTGAGGAGGTACTTAAAGACAAAGGAGCCTAAACTTCGTCGTACTGGAGTCTATATTGCTCACGATTCGATGGGAGAAGCACGCTACATCGGGCGAGGCAATATCTTTAACAGGCTCGCAGGACACAAGAAAGCGCATCGGCTCGAATTGCATTATTTCTCTTTCTACGTGGTAGAGGACAGAAAACACGAACGTGAGATCGAAACTCTGTTGATCCGTGCCGCCGGACCGCTGCTTCACTTCAATGAAAAGAAGAAACAACTCACGATTGATGCAGGGAGCATAGGCGACTACGAAGCGAATACTCGATTTTTCGAGCGCCACTACAAGAAGGGGAGAAACCTTACCGCAAAAAGAGTCACTGACCTCGGGACTCGGTACTCGGTACTCGCAACTGGCTAAGCAACCGCCCCCGCGGCCAGCGCCGCTCCCAGCGCCACAACCTTCCCCGGCCCCTGCACCAGCGAAGTCGCCAGCGCATGCTCGGCGCGGTTGATCACTTCCGTCACAATGTCCACCGGATCGTAACTCTCCCGCACCACAGCCTCGGCCAGCCCCGCCGAAAANNTCCGCCGTATCCCCAAGAATCAGCGCAATGGTCGTCGTATCGTAACGAAACGCCAGATCATTCGTCCGGATGTTGGCCGCGAACTGTTGTCCAATCTTTTCCATCACGTTTTCAATCGCGGCCTCGCCATATTCCTTGAGTAGCGCCGCGCTTCGGCCAAACTGCAACAGCACTACCGATAGCGGCGACGCATTCTGTGCCGCACGCTTGCTTTCCGCCAGCAGCAAATCCAGGTACGAACCCCGCTTCAGCAGCCCGGATTTTTCTTCCGTCACCGAAAGATTTTTCACCAGCCGGCGCAAGCCCGCATTATTCAGCGCGATTACCATCTGGTCGGCCAGTGTCTTCAGCACCACCGCATCGGTCTGTGGCCACATCCGCGGCTTGTTGTGCAACAGCGCCAGCACTCCCACCGAATCCTCGCCGTTACTCAGAGGAAAAGCCAGCACGGATGTTGCTCCCAACTCCACCACTGCTGTACGCACCGCCAGCAACTCCGCCGATTTCTGCGCGTCCGCAACAATCACCGGCTCGCTCGAAGGCGAAGCCAGCGACAAATCCTGCAGCGCGCACATCACTTGCTTGACGGCTGCAGAATCACCAGCCTTCACTCCCTTGCCGCAAAACTCCTGCACTGCCGTCGGCTTCGAACCCGGCGTGCGCATCGCCGCCACGCATCGCGATACTTCCCAGTGTCCGCCGATTTCGTTCACTGCCGTGGTTAACACCATTGCCGCCGTGGTCTGGTGATACAGCTTGCGGGTGATCTCCGCCACGCGGGTCACATTGCGCATCTCCGCTGCCGGATCCACCAAAGGCGCGGCGATCGCAGCCACCGGCCCCGCTGCCGGCACAGCCACCGGCGCCACCGCCCGGGGCGCGGACCCCGCATAGCTCGGCGTCACGCCCGCGGAAAGGTAAAGCCGCTGCAGATCTTCGTTGCGTTCTTCTTCCCGCGGAAACAGTTCCTGAATTCTCTGCAGCCGCTCCACCGCTTTGTTGCGCATTCCGTACTGCACCAGAATTTCCGCCTGCAACATCAGATCCTGCAACGTCGAGGCCCCGAGCGTCGCCTCCACCTCATGCGCAGCCTCCGTCGCCGTTTTACTCACCGGAGTAAATCGGGAGGCAATCGCATCGAACTTTTTCTCGTCAATCTTCCCCTTCAACACCTCCAGCCGCTTCGTGTGGCCCGACTCGTACGGATCCACTTCCGCCGCCCGGTCCAAACATTCCGCCGCCTTGGTAAAATCCCCCGTGCTGCAATACACGTCGAAAAGTTTCAGCAGCGTCTGGCAGTAATCCCCTTCGCGGTTCGAAGCGTTGAACAGCTCGCTGAGAAACTCCAGCATCACCGGCGAGGCCCGCCGCGTCGATGCAATGTCCTGCATCACCCCCACAAACTGCCGCCGCTCGCCACGTTTCGCCTGGAACTGTCCTAACTTCCGCGCCAGCGACACCGCCGCCTCGTCCTGCTCCGCATCCACCAATTGCCCCACCAATGCCGTCACTTGCGACATGCGTTTCGGATTAAGCTCAAACAGTTGCCACACCAGCGGCTCCGCATCGGCATAGCGCCCCGCCGCCAGCAGAGCTTCGGCGTAAATATCGCGCAGGACCGGCGAAGTCTTGCCCGCATTCACCTGCGGCTCCAGAATAAAAATCGCCGCCCCAATCTGTCCCTGCCCCAACAGGCTCTTCCCGTATTCCAGCGCGATCTCCTCATCCGACGAGTCTTCCTGATACGCACGCTCGAACCACTGCGCCGGCTCGCCGCCACTTTCGGCCGTAAGCTGCGCTACTCGCTTAAACGCTGCCGCCGCAGCTTTGCTCTCACCAACTTCGGCCGACAACTCGCCGACCCGCAGAAAATTTGCCTGCACCGGCTCCAGCGCCACCACGCGCGCCAGCACCTGCAACGCGTCCTTCTTATCTTCCGCCTTCGCCAAATCGCTCAATGCGGATTCATACGTGCCCAGCGCCAGCTTCTTGTTCGAACCTTCCAGCAACTGTCCGAAGCGGAATTTCTGCACCCACGTCGGACTGCCATGCCGCGCCAGTTTCTTATAAGTCAGACTGGCACGCGTCGCATCTCCCGCATTTACCTGCCGTTCAAACAATTCACCCAGCAACCGCACCGCATCGTGGGCCCGGTTTTGCGACAAACACAAGTCCGCCGAGAGCTCCCGCACCTTGTCGTTTTCCGGATCGTCCCGCAGAACCAGCAGATATTCTTCCAGCGCTTCGGCAGCCTTACCCTTCTGCAGAAGTTTTTCCGCACGCTCCACCCGCTTGCTCAGCTCGGCTCGGTCCGCGCGCGTTGTGATATCAGCCATGGGTTGGAAATGGGCAGACGACTGCTCCTTTGATTCTAGGAGCCCCGCCCAGTGCCAGCAATCCGCAAGGGTACGCCAGCGATTACGAAAGTCACTGGGACTCCGACCAGTTTGACAGCAAGCCGCGACCACACACCACGGGATGGATCAAGGGGTATAGTGGCAGAACGCTGAAGACAAACGACCGTATCAACGCCTAGTTCGAACCTCGGCCGTCATGTGTTTGCATGGATTCTCGCTGATCTCTCGGCGACTATCGGCCTTAAAGAAAGTGGAGCAACGATGAGAACGGAATTGTTGCGATTCAACGGCGCTCTCGAGCGCGATCCCGCCATCGATGCGTGGATGAAAGCGCATGCAGGTGGATTGGGAGCCATCGCGCATCGGTGGTTTGAGGTGATGCGAAAATGCGGGGACGAAGTCCGCGAGCTTTTGCATGATGGCTGCCCGGTTGCATGCTTGGGCGATGCGCCCTTCGGTTACGTCAATGTATTCACTTCGCACGTAAACGTGGGATTCTTTCACGGCGCAGCGCTGCCGGACCCGGCACGCTTGCTGCAAGGCACCGGCAAATTCATGCGCCATGTGAAGCTGAGACCTGGAACCGCCACAAACACCGCAGCCCTACGCAGGCTCATCGATGTGGCGTACTCGGATATAAAGGCGCGCGTCGAACACGGCTAGCTCAGAGAAACCCCTTGGGAGAGCAACGCGGATGTGAACCGCCGAACTAGTATCGATATGTCGCATAGGTTTGCTGATCGTGGGCGCATAACGGTCAAGTCTTCCCTAATCTGGAACATTTGCCGACCAACCATCCACAATCGCCGTATACGCTCAGAACTCCAGCCGTGCCTGGAAGGCGATCATGCGTGGGCTGCTATCGCCACCCAGCCCGACACCCAGCAGGCCGGTCGGCGGAGAGGTCGTGTACGTGAGCGCTCCAAATCCACTCTGTGTGGAAGGATTTCCTGGAATGCCGGCCTGAACCATGCTTGGCAGCGCAAAATTCGGATGATTGAAAACATTAAAGAACTGCCCCTCAAATCGCAACTTCACGTGCTCGCTAAAGGGGAACCATTTTGTCAGGTAGAAGTCGCTCCAGAGGAAATCAGGACCACGCAAGGCATTACGGCCGAGGTTTCCGAATTGGCAATTCTGTGCGCTGTCGCCGCCATAGCACTGCCCTGTACTCGGATCGACCGCCGACACAAATGCATCCGGATTAAGCCACTGCAATGTTCCCGCCTGCGTTACACCCGGAATCGGATGATGCTCGTACAGCGGAACGCCCGGAACAGCACTGGCAAACTGCGGTCCGCTGCCCTGCACGATGCCGTTTCCGTTTGCTGAATAAGGCGTGCTTAGCGCGGAGAACGGAACCCCGCTGTGCCAAAACGCTGTCCCAGAAATCTGCCAGCCGTTGAGCGCGTAGCCCAGCGAATGACTGTGCACTTTGAGCGGAAGCTGATAAACATATTGCGCGTTGAGATTGTGCCGGATGTCATAGTCGCACGGCCCATAATCGCGGGCCAGGTCTCCCGGCAGAGGCGAGAGAATCCCTCCTGCGGAAAAGGAAAGGAACCCTCCGTTCGAGACCGTATCCATGCAACGGCTCCAGTTGTAGTTGATCTGTCCTTGCAGGCCATGTCCGAGGCGCTTCATCGCGGTAAATTGGAGGCCGTTATAGTGGCTGTTCGCGCCGGTGGAGAACTGCGTCACCGCGCCCAATCGTGGATCGGTCGGCTGCAAATAGGGGAACGGCACAAAACAGCCCTGACAGACGGTTTGGTAGCCGTTGACTTCGGTTGAGTACGGTTGATTCACGGCTCGCGTGCCTACGTAACGGGCTTGCACACTAGCCGTCGTTCCAAATTGATGTTCCATTCCCAGGCTCCACTCCATGAAGTAGGGCGCGTGGAGTTTTCCGTCCGGGACGGCCGTGATCGCGACCGGTGGAAGACAACTTGCGGGACTCGACTGGGGAGATGCGCACGAAAGTTGTCCCTGAGGAAATCCCGAAGTAAAAATCTGATTTGCCGTCATGGTTGCATCGACTGCGCTGTTCGGCACCCCCGGCGCGATGGCCGTGCCGCCCACGCTGCCAAGCACGCCTCCCTGAAACGTCTTGTCGTAGGGAGGGTTCGTGCCGATCAGGTCCGCCACCGTGCCCGGCAAGATATCGCTGAAAATCCCAAAGCCTGTCCGGAACACGGATTTTGGCTCGAACTGCCACGCAATCGCCATTCTTGGTTGCAGAATGGCCACCGGTGTAGACGAAAACAGATTGCCGAGATGAGTCTGGATGGCTTCATTCAGCGGTTGATTAACATCATGTGAGATNNGGTGCGAGTCAGTTTCCAGGTGTCTTGCGCGTAGACATCGAGATTGAGAAAGTTGAAGGGTTCATTTGCGTTCGAAGGGAACGTCTTCGACGCGGTATTCGCTACGCCATCGATGAACTGCTGCAGGTTCGCATAGGTCACGGTGGGAACGGTGCCCTCTCCGAAGTCGTAGTCGTTCAGGCGGAAGATACGGGTATTGGTTCCGAACCGCAGTTCATGAGCGCCACGGTTCCAGGCGATATTGTCGTTGATGAAAAACCGCGACGCGCGCCGGCCTTGAATCCAGGTGTTGTCGAGGCCTCCGATGGGCGTGAAGGCATTCGCGCCGGTGCCCTGTAACACAATCGGAAACGCCGAAAGTGTCCGCTGCAGGTTGCTTGGCCCGAACAGGCTCTCGTACCAAGAGAACGCCGGATTGAAGTAGTTCACCAGGTTCTGCGAGAAGACGTGCGTATGTCCTGCCGCGAAAGAATAGAGGGGCTGCGGGGAAAACGCATCAAACACTGGGTTGATAGGGTCCGTCCACGCGGCTTGCAAACCCGTGTCCGACTGAAACCGAAACCAGGCCGTATCGCTCGGGTTGATGTTGTAGTCCACGCGGACCGTCTGCACCTGTTCGTGGTCATCGCTGGAATGTGAGACGCTCTGCCGGTTCGCGCAGCCATCCGCGGCGGCGCCAAGCGGGCATCCAAGTACCGCGGTCGGTGTGCCGCTGGTGTTTCCATACAGGGAGAACATCTGTTGATAGAACGGGACCGACGCAGAAGCAAGTTGCTGCAGCACGTATTGTTGGAATGCGGCACTGGGAACAATCGTGGGTGTGACAATAGGCAGTGCGATCCGCACCCACTCGCTGTCGAAGAAGAAAAAAAGCCTGTCGTGCGCAATCGGGCCGCCCACACTGCCTCCAAAGTGATTCACGGTCGATCTGGGCTTGTGGTTCCCTGGAGTCGCATTGGTGAAGTAGTCCGCCGCATTCAGCAGCGAACCATTCCACAGCTCATAGAGGTTCCCGTGAAACCGATTCGTTCCGGACTTGGTGACGTAGTCGACTTGCGATGCTCCATAACGTCCTTGATCCACGGAATAGGAAAGTGTGTTGACGGTCACTTCCGAAATCGAATTCAATCCCAGGACGAGGTTGGTTGAGAGACCGCTATTGAGGTTGGTGAGCGGATCGTTGGTTTCCAAACCGTCCACGATGTAGCCATTAGAGAGGGCGGGCAGTCCGTTGAACTCCACGTTGCCGTACCCGTTGCTGCTGCCCACAAAATCGTTGCTGCTTCCCGCCGTATTGATTAGGGCCCCAGGGGCAAATTGCAGAGGGTAGGTCAGGTCACCTCCCGGATTCGGCAAGTCCTCCAGCGCCGGAGCACTCAGGGTCGTGGATGTGTTTGCGTTTTCCGGACTGATGATTGGGGCTTCGCTGCTTACCTCAACCGCCTCATTGGACCGCGCCACCTTGAGCTTGAAATCCACAGTTTGCTTCTGGCCCAGGCCCGAAATGACGTTGTCATTTTGCCCCGGATCGAAGCCCTGTGCTTCCGCTCTAACCGAATAGGTGCCCGGCTTTAGCTGTGGAAAGTTGAAGCGTCCTGCCTCATCGGTCCGGGCACTGCGCTGCAGGCCGGTCTCGTGATTCGTAATCGTCACAGCGGCGTCCGGCACAACCGCGTCGGTTGTGTCTCGCACTTGGCCAACGATGGCGCTGGTGGTTTCCCCTTGTGCCAGGGCTTTCGCCGGAAGAAGACACGCCACAGTCAATACAACAAAAGCAAGGTTCGCTGCCAGCGCCATGAATACCCCACTTCTCTGTCCTGAAGCGGCAAAGTGCCACTGCTCTCATCTATTAACCAGAGATTATTATTGATAGTTAACCACAGTTAACCCAAACAGGCAAGGACGGAAAAGAAGGCTGACTACCTCGGCAATTGCACCCGAGTGACGGACAAACCAGAGGTAATTCCGGGGCGGAAGTCGGCTTCCGGGAGATCGCCGTTAATCTCCTCGAAGCCCGTTTCTCATTACCTATCCGACGGACGCTCGCGCTGGACGGTTCAGCCACCAATCTGGATTTCAGATCATTTGCGAATGCGCTTAGAAAGATCCTCTCGTCCTGAGCACAGCAGAAACACTTCACGGAACGCTATTGAGCCACTGATCCCGTGGGTGAGCTGACGTAATACAGTAATGATCCGAAGATGATAGAGTGTCGGCGACGGTGGAATAGCACAAGTCAAGCGGCGGAGAAATTTCAAATGGCCAATATCAAACACCTCGTCATCGTCATGATGGAGAATCGCTCGTTCGACGAGTATTTCGGTACATTTCCCGGCGTAAGTGGGTTCTTCGACCAGTCGCCCGCATTCGCACAACCATGGGAGATCAGCCAGCCATTTCCCCCCTCCCCTCTTTACCCATGGCGAACGAGTACATTTACCACCAACGCAGCGGATACCCCGGGGGGCGCTCACCAATGGAACTCAATGCACCAGGCGGTGAATCCGCAACTGGCCATTTCAGGTCTTAACTACCCCCAGGGTGCGAACAATATGGGTTTCTACATTGCCCAAGGGTGGGGCCAGCCTTGGTCCCAGTCAGGGGCCGTGATGGGATACTACGTCGCCGACGACATCCCCTACCACTGGGCGCTGGCAGCCAATTTTGCCCTCTGCGATCAATATTTTTGCTCCGTCTTGTCCGGAACGGGTCCGAATCGTATGTATGCCGTGGGGGGGACAATCCTTCCTGCTGACCCATCTAACCCAGCGATGGTCGCTAGTCCACCACCCGGAAACATCTATTCGGTGGGGGATACCTATCCGCCGGTGTTAAACAATGTAGGCGCAGGGGCGCTCGGCGTGGTGGGCTCCGCGGATCCAGATGGCGTGCAGCCAGGCATCCCAGATCCACCATTTGATTGCCCCAACTATCTCACGGCGCTGTATAACGCGGCGATGCAGAACCCGATGGAGACCGATTCCCCGACCTATCGGGTCTACGACGACTGGAACTGGGCGTGGGGTGGGGCCGAAGCGACTGGAGCGGAGGGAGTGTACCCGGATCTCAACGTGTTCTATTACTACCAGCCGGTCAATGGCGTGCAACTCGGTGCGGGTGCGGTCCCAGGTTCCTCCACAGCCGATCCGCACTACTTCGCGGCGAATGACACTGCACAGGGCGCGCCTGGCGACACCCGGCCTCTCTTCGCCCAGCACATTAATCCGGACCCGCAGTTTCCAACCGAGGGCCTTCCGGTACTCGCGAAGGTAACCTGGATCTTTCCGCCGTGGAACTACTGCGAACATCCAAGCAACGCCAGCAACTGGAAGTCTGCCGACGGAGCCCGCTACTTATCGCAGATCGTGGATGCTCTGATCGCCTCGGAGTTCTGGGAAGACACGGTGCTGGTCGTCACTTATGACGAAAGCAACAATAATTTCGATCACGTTACACCACCGTTCCCGACTCCCGAGCAAGAACCCTGGGTCAACGCGCAAGGGTCGTTTCCCCTGGGGTATGCTGCACCCATCGGCGCCGGCATGCGCGTGCCGGCTATTATCGTCTCTCCCTGGACCTATGGGGCAGGCGTGATCCACACCCAGATGGACCATACATCCCTGCTGCAGCTGGTCGAAACGCTTTTTGAACCCACGATCCCTTGCCCCGCGCTGCCACCGCTGCCCGGTTGGAGACGCAGCACTTTCGCTAATCTCGGCGACGTCATTACCGGCCTGGGAACGGACCCCGTTTCGGCGACGACCATCCAGGCTGACCGCTCATCCCCAACCGGACTGCCCACTAGCGAAACAGCGCAGCAGTGGCAGGCCAACGCGCAAGCTCGCTACAACGTCCAAATAAATAATGCCCCGCAGGCGCCGGTCCCGCAGGGTTGGCCAGCGGTGCCGCAGGCCTGCGCCTTTACGAACGTGCAGTCGTACACCCGTGCACAGATAGGCTCGTCTGATAGTTCAGTAACCTTTGCAAACGCGCTGTCGATTGCGGTTACCGGATTTGAGGCGCAGGAATTTATCGATCCCAACGCTGGCGTTCCTGGCCCCGCCCCCTACCCCGGAATGCTACAGGCTGTTCCAATATCCGGCACAAGCTCGCCGCTGTATATCACCCGGATCCCATCGGTGATTGCGGTCGGTCGCGACGATATCACCTTCGCCTGCACGGGGATTAGTGGCGATCCGAACGCGCTTGCGGCGATGCAGCCGAGCTCCCAAGGGGGCATCCCCACCCCTCTCGGCTTCACATTCAATGTCACGTTTCAGAATCCAGCAGACACATTTGCCGGCATTGGGCCAGCTATTTTCTTGACAGAGCTCGATTTGCAAGCCTGGTTTACGGTGGATACCACCGTGACTGCTGATGGTTCGCTCTATTTGACCCGTGGCTCCTTTCCTCCCTGGATATTTACCAAGATCACGGAGTTTGGAAATATCCTGGGCTCGGGTGGTGGGATTGTTATCGACGTGCTGTCAGGCGATCCGCTGGCGGTGCTGCGCGGTTATTCTGTAGAGCTGCGTCGTGAAGTGATCCACATCATCAACCAGATCGACCTGGATGCTTCGGATGCAATTGACCAGTTTGGCGCTCTTGTGCGCGATGCCTTCGACCGCCACCCGCTACGAAAGGCGGAGGGTTGATCCTTTAGAAACGGAGCGACGCGGCCCGTCCCAACCCGAAATCGCATTGCGACTAGATGACGGGCAAACGGGAAGTTACGTTTCTAACGCGGACTCCGACGACATTGTCCCGAAGTCGGCTTCCGGGG
>PKVZ01000261.1 GCA_003131635.1 Acidobacteriaceae bacterium
GGACTGCAAGTCCTACCGACTAGGCATGCTGCGATTCGAACTCCAGGGCGGCGGTGCTAGCGGCCAACAGGGAGGCCCGATCGCCTGCGCCAATGGCGGCACTTTTCCGCCTGGCGGTTAGCCTCCTCACGCACGCAGGAGTGGCGAGTCCAATGGCAAATGGCGGCACCATTCCTCCCGGTTAACTGGGAATTGCCGCTTAATGGTTGACCCCTCGGTTTCCGATCTATAGACTGCCTGACTGATCAAGTTCAGTCAGGCAGTTTTCGTCTAGAGGCAAATGAGCCTTCCTCTAGGTGCGCACGCGGACGACGAGGCGACAATGTCAGGACCAAGAAACCAGAGATTCGAGTTGCTGGTCTTCGCCTTGGCTCTGCTGCCCCTCTGCATCTGTGGATGCAACCGGCGGCCAAACGCGCAGAAAACGTTCGATCACGCAAGAGAGCTGCTTCTTCGCGGCGACCTTTCAGGTGCCTTAGCCGAGGCGCAAAGAGGCTACGATCATTCAGCCGGCCGCCGTCAAGAATGGGAGTGGAAGTTCCGGCTCCTTGAGGGAGAAATCTTTGTGGATGAGGGCCACGGAAAAGAGGCTCTCTCTCTGCTCAGTGCGCCATTGCCTCAGCAGTTTGCAAATGGCGAAATAGCCATCAAGCGACAAATGCTCCTAGGAAGCTCCTATATCCTTCTGCGCCGTCTGGGGGAGGCTGAACGGCAGTTGAAAGCAGCAGAGGAAGTTTCCGAGGCTGTTCAGTCTCCACTTCAAGGCGAGATTGCTCGAGCTTGGGGCGTATTGGAAAGCGCTCGGAACGACCTGGAAGCCGCGGACCACTTCTTTCGTAAGAGCTTGCAAATCGCGGAACAACAACAAGACATTAGCCTGGAACTGTCGGATCTCTTGAACCTCGGTCATCTAGCCCTGCGGGAGGAACACTATGACGAAGCCATCGAGTGGTCGAGCGTGGCGAACAAGAAAGCTCAAGCCCACGGAGACAGTCAACTCGCAGAGATTGCACTTGGCAATTTAGCCTGGGGTTATTACAAGATGGGAGACTTCGAAAGGTCTTTAGCACTGGGCAAAGAAACGGAACATAGGGCGCGCGAACTGGATGCGGTCTATGACCAGGTCTTGTGGCTGAACAATATTGGGCTGGTTTATTACCAAATGGATCAACTTTCGACCGCCGAGGAATATTACAGACAGTCTCTCAACCTGGCTCAGAAAAATGATACGCCCCAACTGGTCATCGACTCGCTGACCAATCTCGCCTTCACGTCCGTACAAAACGGCAGGCTGATCGAGGCGCAGCAATACAGCGAGCAAGCTTTTAAACTAGCTCACGACAGAAACGACCGGACTTCCGAACTCTACCCTCTTCTCGTCAGGGGCCAGGTAGCAGCCGGTCGTGGAGACCACAACCAAGCCGAGCACATCTTCCGCGAGGTCGCAGACGACCAGAAGAGCGATCTTTCCCTGCGCTGGCAAGCGCAAAACGATTTAGCGGAACTCTACGAGCGCGACCATCGCGTTGCCGAAGCCGACAAACAGTATCAGAGGGCGCTGGCCACCATCGAGCAATCGCGTGCCACGCTGCAGCATGAAGAATTCAAATTGCCGTTCCTGGCCAACGCCGCCCACCTTTATGACGACTACATCCGTTTTCTCGTCGAGCAAGGAAAAGACGAGCGCGCCCTGCAGGTAGCCGATTACAGCCGCGCCCGAACCCTGGCGGAAGGCCTGGGTGTCCTGCCAAAGAACTCGCCAGCCGACGCTCCGGCGCTGAATGCACAGCAGATCGCGCGCCAGGCTCACGCCACGATTCTGTTTTACTGGCTCGGNNCCTGCGGCCGAGATCGATGCGGCTGTCCAGCGATACCGCCAGGCATTGCTGGGATGGCAAGACGTGCTGAAGACGGCCAATGCAGACGGCACTCATCTCTACGACGTTCTCGTAGGGCCCGCGCGGAAATTGATCGCGCCCAATTCACGGGTCATCCTGATCACCGACGGCAGTTTAGACGGCTTGAATTTCGAGACGCTGCTCGCGCCAGCTTCACTCCCGCCAGCTTCATTCTCACGGGGTTCACTCGCGCCAGGCTCACCACTGCATTACTGGATTGAAGACGCCACCGTACTAAGCGCGAGTTCGCTGCACGTCCTAGCCGCATCTCAAACGCATCAGGAGCATGGCACAGGAAAACTGTTGCTAATCGGCGACGCTGCTTCCGCCAGTCCCGAGTATGCTCCGCTGCCCAACGCCACGCGAGAGATGGAGAATGTCGGAAGCCACTTCGCCGCCGAAGCCCGCAAGACTTACACCCACGACCAGGCCACTCCAGCCGCATATCTGGGAAGTGATCCCGGACAGTTTTCTTTTATTCACTTCGTGGCCCATGCCACGGCCAGCAAGTTGAGCCCACTGGATTCCGCAATTGTTCTATCCCGCTCTTCTTCGGAGCAGGACTCTTTCAAGCTGTACGCCCGCGAGATCACACAGCACCAACTCCACGCCGAGTTGGTCACAATCTCGTCATGCCAGGGGGCGGGCGCCGCGGCTTATTCCGGCGAGGGACTGGTGGGGCTTTCGTGGGCATTTGTGCGGGCCGGGGCGCACAACGTAATAGGCGCGCTCTGGGATGTAAACGATGCTTCCACGGCCAACCTTATGGGCCACGTTTACGACGGCCTGAAGCACGGCCAGCCTCCGGACGCAGCCCTCCGCGCGGCCAAACTCTCGCTGCTGCATTCCGATGACGTGGTCCGAAAACCCTTCTACTGGGCGCCCTTTCAACTTTATACCGGGCGATAAGCCAAAGTCTCGGATGGGAAAGGATTTCCACACGATCCACAGCTTACAGGCACAATTTCAGAGGGAATGAAGGCACGCACTGGCATAGAATAAACGATTCGGCAGGCCGTGGCTTATGACTCTGATCGATGTCGGGAAAAATTGGGAAGGCCGGGTCATCGACGGAAAATTCCCGCTGCGTCAGTGGCTTGGTGGCTCCGAGAACAGTGTGGTATTTCTCACCGAACGGACCGGAGGCGGACCACAAAAAGCGGCCATCAAGCTGATCCGCGCGGAAGTCTTTTCCGCCGGTAATTTCGATGAAGCAGCTCAACTGTCGCGTTGGGCTGACAGCGCAAAGCTGTCTCATCCCCACCTGATTCGGCTATTTGAAAGCGGACGCGGCCAGATCGACGCCAGCAATTTCCTCTACGTCGTGATGGAATACGCGGAAGAGAATCTGGCGCAGATTCTTCCCCAGCGCGCGCTCTCGCCTGAGGAAGTTAAGGAAATGCTCCCGCCCACGGCCGAAACTTTGGCTTTGCTGCATCAGGCGGGATTTGCACATGGCCGCATCAAGCCGTCAAATATTGTGGCGGTGGATAACCAGCTAAAGATATCTGCCGACAGCCTGCGCAAAGCTGGGGAGCGCGACAAACAAGCGCTTTCGGCTTATACGGCCCCGGAAGTAGCCAGCACAGGATCGACCCCTGCGGCCGACGCATGGTCGCTCGGGGCAATGCTGGTTGCTGTCTTGACACAGCACGAGCCCTTGATCGCGAAAGGCAAAGACGGTCGGGTTGCAATTCCAGACACCATTCCACAGCCTTTTTACGGAATCGCAGAGCGATGTCTGCGCTTCGATCCGCAGCGGCGCTGCACTATAAACGAAGTCCTGGGCAAGCCCGAAGTGCAAGAGCCGCCACCCGCAAAAGCAATCGAAAAGCCGGGCTTGGCAAAGCGCCGTAACGTTTGGGTCATCCTGCCGTTTATTGCCGCCGTAATTCTGTTGGCGGTTTTATTCGGCCGCAGATCGCACCAGCCGCCCGTCCCCGCGGCGGAAACGCATCCAACACAATCCCCGGACGCTGCCAACGTTCCTGCCGCTCAATCGCCTGCTCCGTTTCACGACAGCGCGACGCAGACGCAAACCGGAACTGCCGGGGGTCGAGTGCTCCAGCAGGTCCTACCCGAGGTCTCGCAGGGCGCCCGAAACACGATCCAGGGTCACATAAAAATTAGCGTTCAGGTTTCGGTGGATACCTCTGGCAACGTCTCTCAGGCGAGACTGATTTCTCCCGGCCCCAGCAGGTATTTCGCGAACCAGGCCCTAACCGCCGCACGCCGTTGGACATTCAGCCCGCCACAAATAAACGGACAGCCTTCACCCAGTGAGTGGATTCTGCGCTTCCAATTCGGAAGAACATCGACGCAAGTTTTTCCCGCAGAAACGAAACCCTAAGCGAATTTCTAACCTTCCGCATCTTCGTTCTTCTTCATCTTCCAAATCATCTGTCGCAGCATACCGAGCAAAAACTCCGTATCGCCCTGCTGCAGATGCAACCGCCGTATTACACGCCGGACGGCGGCATGAAACGACTTCGAAGTATTCAGTTTCGGATACTCACTGGCTCGAAGCGCGACCAGCAACGTATCGATAATCCGCTCGACCTCGGCTGACGAAGCAGGAGTTCCCTTCCCCGGCTTCGCCATTACATCAGGATCACGTATCAATTCATACAAACACACCGCCACCGCCTGCCCCAGATTCATCGAAGTGTGTTCATCGCGAGTAGGGATGTGCATCAGCCAATGGCACTGGCTCATATCCTCATTCGACAAGCCGAATTTTTCTGACCCGAAAAGAAGAGCACAAGGGCCGATCGCGAGATGCGCTCGAATGTCCCCAGCGCCTTTCTCCAATCGAGCTAGGGAGTGTTGCAAATCGCGATGTCCAACCGCAGTGGTTCCCACGACCAGAGAGCAGTCGGCGACCGCTTCGGCCACCGTCTNNACGTCGTAAGGATTCACTACCCGCAGATTGAGAAATCCAAAATTACTCATGGCCCGCGCCGCCGCACCAATGTTGAGCGGATTGCGCACGTCCACGAGGACAATGCGCAAACGGGCGAATTCGGCGGGAACGGGCAAGCTGTCGCTATTCTACGGCAGACGTATGGCAGTCATCAGCCCTCGTTCCTCCGCTACAAAAAGCCGGCTCAGCATAAGGGCCCGTTGCAAGCCTTCTGCCGCAGAGCCTTTTTACCCCGGTCTGCAATTGTAAAAACTTTGTCAAACCGCTCCTCCTGCCCCACAATTGAGCAAAAATCGTTGTAAGCTTCACTTGTTGCTTGCGTCGCACACCTGGGGCAAACTTTGCAGACGCCGCACTTTTATGAGGATCATCTCCTATGGCTCAAATTGCAACTCCGCTAAGCACAGCAAGATCGGCTGATCCGATGAGTCCTATACGACCCATGGGAAGAATTCTCGTAGTCGAGGACGATCCATCGGTTCAAAAAGCCTTGAAGCGCCTCTTCGAAACCGAGGGATACATGGTTGAAGTCCAGGCCAACGGTCAGTCGGCGCTCGAGAGCTTTCAAGCCGCGCCGCCCGCCGTTATCATTCTCGATCTGCGCCTGCCCAAACTTTCCGGGAGCGATCTATGCAAGGAGGTCAAGGCCCAGGCGCCAGCATTGCCCATCGTTGTGCTAAGCGCAACCAGCGACGTTTCGGATAAAGTTCTGCTGCTGGAGTTGGGCGCCGACGACTACGTAACCAAGCCCTTCAGTCCCCGTGAACTTCTGGCTCGCGTGCGCGCCGCGTTGCGGCATACTTCGAGAACCGCGAATGTCACCTCAGTGAGTTTCGACGGCATTTCCGTAGACTTCAAGACAATGGAAGTCCAGCGCGACGGTAAAGTTGTAATTTTGACCGCGCAAGAGTTCAAGACCTTGCAGTTCCTGGTGCAAAATGCCGACCGCGTGATTAGCCGCGACGAATTGCTCAACGAAGTCTGGGGATATCAGAATTATCCTTCTACCCGCACCGTGGACAATCACATTCTAAAGCTTCGCCAGAAATTGGAACGCGACCCGGCCAGTCCCGTGCACTTCCGCACCGTGCATGGCATGGGTTACAAGTTCGTGCGTTGACATCCCTTGCACCCCACATCAGAACCCGCGTCGCAAACTTTTCCAGGAGAGTCCGGGACCGCACTCGTGCACCGAACCCGGTTGCGCACACGCTTTTTGCTCTCCATGCTGCTGATCACTGCAGGCCTCACCGCGATGAGCCTGCTCGTCGTGCGGCACAGCGTCCAGGCCCACGTTCGCGAAGGAATCGTTCAGGATCTGCGAAATTCCGTCACCACCTTTCAGAATTTTCAGCACGACCGTGAAGTGATGCTGACCCGCTCCGCGGAATTGGTGGCCGATCTTCCCATCACGCGAGCCATCATGACGGCTCACGATCCAGCCACCATCCAGGACGCTTCAAAAGATGTCTGGCAATTGACCGGCAGCGATCTTCTCGTCCTCGCCAACCGCAACGGCTCGATCGTCGCTCTCCATACAAAATCCGCAGGATTTACTCGCGACGCCGCTCAGCAATACTTCCAGCAATCTTTGAGCGATGAGGATTCCAGCCACTGGTGGTTCGGCGCTCACCATCTCTACCAAACTTTCGTGCAGCCGGTTTATTTCGGCTCCAAGACTCAGGGCCCGTTGCTTGGCTTTCTGATTATCGGATATGAAATCGATGACCGACTGGCCCGCGAGATCAGCAAAGTTTCGGCAAGCCAGGTCGCATTTTCCTATGGCGGCGAAATCGTAGCCACCACCCTGACCTCTGTTCAATCTCAAGGCCCCGGCGTGCGCGCGTTAGCTGGAGGATCTCCCCAAAGCGAACCCCGCAATGTTGAAGTGGGCAACGAGAATTTTGTAGCTACTTCTCTGGACCTGTCAGGCCAGCAAACAGCGGCCGTTCGCTTGACGGTGCTGGGTTCCTACGATCAAGCTGCGAAGTTTCTCGATAAACTGAACCGCCTGCTGCTGCTGCTTGGCCTCACTGCAGTGCTGATCGGAAGTGGACTGGTGTTTCTGCTTTCTCACACGTTCACGCGTCCTCTTGCCAGTCTGGTGGAGGGCGTGCGTGCCTTGGAGCACGGAGATTTCCATCATCCTCTGGATCCCCGCGGAAGCGACGAAGTCGCTGAGTTGACTTCCGCCTTCGACCGCATGCGCTCCAGTCTGCTCAAGACCCAACAAGCTCTGCTTGAGTCGGAGCAGTTGGCCACCATCGGACGTATGGCTAGCTCAATTTCCCACGACCTGCGCCATTCCCTTGCGGCGATCGTGGCCAACTCCGAGTTCCTCTGCGACGGACGGCTAACCGGCGCTCAGCGGGAAGAGTTGTACCAGGAAGTTCGCATCGGCGTAAACCAGATGACCGACCTCATCGATTCTCTGCTGGAATTTGCCCGCACCAGGGAATCTCTCAGCCCGTCGTATGCCAGCATTTCCGAAACTGTACATCGTGCGATGCAAGCCGTACGCCTGCACCCGCGCCATCAGGGAACGCTGATCCAGATCGACAGCAACGGCCAGGGGCTGGCGTGGTTCGATCCACGTAAACTGGAGCGGGCTCTCTACAATCTCTTGCTGAATGCTTGCGAGGCAGCGCCGACGATTGAGGGCCGCGTTTTGGTCACGATCGGGCGCAGCGGATCGTCAGTCGCCATCGCAGTTTCTGACAACGGGCCGGGCATCGCGGAACCGATTCGCGACAAACTGTTTCACCCCTTTGTGAGTTACGGCAAAGAGAACGGTACCGGCCTTGGCCTTACGGTCGTACAGAAAATTGTGCAGGATCACGGGGGTGAGGTCTTGATGGAACGTACCGCGGATGCTCGAACCGTTTTTCGGATCACAATCCCCGGCCGCTCTCCGCAAGGCTCCGCGCCAGATCAAAATAAGAATCAAGACAGCGACGACAAGCCGATGCCTCGTCCTGTTGTGTCACTGAATAACGAGCAAGCGAGTGAAAACTCAATTCGACATTCGGATACATAGCTCTGTTTCTGCTTCTCTGATTTTCATAACGATCCGTATGTCGCCCTGGAGGATGTGTGAACAG
>PKVZ01000266.1 GCA_003131635.1 Acidobacteriaceae bacterium
AGATTTTCCGCCTTCACCCGTCGCAGGTAATCCAGAATATCCGGCTCCAACCAGGCCTGCCCCGCAGCCCCACTGCGGCTCTGATAAACCAGAACATCATTCGCATGGCCGATCTCCGCTGAAACCAGCCTTTGCACTTCCCGCAGTTGTTTCACGTAATCACTCGTATTCGCCATGGAAAGCGGAATACTGTGCGCGGTATAAACAATCTGTACGTTTTTCCCCGCCTCTGCTGGAATCGCGCCCAACGCGTCACGCACTCTCTCCACCGTGGCCTCGATAAAATCGGGATGGTTGAAGAATGCCCGCAGTTTATCCACTTCCGGCGCCCCCGGGCCAACTTCGCTTTGTGCCCGCGCAATGTCCTCGCGATACTGCCGGCATCCTGAATATGAGCTGTAGGCTGAAGTCACAAAACCGACGGCTCGTCGGATCCCATCCTTTTCCATCTGCCTCAGAGTGTCTGCCAGGAGCGGATGCCAGTTTCGGTTCCCCAAATAGATTGGCAGGCTGGGCCCGTTTCGTTCCAACTTCGCTTGCAATGCGGTAATCAGATCGCGTGTCTGCTGGTTGATCGGGCTCTTGCCTCCGAAGTGGTAATAGTGCTCGGCTACAGTGAGAAGACGCTCGCGCGGAATATTCTTCCCCCGCAATACGGTTTCGAGGAAGGGAATCACGTCTTCCCGGGATTCTGGCCCGCCGAAGGATACAACAAGAATTGCGTCGTAGTTCATAGGATCGCGTTTGCCGATCAGTTATCGTTTGAGCTTATCGTGGGTTCCGCATTCCTGGGTATGGACAATGGCCGATCCAATGTAATATCCATCTCGGTAAAGCGGGGCAACACCACGTCGCGTCCTCTGCGCGACACCATGTATATCCCGGAAACAGCACCGGCCGCGATTCGTCCTATCCCTGCTGTGGAAGCATCTGTCGCCGTCGATACGACGGCCTCGATAATCAACTGCAACGTGTCGTCCGCTTCCTTGGCGAGGCCGGCAGTCACGCCGATGTTGATGGCCATCCAGGCCTTACCTGGATGGTCGCCTCGGAGCTGTCCTTCAGGGTCAATCCTCGTGTGCGACATGCGGTCCAATTCCGCTCCTGCGAGCGATGCGGCTATGGGCACCGGATGCCCGTGCGGCTGCGTCACTCCAGTGAACGCCAAGGCTAGCGATCCAGCCCGGCTTCCCCATCGCGGAGGAGTCTTCCTGACAACTTTGCCCTCAAACATCGTACCCGCCTGTAGGACCACCCGGGAATTCAGGAGGGCAGGCTCAATCAAGCGCGCCCGCAACACATCTCCCGGCTTGCTCCGGGATGCGCTGACATCTGTCAGGAGAAGCATTTTGCACGCTGTGCCAGCCGGAAGCGTATCCGTGCCGGACAAATCAGGCGCTCCGCCGGTGCTAGCGGAGGACGATTCCTGGCTTTCATCAACGGCTTCTAAAATCACTATGGGTGCAGCCATCTTTTCCGACTCATGCGCCCCTCTCGATTCATTCACCTCCACGTTGCCGCCCTGCGGCCCCGTCTTCTGTCTCGCCTGAGCATGAACTTCCCGTCTCCGGCTAATCGAGATCAGCGTGACCTGCAGTCGGCTCTCACCGCTCGCCGCAGAAATCGTTGCGATTTCAAATACCGGATAATTCTCATGGCGGGGTGTGAACAATCCAATGACTCCGGGCCAATGATCGTTCGCAGCCCGTCGCCGTTTCTCCATACGATCCACAGTTAGGTGAACGGGACTCCCTGCGGCAAATAGTTTTCCATTCGAAGAATAAACATCCCGTGCCAACTTGCCCTCTACGACGTCCCCTGGCTTCAATTTGGAAGCCTTCCACGGGTTGTCGAGTTGTACTTTAACGTAGAGGCCCGAATGCGCGGATGCCAGACCTTGTGCACTTCCTGATGGGCTGTCGGTTGCCCAGCAAACCACCGATCCCGCCAACACCGCTCCTGCCAGCAGCACACGCCGCATTTCTATTCGCATCAATCTGCTACCTTCCGCCATCCGATTCAGTCCAATGCAGAGTGGAACTATGATACCTGTCTGGCGCACTTGCGTTTGAAAGATCCACACAAAATGACGGCCCTACTAAAATCGGTAAAGCCGCATGTTAGGCTTTTGCGGGAGCCTATGGGGACGTCCGAGTGATTCGCCGGGTCTTTAAAGCTTTTCAATATCGCGATTTTCGCCTCATGTGGATTGGCGCCTGCACTTCCAGCATCGGCACCTGGATGCAGATCGTCGCCCAGGGTTGGCTCATCTACCGTCTGAGCCACTCGGCATTCCTGCTGGCCTTGGATCAATTTCTTGGCGGCATCCCCATCTTTCTTTTCTCGCTGATTGGAGGCGTCGTAGCCGATCGCGTGGAGCGCCGGAAAATTCTGCTCGGCTCCCAGTACGTGCAGATGGCTACCGCCGGCTTGCTAACTATCCTGGTTACAACCGGCATGGTGCACGTTTGGCACATTCTCTGTCTTTCATTCATTTCTGGGCTGGCCCAGGCCTTCGGCGGTCCGGCCTACCAGGCGCTGATCCCAACCCTGGTCGAGAAAGACGACATGCCCAATGCCATCGCGCTGAATTCCATCCAGTTCAACGTGGCGGTCATGGTCGGGCCGGCACTCGCGGGCCAGGCTTTAGCCAAGCTGGGGGAAAAATGGTGTTTCGGCTTGAATGCGTTGTCTTTCCTGGCTCCCATCATCTCGCTTTCGCTCATCAGCGCCCGCTTTCTCCCGGCAAAGACTACGGAGACTATGTTCGCCAGCCTGAAGCAGGGAATTCGGTTCGCCCGTAAGCAGAGTTCGATGGAAGCCCTCATCCTGCTGGCGTTCTGCATGACTGCGCTGGCCATGCCGATGCGCACCTACATCCCCGTATTCGTAAAAGACATCTTCCATCGTGGTCCGGAAACTTACGGGAATCTCCTCGCACTGATGGGGCTTGGCTCGATCTTCGGTTCGTTGATGATCGCCAGCGCGGGCAACTTCAAACGGAAGGGGCTCGTGGCGCTGCTCGCGCTGATCTGCCTGGGTGCTGGAATTTCCGGATTCGCCCTTTCAAAATCCGTACCCCTCAGCGGACTCATCCTCGTGCTGGTGGGCGCTTCGATGATGGCAGTCTTCGCTACTGTAAATTCTCTGGTGCAGTTGATCACGACCAACGAAATGCGTGGCCGCGTGATGAGCGTCTACAACGTCGCCTTCCGCGGAGGCATGCCCATGGGCAACCTCTTATCAGGATGGCTGGTTCCCATCTTTACCGCACCCGTAGTCCTGGGCGTGAATGGATTCTTGCTTGTCCTTTTGGCCCTCTACTTCCTGCTCCTGCAGCGCCGCATGGCTGCTCTCTGACTTCTTTGTTCCTTTGCTTGGCGAACCCGATCTAAAACCCTGAGAATTATGTAGAATACGCCCGTGGGTGACGGATCGGCGCGCTTCTAGCATTACTTTCTTTTCGCCGATTCCTTCGGAGGGGAAGTCGATTGCCTGACACCGCCCAGAGTCGAGAAGGCAACACACCGGTTTCGCAGCCGATCCCGGAAATCGATATCCTCTGGATCACCGCCGGCCTGGGATGCGATGGAGACACCATCGCCATGACTGCCGCTACCCAGCCCAGTATCGAAGACATTGTCCTCGGCGCAATGCCCTGGATTCCCAAAGTCCATTTGCATAATCCTTTTCTCGCCATGGCGAATGGCGATGATTTCCTGAAGCCTTTTCATCTCGCCGCCGCAGGCAATCTGTCTCCTTTCATCCTGGTCGTCGAAGGCTCGATTCCAAATGAAAACAACAAGCAGGAGGGCTACTGGGCGTCTCTTGGTACAAATCAGGAAACCGGCCAGCCGATCACTACCTGCGAATGGATCGATCGCTTGGCGCCCCGCGCCTGGGCGGTGTTGGCGGCGGGAACTTGTGCGACCTACGGCGGAATCCACGCGATGGAAGGCAATCCTACGGGCTGCATGGGCCTTCCCGATTATCTCGGGTGGCAGTGGAAGTCAATGGCAAATATCCCGATCGTGTGCGTCCCCGGGTGTCCGGTGCAGCCGGACAACTTCATGGAAACGCTTCTTTACCTTCTGTACATGGCCTCCGGTCGCGCCCCCATGATTCCGCTCGATGAAGCTCTGCGTCCCACTTGGCTTTTCGGCGCCACCGTTCACGAAGGTTGCGATCGCGGAGGTTATTACGAGCAGGGAGAATTTGCCGACGAATACGGATCGAAACTGTGCATCGTAAAGTTGGGATGTTGGGGTCCGGTGGTGCAGTGCAATGTGGGCAAGCGCGGATGGATGGGCGGGATCGGCGGGTGTCCGAATATCGGGGGTATTTGCATCGGATGCACCATGCCCGGTTTTCCAGATAAATTCATGCCTTTTATGGACCAGCCTCCGGGTTCACTTCTGTCATCCAATGCGGTAATGACTTATGGCAGGGCGATCCACGCGTTACGCAGGTTTACGCAAGCTTCGCTAAACAAAGAACCCAGTTGGCGGCGGAAAGCGTCGAAGCCCGACGTCTAACGCCGCGGATTCGCCAGAAGTTTTTGAGGTCGGTAATGGTACCCGTTGGAAGCAGGGAATTAATTCCCCAACTCGACCAACTTGAATCGAACCGCGCGGACGTCATCACTCCCGCGGAGGCGGAATCTCTCCTCATTGATCTTGCCGCAGTATTTCTTAGCAACTCCGCCCGCCAGTCCGCATCCGCTGATTCGCTTAGCGAAGACAAAGAAGATCAGGAAGAGGAGTTCCCGAAGGCCGACGCGATCTATCGCGCTCTGGTCGAGCAAATTCCCGCCGTAATCTTCATGGCTCACCTCGACCGCGGAATCGGAGAAGCCTACGTCAGTCCTCAAATTGAAGCGAGTCTGGGCTTTTCTCAGGAAGAATGGCTGGAGGATCCCATTCGCTGGTATCAGCAAATCCATCCCGATGACAAACAGCGCTGGAGCGTTGAGGCGGCTCAGATGTTTCTTTCCGGTACGCCGCTGCGCTCTGCTTACCGCGTGATCGCACGCGATGGCAGGGTGGTCTGGTTTCATTGCGAAGCCAAGATGATCCGCAAGAAAAGCGGCCGCCCATGGTTCATCCACGGCATTGGCTTTGACATCACCGAACTCAAGCAGGTAGAGGAAGAGTTGCAGCAGGAACGTAATGTGGCTTCCGCAATTCTTCACACGGTTGGATCACTGGTGGTGGTTCTCGATCCGCAGGGCCGCATCGTCCGCTTCAACCGAGCTTGTGAGCAGGTGACCGGATATTCCTTCGCCGAGGTCGAAGGGAAATACCTCTGGGATCTTTGCGTCGTTCCGGAAGAAGCCGGGCGTTTCAAACTGATCGTCGAGCAGTTGCGCGTGGAGAACAGCACAAAAGATTATGAGACTTCGTTGGTCGGGCGCGATGGTTCACGCCGGCTGATCGCCTGGTCCAGCACAATTCTTCCGGGAGAAAATGGATCTCCCGCCTACATTATCGCAACCGGAATCGACATCACCGAGCGCAAACGGCTGGAGAAGGCAATCCTCGAAATCAGCGCCGCCGAACAGCGTCGCATCGGTCAGGACCTGCACGACGGTTTGGGGCAACACCTTACCGGGATCGCATTCATGAGCAAGGTTCAGGAACAGAAGCTCGCCGAGAAAGGCCTTGCCGAAGCTACCGAAGCGACCCGGATCGTCGGATTGGTGAATGAGGCCATCAATAAAACCAGGCAGTTGGCGCATGGGTTGCTTCCCGTGGCTTCCGATGCTCACGGTCTCATGTCAGCCCTGAAACGTTGGGCCGCCGAGGTAGAAGATCTCTTTCACATTTCTTGTCGCTTGTGCGCGAATGGCCCGGTTCTCATCCATGATGCCAACGTCTCCACTCATCTTTATCGCATCGCTCAGGAAGCGGTGAATAATGCAATCAGACACGGGCAAGCGAAGAATATCGAAATCAGCCTTTCCGCAAGGCAAGGATACGGAACCCTAAGAATAGAAAACGATGGTTCCAGCCTGCCCCAAAACGCCACCAACCGCTCGGGCATGGGTATGCAAATCATGAATTATCGAGCGCGCATGATCGGTGGATCGTTGAAGGTCGAGACCGGCGGCAATTTCGGAGTTACCGTCACCTGTCTATTTCCGCTTCCGGACGCCAAAATTAAGATGGAAGAAGGTCGTTCATGATCGCAAAATCCGTTGGTGGCAATTCCACGGCCAGAAAAAAAATGGTGTTCGTGGTTGACGATCACCCCATTGTGCGGCAGGGCTTGACATTACTGATCAATCAGGAATCGGATCTCGCGGTGTGTGGTGAAGCCGAAGAAATGCACTCGGCTTTGTCGGCGATTCTAGCCGTGCGCCCAGATATTTTGATTGTGGACATTTCGCTGAACGGCCCGGACGGCTTGGAGCTTCTTAAAAACATTCGCCTAAATTCACCGCGTCTGCCTGTCCTGATTCTTTCGATGCATGACGAGTCCATCTACGCGGAGCGGGCGCTGCGCGCGGGCGCCAACGGTTACATTATGAAGCAGGAGGCCACCGAAAAAGTGTTGGTCGCGCTTCGGCGCATCTTGAGCGGAGAAATCTACGTCAGCGAAAAGATCGCCAACAGCATGCTGCAACATTACGTTCGCGGCGCCAATCCGTCAGAACATTCTTCGGTCTCCGAGTTGACCGACCGCGAACTGGAAGTCTTCCGCTTAATTGGGGAAGGTCATGGAACGCGTCAAATTGCCGAGGCGCTGCATCTCAGCGTCAAGACTGTCGAGTCCTATCAGGCGCATATCAAAGAAAAACTTTCTTTGCGAAGTGCGCGGGAACTCGTACAGCACGCTGTCGAATGGAACGTCCGCGAAAAGACCGCCTCTTAGTCAACCTCCTCGACCTGCCCTAAGGGATTCCCTGATGTGGTATTTAGGACTTCCTTGGAGAAATAAAACAGGGCCACTGCCCTTGTCCACTTTCGGCAATGGGTCGATTCTATCCTTCGATTTTAATTTTTAATTCTAACCGTCAGCGTTACTGGGATTTGCGATCTCCGGCAGTCGCACGCAGGAGTTTGCAATTCAGAGCAATCGGTCTGTGTTTCGGAAAGGAGCAATCCAGCTATGGGAACCTCTACTGTTCCGTATGGTCGATCCACCCAAAAGGCTCCAGCGGTCAAAGAAGTTCATATTTTATGGATCACCGCTGGCTTGGGCTGCGATGGAGACTCAGTCTCGATCACGGCAGCCACTCAACCCAGCGTGGAGGACGTGGTGTTGGGCGCGATCCCTGGCTTACCCAAGGTTCATCTGCACAATCCTGTCCTGGCTTACGAAGTCGGGGATGACTTCATGAAGTTTTTTTACGATGCCGAAGAAGGCAGACTGGAACCATTTGTCCTCGTCGTCGAAGGCTCGATCCCCAACGAGAACATCAAGCGAGAAGGCTACTGGGCGGCCATGGGAACCAATCCCGAGACGAACCAGCCCATCACCACTAACGAGTGGATCGACCGGCTTACGCCCAAGGCGCTGGCAGTGATCGCCATCGGAACCTGCGCGACTTACGGCGGTATTCACGCCATGGAGGGAAATCCCACCGGTTGCATGGGCTTAGCCGACTATCTTGGCTGGGACTGGCGCTCCAAGGCTGGATTACCAATCGTGAACGTCCCGGGATGCCCGGTGCAGCCCGACAACTTTATGGAGACCGTGCTGTACCTCCTCTATCAGGTTGCTGGTTTAGCGCCCATGATCCCCTTGGACGATCAACTGCGCCCGACCTGGCTTTTCGGCAAGACCGTGCATGAGGGCTGCGACCGCGCGGGCTACTATGAGCAGGGCGATTTCGCGGAAGTCTACGGCTCTCCGAAATGTATTGTGAAGCTCGGATGCTGGGGCCCGGTGGTCAATTGCAATGTTCCCAAACGTGGGTGGATGGCGGGCATTGGCGGTTGTCCAAACGTGGGTGGCATTTGCATCGGCTGTACCATGCCAGGTTTCCCCGACAAGTTCATGCCCTTCATGGACGAACCGCCAGGGGCTCACGTATCGAGCTCGGGGATAAGCGTATATGGCCGCGCCATTCGATCGCTGCGCAGCATTACCCAAAACACCGTCAACAAAGAACCCAAGTGGCGGCACCCGCGGGCGGAACTGACCACCGGTTATCACCCGCGATCTTATTAGAAAAAGATTTTCTTAGAAGCTCGGCTACTGGTTACACGACCGACTGCACAGCTAAAGGAGCGATTACTATGAGCACCATCACTGCGCCGACGAAAGACGTTCCCAGCAAATCGAGGAATTTGGTTGAAATGAATTGGGACCCGATCACGCGCATCGTCGGCAGCCTGGGGATCTTCACCAAGATTGACTTCGACGCCAGGAAAGTTGCCGAGTGTCACAGTACGTCTTCCATCTTTCGCGGATACAGCATTTTCATGAAAGGCAAAGACCCGCGCGATGCCCACTTCATCACCAGCCGCATCTGCGGTATCTGTGGCGACAACCATGCCACTTGCGCGACCTACGCGCAAAACATGGCATTCGGAGTAAGGCCACCCGACATCGCGGAATGGATCGTCAATCTCGGCGAAGCCGCCGAGTACATGTTCGATCACAACATTTTCCAGGACAACCTGGTGGGTGTTGATTTCTGCGAGCAGATGGTGAAAGAAACTAACCCGAAAGTTTTGGCCAAGGCCGAATCCACTCCGGCCCCGCACTCGAATGAACACGGCTTCCGCACCATCGCAGATATTATGCGGGCGCTCAATCCCTTCACCGGATCTTTTTACCTTGAAGCTCTGCAGATGAGCCGCATGACCCGCGAGATGTTCTGCCTCATGGAAGGCCGCCACGTGCATCCTTCCACGCTTTATCCCGGCGGAGTCGGAACCGTACCCACCGTGCAACTTTTCACCGATTACATCGTCCGCCTGATGAAGTACGTCGAGTTCATGAAGAAGGTTCTCCCGCTGCACGACGACTTATTCGACTTCTTCTACGACGCATTGCCGGGATACGAAGAAGTTGGCCGCCGCCGCATTCTGCTGGGCTGCTGGGGTTCGTTTCAGAATCCCAAGGTTTGTGACTACAAGTACGAACACATGACGGAATGGGGACGCGCTATGTACGTCACCCCCGGCGTAGTCGTCGACGGCAAGTTGCTCACAACTGACTTAGTCGACATCAACTTGAATATGCGGATTTTGCTGGGCAGTTCGTATTACGACGATTGGAAAAACTCGGAAACTTTTGTGAAAACCGATCCTCTCGGCAATCCGGTCGACAAGAACCATCCCTGGAACCAAACCACAATCCCTCGGCCGCAGAAGCGCGATTTCAACGGCAAGTACACATGGGTAATGTCGCCACGCTGGCTGGATAAACGCACCGGCGATCACCTGGCTCTCGATACCGGCGGCGGGCCGATTGCTCGGTTGTGGGCAACGGCCCTCGCCGGAATCGTCGACATCGGCTACATCAAAGCCACCGGCAACAGCGTGAAGATTTATCTGCCGAAAACCATGTCGAAGCCCGAGGTCGAGTTCGAGTGGAAGATTCCGAAGTGGAGCAATGCCATCGAGCGCGACCGCGCACGAACTTACTTCCAGGCCTACGCTGCTGGGTGCGCGCTTTACTTCGCGGAGCGAGCGATGGAAGAGCTTCACGCCGGCAAGACCAAGACCTGGTCTGATTTCAAAGTGCCGGAAGAGGCCATCGGCTGTGGCTTTCACGAAGCAGTCAGAGGCGTTCTTTCTCATCATGTGGTGATCCGCAAAGGCAAGATCGCCAATTATCATCCGTATCCTCCGACACCATGGAATGCCAATCCGCGGGATATTTACGGCACGCCCGGTCCGTATGAAGATGCGGTGCAGAATACTCCCATCTTCGAGGAGAACGGTCCCGATAAGTTCAAAGGTATCGACATTATGCGCGCCGTGCGTAGCTTTGATCCGTGCTTGCCCTGCGGCGTGCACATGTATCTCGGCGGTGGAAAGGTTCTCAAGACCCAACATTCGCCGATGTTTGGCGTGCAGCGTTAAGTGTGAAATGGGCGGGAAAGCGAAAGGAGTGAGGGCCGCGGAGTAGCCCTCACTCCTTAGGGTTATCTGATAGAACGAGTATCTGATAAACCCTTGGCTCAACAAAATTTATGACAGATGACAAAGATTTCCAGATAAAAGTTCAGCGTATCGGAGAGTTAGTCCGCGACTTGGAAAACATCGCGGACCCGGAGTCTCGCGCGAGCGCAAAGACGTTAGTCCAGCTCCTTCTGGATTTGCATTCCGTCGGTTTAGAGCGAGTGATGGAAATCGTCGCCAGCAGCGGCGATTCAGGGCAACGCACTATCGATGACTTGGGTCGTGATCCTCTGGTCCGCAGCATCCTGATCCTCTATGGTCTTCACCCTTTGGACATCGAGAGTCGTGTGATACAGGCTGTCGAGAAGATTCAACCCCGGGTGCGCAAGGGTGGTGGTGAATTAGAGTTAGTCAGCTTTGAAAGTAACGTAGTTCGCCTGCACCTGCAAGTTATCGGCCATGCATGTGGATCGACAGCGAAGACTCTCAAGTCCATGGTCGAGGAGGCACTCTATGAGGCTGCACCCGACATGAACGCCTTGTCGATTGAGGGCCTCGAGGAAGAGGCCGGTTCGGCGGGATTTGTGCCGCTAGGCAAGTTGGGCGGCGCGATTGCAAACGCCCCTGTGTCTTGAGCGATTCGTCTTAAGTCGCAGCAATTGAACCAGCACGCAGTTAAATAAGTTGATCACAGGCAAAGAATGAAAGCAGTCCAACCGGGATACGAGAGCGCATTCGGATCGCTCCGCCAGTTCATCCGGCCGCGCAAGCGGGATGCGGAGCGCTGTGAGCTTTGCAGCGCCGAAGTCGTATCCGATCACCCTCACCTGATTGAGCCCGGCACCCGGAAGCTGCTGTGTACCTGTAACGCCTGCGCCATTTTATTCAGTGGCATGGGGACAAAGTACAAGCGTGTGCCCCGGCGCGTTCTGGCCCTGGCGGATTTTCATCTCTCCGATGGCCAGTGGGAAAGCCTTATGGTGCCCATCAGCATGGCGTTCTTTTTTCGCAGCACACCCGACGCGAGAGTGGTCGCATTCTATCCAAGCCCTGCCGGCGCAACAGAATCTCTGCTGCCGCTTGAAACTTGGAAGGATATCGAAGATGCAAATTCTATCCTTCTTGAAATGGAATCTGACGTCGAAGCTCTCCTGGTCAATCGCGTTGGACATGCGCGCGGATTTACCGCTCCGGAGTATTATGTGCTCCCCATCGATGAGTGTTACAAACTAGTTGGCCTGATTCGCGCCAACTGGCACGGCCTGTCCGGTGGAACCGAAGTCTGGCAGCAAATTGGCGGCTTCTTCGATGGATTAAAGCAACGGGCCACGGTGATTAAAGAGGAAGCGAATGCCTGACCTCAGCTTCCAAATCGAGAAGGCAGAACCGCAGCGCTTCACCGTGGCGCCCACGCTGCTGTTCAAGCTTCGCATCACCAACGCCACACCGGATGAAACCGTACATTCGGTCGCGTTGCGCTGTCAGATTCAGCTGGAGGTGACGCGAAGGCAATATACTCCGGACGATCAAGGCCATCTTAAAGATCTTTTCGGCGAAGCGGAACGCTGGAGCCAGACTTTGAAAACCATGCTGTGGACTCATGCCAGCGTGGTCGCCCCCGCCTTTACCGACAACACTTTGGTCGACGTTCCCGTGCCCTGCACATTCGATTTCAATGTGGCGGCAACGAAATATTTTTACGGCCTGGCCGATGGCGATGTTCCGTTGAATTTTCTGTTCAGTGGAACCGTTTTCTATGCCGACGGAGAAGGAAATCTGCAGGTGGCGCCAATTCCCTGGGATAAAGAGGCGCGTTTCCGCCTTCCTGTGAAAGCCTGGCACGAAATGATGGATATCTATTATCCCAACGGCGCCTGGCTTTGTTTGCGCCGCGATGTCTTCGAACGAATTTATCAATATAAGGTCGAGCACGGAATCCCCACCTGGGAGCAAGCGTTGGAGAGCTTGCTTCCCGCGCTTGAAGAAACGGTGAAGCGATGAATACCAAACTCATCGACGCCATCGCCAAAGCCGTGCTCTACGAAGGGTACATGCTCTATCCCTACCGTCCGTCTTCGGTGAAGAATCGTCAGCGCTTCAATTTTGGTGTCCTCTATCCGCAGTCTTACAGCGAAGCGCAGACTGGCTCGGATGCCTCGACGATGCAAACGGAATGTCTGATCCAGGGCGGCTCTCCGGCGGTCGAAGCAAGAGTACGCTTCCTGAAGTTAGTAGCTCGAACCGTGCGCGACCTGGCCGATCCCGCCATGATGCCATCGGCGCCTTGGCAAGAGGCCATCGAGTTTGAAGTGACCGTGCCGGAACGCAATTTGCATGCACTGACTGCAGAACCGTTGCAGTGGAGTTTTGTTTTCCCCGCAAAAGAGGAAACGGAGTCTTTGCGCGATGAAAGCGGCGATCATGTCGGGAGGGTCGATCGGAAACAAGAATCGGTTCACGGTAGAGTCGAAATAAGCGCGATGCGCGCAGCCGACGATCTATTCAAACTGCAGGTACGCGTGACTAACCTCACTCCCTGGGAGGGCAACGCCGATCAGACTAGCCGGGACTCAGCGCTGATGCGGTCGCTCGTCTCTGCCCACACTTTGCTGGGCGTTGCGGACGGTCAATTCGTGTCCCTGCTCGAGCCGCCGCAGGATCTGCAGACTCTCGCCGCCAGCTGCGAAAACATTGGAGCGTGGCCTGTTCTGGTCGGAACGGAAGGCGAGTGCGACACCATGCTCGCCTCACCCATCATTCTTTACGATTACCCGCAAATTGCCCCGGAGAGCCCGGGCGACTTGTTCGACGGGACGGAGATTGATGAGATCCTCGCGCTGCGCATCATGACCATGACGGACGACGAGAAGCGCGAGATGCGAAATACCGATGTCCGCGCCCGCAGGATTCTCGAAAGAACCGAAGCTCTACCGATCGAGCACCTCGCGAAGCTTCACGGAACCCTCAGAGACTTGCGCTCATTGAAAGAGGAGATGTCATGAACGAATGGGAATGGCATCTCCTGGAAGCCAAGAAGCCGATGGACGACCTGCGTATTTCCGGCATTGGTGTGCGTCCCGGCAGCCGCGTCAAGCTTCGTCCTCGCGCGGGCGGGGATGTCATGGACATTGCTCTTACGGGCAAGACTGCGATCATTGAGTCGATCGAGCAGGATTACGAGGGCAAGATTCATCTCGGTATCGTCGTCGATGATGATCCAGGTAGAGATATTGGCATGTTGCGCCAACCTGGCCACCGTTTTTTCTTTACTCCGGAGGAAGTTGAGCCTCTGGCTCCCGGCGACGATGACAAAACCCATGCGGTGAAACCGCCCAGCATTCTCGTCGCCGGTATCGGCAACATTTTTCTTGGCGACGACGCTTTCGGGGTCGAAGTGGCGCGCCGCTTGTCCAGTCGCGAGTTGCCGGCAACCGTTCGAGTGACCGACTTCGGTATCCGAGGCTACGACCTGGCCTACGCTTTACTTGACGGATACGACACAACCATTCTGCTGGATGCATGTCCGCGGGGCGAACCAGCGGGCACTCTCTACGTCATTGAACCCGATCTCAGTGACCTTGGCGGTCCCGATGAGCAGCAAAGTGCGGTCGAAGCCCATAGTATGAACCCCTTGAATGTGCTGCGGCTGGCCAGTTCCATGGGTCCTTTGAAACGAGTGCTTCTTGTCGGCTGTGAACCCGGCACGCTCGGCCCGGAAGAAGGTCAGATGGGCCTGAGCGAGCCGATCGCAGCTGTCATTGATGAAGCGGTGAAATTAGTCGAATCGCTGATCAAAAAAATATTGATCGGGGATGAAGTGTTGCAGCAGGACCTGGCAGCAAGACCTGGCAGCAAAACTGAATGAGACAAATTGAAAGGAGATTGCCGTGGCCATGCGATCGTCTGAAGATACCAATCACTTTGGAACTGACAAGGAGACGTTGTACCTGCTCGGTGGGGCGGCCCTCATTCTGTTTGGGACTGGAATGATCCTTTCCAACCCAATCGTCCGCCGTTATCTCGGGCAAATCGGGGTGGGCAGTCTTCTAACAGCGGCGTTACCCGATTTTGACAGGTACTTAAAACTGCGGAACATGTGAGGGATGAGACGACTAATGGGACCATCGACGGAGACTAGCGTTCACTACGTCACTGACGCGAGAGCTAGCGAGTTCACGGTGCAAGTTTTCTCTGGAGGATTGCTGTCGGTGCTCGGGCACAGTCCCAAGATCGCTATTCGCGATTTCTCGGGCGCAGCAGAAGTCGACCCGGAGGACATCGCGCATTCCTCCCTCCAAGTCACAATCAAAGCGGATTCTTTAGCAGTCAGGGACGACATTTCCGACAAAGACCGGCATGAAATCGAGCGCGCCATGAAGCAGGATATTCTTGAGACTGCGGAATATCCGGAGATTATTTACGAGTGCTCGAATCTGGCTGCCACCAAGGCCGGCGAAGGTCAATATTCGGTCACACTGAATGGCAATTTGACCGTGCACGGTGTAACTCACTCGCAGATTGTCACTGCGCGAGTCGCCGTCACCGAGGATTCCTTGCGCGCATTCGGAAAGTTTTCACTGCTGCAGACCGACTATGATTTGAAACTTGCATCTGTGGCCGGAGGCGCGCTGAAGGTGAAAGACGAATTAAAGTTTTCGTTCAATATCCTGGCTCGAAGGAAAGAGTAACTCTATGTGCCTCGCCATACCGGGACAAGTCATCGAGCTTTTTCCCGACCAGCCGAATATCGCGGTGATCGATGTAGTCGGTGTCCGGCGCAAGGTTGACTTGGGACTCTTGCAGGACAACTTGCCGCTGAAGGGAGACTGGGTGCTCATCCATGTCGGCTTCGCCATGAGCAAGATCAGCGAACAAGACGCTCTTGACCAGATGCGCACGCTGAGAGCGTTGGGCGAAGCGGAAGCGGCTATGCAAGAAATTCAAGGCTACGGCCTGGAAAACACAGAGAACCCGGAAGCCTCGTGAAGCACCTCAAAACTAGTTTGCCAAAGGATCGAGCATGAAGTTTGTCGACGAATTTCGCGAGCCCGAGGTCATCACCAGAACCTCGGCCGAGATCCGCCGTCTCGCTGATCCCAGCCGCCATTACCGCATCATGGAAGTATGCGGCGGACACACTCATGCCATCTACCGCTTCGGCCTCAAAGATCTCCTGCCATCGAACATCGAACTCATTCACGGTCCGGGTTGCCCCGTCTGCGTGCTGCCGATGGGCAGGATCGATGATGGCCTGGCCATCGCACAGAATCCCGAGGTCATCTTCACCGCCTTCGGTGACATGATGCGGGTGCCGGGCACTCTGGGCAGCCCTTTAGAGCATAAGGCGCGCGGCATGGACGTGCGCATTGTTTACTCTCCTGCTGATGCCCTCAAGTTGGCCGAAAAAAATCCCGACAGGCACGTGATGTTTTTCGCCATTGGATTTGAGACTACAGCTCCATCGACGGCGCTCACGCTGCTGCGAGCAAAGGCTCAAGGCGTCCACAATTTTTCGGTGTTCTGCAATCATGTCACGATTATTCCTGCCATCCGCGCAATTCTCGATTCTCCCGACATGCGCATCGATGCATTCATCGGGCCGGGACACGTGTCCACGGTGATCGGATGCCGGCCGTACGAGTGGATCGCGAAGAATGAAAATAAGCCGCTTGCCGTCTCCGGATTCGAACCGCTGGATATTCTGCAGTCCATCGTGATGGTGCTGCGCCAACTGAAAGCGGATGAGGCCAGGATCGAGAATCAATACAAGCGCGTGGTTCCTTGGGAAGGCAATCGCGCCGCTCTTCGGGCCATGGCGGAAGTCTTCGAGTTGCGGCCCTATTTTGAATGGCGGGGACTCGGCTTCATTTCTCAATCAGCCTTACGCCTGCGGGAAAGTTATGCGGAATGGGATGCGGAGCGGCGCTTCGAGATTCCTGGAGTGCGAGTAACCGATCCCAAGGCCGCGCAATGCGGAGAAGTGCTCAAAGGAGTGCTGAAGCCTCATCAATGCAAGCTCTTTGGCAACGAATGCACCCCCGAACATCCGATTGGTGCACTCATGGTTTCATCCGAGGGATCATGCGCAGCATACTTCAATTACGAACACCGCAAAACGGCGATGGTGACCAGCATCAGTTCGGGGGCTTGAACGTTACCGAGGCCGCCGCTCCGCCGCAAGCCCAACCGGCTAAGGTCCGCTTCCGCGAACCGCAGATCGAGATGGCCCACGGAGCCGGAGGTAAAGCCAGCCGCAGGCTCGTGGAAGGCCTCTTTGCTCCTCTCCTTTTTGCATCGCCTTCCGAACCATTAGGAGACGCCGCTCATCTTGATTTTGGCGGAACGAAGATCGCCATCACTACAGACAGCTTCGTCGTCAAGCCCCTGAGCTTTCCCGGCGGCTCCATCGGAGAACTTGCAGTGAACGGAACGATAAACGATCTCGCCGTTTCGGGAGCCAGAGCCGAGGCCATGGTCGCCACTTATGTGCTGGAAGCCGGATTACCCACGCCTGTGCTTGAGGCTGAGGTGCGTGCCATGGGATCCGCGGCGCGACGAGCCGGAGTTACGATTGCGGGCGGCGACACCAAGGTTGTCGAGCATGGCAAAGCCGATTCCATGTATATCTCCACAACCGGCATTGGACGGCCTATTCATGGTTTGAAGATCGATCCAAAAACGGTCCGTGCGGGAGATAGGATTCTGCTCTCTGGCCCGATCGGCGATCATGGCATCACAATTCTCTTAGCGCGCGGAGAACTCGATCTGGAAGCCGACCTCCGCTCCGATACTCGTTCTGTTCTGCCCCTAGTTGATGCTATGGCCCACGAAGCTGGGCCCGGCATCCGCTGGATGCGCGACCCGACGCGTGGCGGCGTGGCCACATCGCTGAACGAACTTGCCCGCGACTGCGGACTCGGCATTGTTCTCATGGAAGAAGCGATTCCAGTTCGCGACGCCGTGCGCGGCGCCTGTGAACTGTTAGGCCTCGATCCCTTGCACATTGCGAATGAAGGCCAGTTCCTCGCCGTGGTTGCACCGGAATACGCGGACGCCGCACTTAACGCACTGAGCGCGGCGCCCGGCGGTGAGGATGCGCAGATTATCGGAGAAGTCCGCGAACAGCCGTGCGGCGCGGTTCTAGTCACCACGCGTTATGGTGGCAGCAGGATTGTGGATATGCTGGTCGGTGATCCCCTCCCGCGCATTTGTTAAGATTTGTTTGGTTGGTGCCATGGCCACAATATGTGGGCTGGCAGCTCAAGTGGAAGAGCGCCTGCTCGCGCGGAACCGGATCATCGAAGATTTTTTTTCTCGGGAAACACCCCGCTTGGCGGAGGCCTGCCGCTCGATGTCCGAGCGCTTTCTCAGCGGAGGCCGCTTACTCGCATTTGGACGCGGTCCGTATGCAACCGATGCCCAGCATGTTTCCGTTGAATTTGTTCATCCTGTGATCGTCGGAAAGCGCGCGCTTCCGGCCCTCGATCTTTCCATGCTTTTCCGTCCGTGGTTGGAGGCGATTCTTCATCCCGAAGATATCGTCATGGGATTCGGGCCCCCTGAGGGAGACGCTGAGATTCGTTCTGCTTTGAATTTTGCCCATGTACGAAAAGCGTTGACTTTCGCTCTTCCTGGCTTGCAAGGTTCCTATGCCGTCGAAGCATTCACGCCGGATCCATTTATTCATCAGGAAATGATTGAAATTCTTTACCACACATTGTGGGAGAGCGTACACGTATTTCTGGAACATCGGGAGTTGGGCCACGACGTTGGAGACGCCGGCTTTCTTTACCCGTTTCTTGGCCAGGAAAAGCAACAAACCCCTGACTTACTGTCGGAAGTTGCCGCCTCGATTGGGATGAAGGTGCAGGACGATTCGAGACTGCGCGCACAAGTGGCGCGTGAGCAGGCTGAACAAATAAGTAGCGCGACGCTGGCGATTCATGAGCGCCTCGCAAAAGGCGGCAAGCTTATTCTGTTCGGCAATGGCGGATCGGCGACAGACGCGAATGATTTTGCCATCGATTGCATATTGCCTCCGGCCGGTTATCGCCCCATTCCGGCCGTCTCGCTTTCGCTGGAACCCGCGAACATCACGGCCGTCGCCAATGACGTGGGCACGGAAGTGATTTTTCTGCGGCAACTCATCGCGCAGGCCCATCCGGAGGATGTCGCCATCGCTATTTCCACCAGCGGCGGCTCCCGTAATATTGTCATGGCGCTGGAAGAAGCCCGCAAGCGGAAATTGTTGACGGTTGCGCTGCTGGGTTATGACGGTGGCGAGATTCGGCGCAGAGCTCTGGCCGACTTTCCACTGGTCGTCCAATGCGACTACATCCCTCGCATTCAGGAAGTGCAAGCGTCTATCTACCACATCCTCCGCGATACGTTGGAGGTGCTAAGCCGTGGCCAAGCTTGAACTTTTTGGCACAGCGCGGTGCCCGCATACTCAGGAAATGCGCGAGTGGTTGGAATGGAAGCGCTGCGATTTCGTTGAGTACGACGTCGAGGCCGACACCGCTGCCCGTGGCCGCATGCGCGAATTGGCTGCGGGACAACGCGGCGTGCCCGTCCTGGTGGAAGATGGCAAGGTGGTCCAGATCGGCTGGCAAGGCCGCAGTTGCTTCGTGGATGTGGAGTAAGAATGCCCAGCGCTTGTTCCATTCGTGTTCGCGGAGTGGTGCAAGGCGTCGGCTTTCGTCCCTTCGTATATCGATTGGCCCGCGCCAAAACGCTCGCCGGATGGGTGCTCAATGGCGAGGGAGGGGTTGAGATTTTTCTGGAAGGCGCCGAGAAGGGATTGCTGGCATTTGTCCGGGATTTGAAATCGCAGCCTCCGCCAGCGTCCAGCATCACTGACATCCAAGTCCTTAGCGCGGATCCGGTTGGCCTGATTGGATTCACGATTCGCGAAAGCCATCGGCACGAGCGCCTTACCGTCCGCATTTCGCCGGACCTTCCCGTTTGCGATGAGTGTCTGAAGGAATTGTTTGACCCAGCCGACCGGCGGTTTTGGTACCCCTACATCAGCTGTACGAATTGCGGTCCACGATACACGGTCGTCTTGCGACTGCCTTATGACCGGGCGAACACCACAATGCGCGATTGGCCGCTCGACGACTACTGCGCCGCAGAATATCGAGACCCCGGCAATCGCCGCTTCGACGCACAGCCGGTTGCCTGCGCCGCCTGCGGACCGAGCTACTATTTGCGCCGAGGGGATGAAGACGTACGCGGAAGCGAAGAGAGCATCCGTTACGCTGCGCAGCTCCTTAAGAGCGGAAGCATTCTCGCGGTGAAAGGACTGGGCGGTTACCACCTGGTGTGCGATGCCTCGAATCCCGCAGCCGTGGCGGCTTTGCGTGAACGCAAATATCGCAAGGAAAAGCCTTTCGCGATTATGGCCAGAGATCTGAAAGTTGCGCGCGGCTTGATCGAGCTTTCCGCCGAGGCTGAAGGACCGCTCCAATCTAGCGCACGACCCATTGTGCTCGCGCCAGCGAAATCCGACCTCACCCAAGTAGACGCACAGGTTGCTCCAGAAAGTAACGAGTTCGGTGTTATGTTGCCCTACACGCCTCTGCACTATTTGCTCTTCGCAGCGGGTGCACCGGAAGTCCTGGTAATGACCAGCGCGAATCGATCGAGCGAGCCGATCGCTTACGAGGATGAAGAAGCGCTCGACCGGCTCTCTGAAATCGCAGATGCATTTTTGATGGGAGAGCGCCCGATTGCTCGAAGAGTGGATGACTCGGTGGTGCGCGATGGAGTGTTCGGCCCCGTCATTGTTCGGCGCGCGCGGGGCTATGCTCCAGGCGCGGTAGCGACCTTGCCAATTGGGCGACCGATTTTGGCTGTTGGCGCCGACTTGAAAAACACTATCACACTCGTTGTCGATGGCCAGGCATTTATGAGTCAGCACATCGGTGACCTGGGCCATTACGAATCGCTGCACGCATTTGAAGAAACAATTCAGGATTTAATTTCGATGTATGAAGTAAGGCCTGAAGAACTGCTTGTCGCCCACGATTCCCACCCGCAATACGCCTCCACCTCCCACGCCTTGGCGCTTGGTATTCCGCAAAGTCTCGCGGTGCAGCATCATCGCGCCCACATTGCTTCGGTACTCGCAGAGCGGGGTGAATGGGAGAAGCGAGTCGTTGGAGTCAGTTTCGATGGCACGGGTTATGGAGATGACGGCAGCATTTGGGGTGGCGAGATTTTTGTCGGTAGTATCAAACAGGGCTTTGAGCGCGTCGGGCATTTGCGGACTGCGGCACTGCCAGGCGGAGACGCAGCGGCGCAATATCCCGTGCAGGCTGCGGCTGGCTTTCTCGTGCAGCTAGATTCGCTGCCCGATTTAACTGCGCCACCTTTCAACTTCTCATCGCGTTACCGGCAGGCTGTCGATTTAGTCCAAAAACGTGTCCGGACATTTTCCACCAGTTCGATCGGACGACTATTCGATACCGCGGCCGCACTGCTCGGCTTTACGCGCGAAGTCACGTTTGAAGGCCAGGCCGCGATGTGGCTGGAACAACTCGCCCGCGCCGCGCCGGCAACCCAGGCGTATCCGTTTCCACACGTGGAGCATGAATTGGACTTTCGGCCGCTGCTTCAATCCGTCGTTCGCGAAAGGATTCGCGGTCGTTCCGTGCCAGAGATTGCGCGTGCCTTTCAACTCGGCTTGGCTGATGGCCTGCGCGATGCTGTGGTTAGCATTGGCGAACGCTACAATCTTAGTATTGTGGTTCTTTCGGGAGGCGTTTTTCAGAATGAGTTACTCTTGAAAGATATCAAGTCGCTGTTGGAGGCCGAACATTTCGAGATTTGGACGAACCACGCGGTTGCGCCCAACGACGGCGGCATCAGCTTAGGGCAGGCGGCCATAGCGGCATTTGCCGGATTGGATCGAAACAATTAACCATGCATGAGCTTTCGATCACGATGAGTATTATTGAGTTGGCTCAAGAAGAATCAGACCGGCGTGGCATTCAAGTAAGTGCCGTGCATCTGAAGCTTGGAGCGCTCTCCGGCGTAGTGAAAGAAGCGCTGCTGGGATCTTTTGAGATGGCGTGTGAAGATACTCCGTTGAAAGGCGCGCGGCTGCTTATCGAGGAACTGCCGGTTCTCATATTTTGCAGAACGTGCGAGGCGCAGCGTCCCATCAGCTCCGTCCAATTATTTTGTTGTGCGGAGTGCGGTACTCCATCGGGCGAGATTGTGCAGGGCAAGGAACTCGAAGTGGTTGCACTGGAGATTGAAGAATGGGATCGCAGCCCCGTTTAATCGAGGTCAGGAAGAACGTTCTGAAGCAGAACGATCTAACCGCGCGTGCTCTGCGTGAGCAATTCCGCGCGGCAGGCGTGTTTGTCGTCAGCCTTGTGTCCAGCCCGGGCTCGGGCAAGACCATGTTTTTGGAAAAGACGCTCACTCTGCTCCGTCAGCATTACCGCGTAGCCGCGCTTGTCGGAGATCTCGCTACCGAGAACGATGCCATCCGATTGGCCCGCTCCCGGGCCCCGGTTAAGCAAATCACCACGGGCACGCTTTGTCATCTTGAAGCCGCAATGGTCGAGAACGCGCTCCAGGAATGGGATCTCAACCAACTTGATTTCCTGTTTATTGAAAATGTTGGCAACCTGGTCTGTCCTTCGTCCTACGACCTTGGCGAGAATCTTCGGCTTGTTCTCATCTCGGTAACGGAAGGCGAGGACAAGCCGCTCAAATATCCGACAATTTTTAACAGCGCCGATGTTGCCGTGGTCAGCAAAATTGACCTGGCGAAGGCGGTCGAATTCGATTGGACAGCTGCGTATGGTAATGTCCAGGCTGTGCGGCCGGGCATGCTCGTGTTTAAACTTTCCGCGAAGAGCGGCGAGGGAATGGAGGAGCACCTCGATTTTCTCAAAAAGCGTTTGCATGAATCACGAGCAGCCGAAGTAATCTAAGCGGGGCTATCGGATCTCCATGATCAGTTTTCTATCCATAATCGCGGTGGGATTTTTCCTCGGGATGCGCCACGCCACCGATCCTGACCATGTGATTGCGGTGACCACAATCGTAAGCCGCCAGCGCAACTTACTGAAAGCCGCGCTCACTGGGATCTTCTGGGGAATTGGCCACACCTTCACAATTTTTGTCGTGGGCACCGCCATCATTCTTTTTGATGTGGTCATTCCCGCCCGCATCGGGCTTTCGATGGAGTTTTCGGTGGGGCTCATGCTGATTGTGCTCGGCGGAATGAACATTGCGAGCTTCATGCGCACGGCGCGCACCATCGCACCCCCCGGGGAAGAATCTGACCTGGTTCATTCTCATCCCCACATTCATGGCGACTTTGTGCACAACCATGCTCATAGCCACGGTCCGGAAACCCATTCGCACATCGATCAGACACCTCTGACCTTGCTGGACCGGTTGTTTGGCAAGATCGGTCTCTACCAACAGTTGCGCCCGTTGGTCGTGGGAATCGTTCACGGACTCGCTGGTTCGGCCGCGGTTGCGCTCCTCATTCTCACCACCATCCGCAATCCGCATTGGGCAATTGTTTACCTCCTCGTCTTCGGAGCCGGCACGGTTGGCGGAATGATGCTAATTACGATGAGCATTGCTTCTGCCTTCAAGTTCTTTGGAAAAAAGAACGAAAAATTTTCTCATCGGCTGGGATTGGCTTCGGGCGTACTGAGCTTGGCTTTCGGTCTTTTCCTCGCCTATCAGATCGGTTTCGCCAATGGATTATTTTCCGGCCACCCGCAATGGACGCCTCGATAGAGATCAAACTCTCTCGGGCTCAGTTCGACTGCTTAGGCTGCAAGCCGCGATGGTTGGCGCGAGTCGTCGCCTTGTTATTTCTGCTGCTGATGCCGGGCGCCATCCTCGCGCAGGAGATTCTCTTAAGAGGCCGTGTCGTCGATCCCGAAGGTAAAGCCCTGCCAGACGCCTCGTTCCAAATTGTTGGTCAGCATCAGGTTCTCGCCCACGCAGTCTCGGGACCCGACGGGCAGTTTGTGGCGAAGCTCAGGTCGCCCGGAGAATTCATCATCAAAGCTGAGGCCCCGGGATTCCGTCCGGTCGTCCGCTCAATCACGGTCCGATCTATTGGCAACTCGGGGATCGAGATTAGGATGGACCAACTTTCTCCTCGAACCGAAAATGTCACCGTGACCGCGGACCTGAACGAAACCAACGTGCTTTCTCCCGATCCCGGTGAGAAGGTCTTTGTTCGGCAGGACCTCCTTGACGCAAATCCCGGGCGACCCGGCGCTCCCGTGTCAATTCCTGGATACCCCATAGAAACCGCCTCCAGCGGCCTCAAAGCTCCGCAGTATTTTGCGCCGGGCGTAGCCGGTGATCACGGTGAGCCGATTGCCCAGTACATCGCGGTGGGCAGCTACCTCGTGCCCAATAATCTGTCGGCCAACGCCCACGGCAATGGATATTCCGACCCCAACATCTTCATCCCGGAAGTTTTGGAAAGCGTTCAGGTCGATGGCGGAGCGTTCAACGTTCGTGAAGGGAATCACTCGGTGAATCTCGCCGCCACATACGGGTTCCGGTCGCGCCTTGATCCCTTTATCACCTTCACCGGGGACTATCGGGACATTGATCTGGTTGCCGGTCTCAGCCCTTCCATTAACTCATGGATGGCCTTCGAAGGCTCCTATGGCAATGGCTTCTTAGACAGGCTGGAACATCGTCAGCAATACAAACTCAATGGCGAACGATTGTTCCAACTCGGCGAACACCGTCTCACTTTTTTTGGAATTGGCTATTACGGAGTTTCCTATGTTCCCGGACTTGTCCCGATCTTTGCGGAAAATCAATACGACAGCAATTTTCCGAATTACGGTGACACCATCGATCCGCGGCAGAAAGACCAGACCCATACCGCACTCATCGCCTTAAACGATATTTGGCAACTCAGCGGCAATCGGGAACTCCAACTCTCAAGCTTTTTTCGTACTTATAATCTCTCGTTGTTCTCAGACTTTGGTCAGGGCCTCATCCGGCAAAGTGAATTTCGTACGGTTGTTGGCGGCAGCGCGAACTATGTGAACAAACTCGGCGAATACTTGTCGCTATTGGGAGGCTTTGAATATAACCGCGACGCGCCGCGACAGGATGATCTCGATCACTACGGATTCTTCGACCGCAGCGCCCCCAGCTATTATGGACCTTTCACTCCGGTTGACGCGAATAACATCACAATCGGATCGCTAACCCCCTATATTGCTGCCGAGGGCGGCCTGGCGCGCTACTTCCGCTACTACCTTGGCTGGCGTCGCGATGAAATCGAGGTCGGGAATGACGACATTCTGCACTCGCAGAATTCGTTTCAGAAATGGGCAGGCGTTAACTCGCCCAAGGCTACGGTTTCTTTCCTTCCCAAAGAGTCGTGGTACGTTCCCCTCATCTCTCTCAGTTTCGGTCAAGCCTTCTTTACCGAGGATCCCCGCATCGGCACTGGAACTACAGCCGGCAGTCCAGTAGCTACATCGCATTCGTATCAGATCGTCGCCAGCAAGACCATCGCCAGGACGGATTTCCGCCTCACTCTGGGCCACGTCACGAGCAGCGCAGAACTGGCCAAGCTAGACCCCGATACCGGGCTGCAGTTCAACCAAGGCCCAAGCCGCCTTCGATTCATGACAGCCACAGTGCGCCGGAACTTCAGCCAAGGCTCGCTGTTGGCAACTTTCTCCAAAGCCGATGCGCGCGATCTCGACACGGGACAACCCACCCCTGAGGCGCCGAGAACAATTCTTGATTTACTGGGAACAATTCAAAAGCTCCCCTTTCGGCTGCAAGCGCGCGGGGAATTCGAATACGTGGGCACCAAGCCTTTGGGTACAGGATGCAACCCAGCAAACCTGAATGCCGAATGCACAGGAACTCCGGTCAAGGAGTTTCGAGGCGCAATGGTTCGGCTGTTCCTTGATGGCCGCCTTACTGCTGGCGTCAATTTTCTCATTGCCGGCGGCTACACCGGACAGACAACTGAGAACTTCTATCCGTCCGACATCCAGGAAGTTGTTGGCGTTCGTATCCCTGCCTACGCGAGCGTGAGCCTTGCCTACCGCTTTGGACGCGCTGCGCCGTAATATACGAGTACGCGCAAGAATCGTAACATCTAACAGCAACCCATCTTCACTTCACCTTCGACGGTAAGTGGAGGACCGAAAGCCTCCACCGGCGCGGGAGCGCCGTTCAGCACCGCAATCCAACGCCGCACCGCATCAAACACTACCAGAATTACACCTGCAATAAAGATGCTCATGAGCACCGTATCCAGATAGCCGGTAAACACCTGTCCCGGCTTGGAGGTCAGCGGCCAGAAAATGTTTTTGATCGAAAGCACGCCCGCCGTCAGTGTAGTGACGCCCACGAAACACATGGGAAGCGCCGTGATCCATGCATACTTCTGCTTGCCCATGTTAATCAGGAAAGTCGTAGTCACCGCCAGAGCAATCGTCGCGAGCAGTTGGTTGCCGGTTCCGAACAACGGCCATATCGTTGAAATATTCCCCGTATAAATCAAATACCCCCAGCCCATCACCACCACAAAACTGGTCAGCAAATTTCCCGGCAGCCACGAACTATTGCCAAACGGCTTGTACACCTTACCCATGAGTTCCTGCAGCACGTAGCGCGCCACGCGCGTTCCCGTGTCCACCGTAGTCAGGATGAAAAGGGCTTCGAACATAACGGCGTAGTGATACCAGTAGCCCATCAGCCGATCCATGCCGGGCAGGCCGCGGAAAATCTGCGCCATCCCGATCGCCAGCGAAACCGCGCCCCCCGTGCGCCCCGCCAAATGTTCTCCAACTTCGCGCGAGAACATATCGAGATTGACCGTGCTCAATCCCAGATGGCTGAACACCGCGGGCGTGGTGTTGATCGCAAAGTAATCTCCAGGGGAAAGAGAGCAGGCCGCAATTAGCGCTAGAACCCCGACCAGCGACTCCGCAATCATCGCACCGTATCCGATGAAGCGCGCATCGCTCTCCTTATCCAGCATTTTGGGCGTCGTGCCCGAAGATACCAGCGAGTGAAATCCTGAGATCGCGCCGCACGCAATCGTCACAAAAAGAAATGGAAACAAATTCCCTTTGATGATTGGTCCACCGCCATGCACGAACGGCGTGAAATTCGGAAACTGGATGTTGGGGTGAACCACGAAGACTCCGATAACCAGTACAGCGATGGTGCCCAGCTTAACGTAGGTTGAAAGATAATCGCGTGGTTCCAGTACGAGCCAGACGGGAAGAACCGACGCCACCAGCCCGTAGATGCCCATCAGAATCGTGATCTGATGCGGAGTAAAAGTAAGAGCTCCTGCCCACGCTGTCTGCGCCACCCAGTGGCCCGCGACCACGCCGGCGATCAAGAGCACCACACCAAAAATACTGGGACCAGTGACCGTGATCTTTCCAGCATGGCTCTTGAACATCCACCACCCCATAATGACCGCGATGGGGATGGTCATGCCGATAGTGAACACTCCCCATGGACTGTTTGAGAGCGCGTTGACCACCACAATGCCAAGCCCGGCCAGCGTTACCAGGAGAATAAAGAGCACCGCGATCATCGCTACCAGTCCGGCAAACGGACTGATCTCCGTGCGCGCTACATCCGCCACCGAGCGCCCGCGGTGCCGCACCGAAGCCACCAGCACGGTGAAGTCCTGCACGCACCCGCACAGCACGGCGCCAATCAGAAGCCAAAGAAAGCCAGGCGCAAATCCGAACTGCGCCGCCAGGGTCGGCCCAATCAGCGGTCCCGCCCCCGCAATCGCCGCGAAGTGATGTCCAAACAGCACCCATCGCGGCGAAGCTACATAATTGTGCCCATCGGCAAATGTGTGCGCCGGAGTGGTGCGTCGATCGTCAAGCGCCATGGCCTTCGCGGCAATGAACGCGCTGTAGTAACGGTAGGCCAAAGCGTAGACGCACAATGCACCCAACAAAACCGGAAAAGTATTCATCCGTCGCTCCAAATCAAGCAGGGGAGTGGCTGTCTAGCCAACTCAATCGAAGGCATCCTACCACAAGGCAGTTCTCAGTTGCTGGGTCCCAGTTTCCTGGTCAAGCTGCAACCGTACTACATTGCATTTGAGCGACTCCTGCGGGATATTTAAGTCCCGCAGGAGTTGCCTTCCTGGAATCCAATCAGAAGGTAAAGATTGGTCCAAACTCATTCCGCCAGTTGTGGGCCTGTCGAGTCGTCAGACCCTCAAACGGCAGATACTCTGGTTTGATCACACCGCCGGCTTCGTGGTTGTTAGCGGTGAATGTGACGATATAACTGGCTTCATGGACGAAGGTCACCCATTTGTTCAGCCGGTATGTGAGCGACACGGTATCGAGGTCCGTGCGGCCGAGGTGGCTGCCAAACTGGGCGTCTTTATAAGGGGCCCGGTCGGTGCCGTACTGCAGGTGCAGAAGCCATCCCGAATTCTTGCCTTCCGGGTTGGCGTGGAAGATGCGCGAAAGCGGGAAGCTGAGCTCGGTGAATCCTCCCACGCCGCCGCTAGGTTGCAGGTACGCGGATTGAAGCGGCGTGCCCTTGCAGTTGATGGTATTCGCGGGCTGGCCGGTAGTGGTTGCGCCGGTGCACCCGAACAGAATCGAGCGGCCGCTTTCGGAGATTCCGGTCAGAACGCTGTCGGGATCGACGAGCGGTCCCAGGTTGGAGAAGACGTCGTTGAGCTGGCCACCGAAGAAGAATCGTAGGTCATCGCCGCGATAGAACTTGGCGACCCACGTGAACCACGGGGTGGGCAACTGAATTTCAGCGGTATAGACGTTTTGCGGATTGCCGATCTGGTAGCCGCGCGGGAAGAACTGCTCCAGCGTGCAGTTGCCGGAAGCTTCGGGGCAGTTCGTCGCTCCGGTGACGGTCTGGCTGACGTTGAAGCCAACATTAGGAACAGTGGTGCTATTGAATACTGTGATCGGGCAGGGAAGCGCTGTGCACGTGGGAGAGGTTTCGTTGATGACCTGGGCAGCGTGCGGAATGATCTCGTTTACGCGAGAGTGGTGGCCGCTGAAGATGAGCTGCGCAGGCACCACGCCCTTCCAATTCTTGTTCAGGGGGAACTGGAGGACGACGCGGGACTCCAGTCCGGGTTGGTTGGATTCGGGACCGGCGATGTCGCCTTCACGCAGACGCTGATCGGTGGTCAGAGCCGAAGACGCGGCGACGGGAACGACGATGGCGAATTCGGGCTGAATTTTGAAGTCCCCGGCGTGGAATTGAATACCGGTGCGGAATTGCGGGGCGCGCTCATACATCGAGCCCATGGCTACACCGAGGCCGGTGGTTTCGAACAGGTTCGGCAGACTGGAGGACATGATGGACCAGTCCTGGCCGAACTCGGCGAACCAGGGCAGGCCGCCGAGGGTGTGATCAAGACGCATCCATGCGAGGCGCAGGCTGAACTGGTTGGAGCGCAAGGCGCTGATGTTGCGGTTGCTGACGTCGGTGAAGTCGCCTTCAAAGTCGCCTTCCACCCGTCCGGTGATGGTGAAGCCCGAGTTCTTCGGCACCCACTCTGTCTGCAGGCCTATCCGGAAGCTGCGGGCTTTCACGTGGAATTCAGGATCGGAAGTGGGCCCGGTATCGGCCAGCAGCAGGGGCAGCGGCCAGTCGAGCGCGCCAAAGGTTGGACCGCCGCTGGAGGCGGTGTCAGAAATGGCGCTGGCTTTGTAAAAGCCGTAGATCTTCATGTTGGCGCCACTGCCCAGGTGGATATCTGGAATCATGCCCCCCTGCTTAGGCATATCAATGGGCAGAACCCGCAAAGGAGCCACTGCCGGAATTACACCGAAACCGCGCTCGGGCGTAGGCGGAGTTCCGGTGGGAGTCTGCCCGCTCTGCGTTGGATTCTGGCTTGGGTTCTGGGGATGGAACACCGCGTTAAACAGACGACGCTGCGCCGAAGGTTCGGAGACCGCTGTGATGGTCGGCTCTGCGGCGGCGGCAGCAGGGGCGATGGTCGAGGCGAACTCCTGCTGGCTAATGAGACCTTTTTCCACGAGAAGTTTGGCGAGGCGTGCATTGGCATCCTCGGGCGAAGCCGCCTGATTGATCGAGGCAACTTCCGCCGGAGTCAGAATGCCCTTCGACTCCAGCAAAACCGCGAGTGGGTTGTTGACACTAGGGTGACTTTCCTGCTGTGCGAAGGCCGTGGAGGCCAGGGCGAGCAAGGAAGCCCACAAGATCAAAGATGCGACAACATTCTTCATTTGGCTCACTCTCCTAAAAGATTTAACGCCGTTATGAAAACAACGAATGATTGCACTCCAGCTAGATGGAGAGGAGCCGGGAGGAAACTTCATACTTTCTGACCGGATGCGAAGTCAAGTAATTTCTACGCAATGGCGACAAAGACAGTGTCATCTTCGGTACGGGAGGATAGGCCGCTCTTCCATAAAGCGAAATAAAGGCTACAATGGCGGGCTGAAACGGAAGCCGAGCGTTGGGCCGACGTGGCTGGAGGCTGGCGAGAAGGAAAAGCTCGCCGGGAGGGAAGAGAACGAACATGGCTATGACCCATGAAAAGAGTCCGGCAACTCAAGAGCAAGGCCTTGTCCGCTTTGGGCTGAGGCTCGCTACCTGGAGTGAGCGCTGGTTTCCTGATCCGCTGATTTTTGCGTTGCTGGGAATCGTCGTGGTCTTTGTAGTCGGTCTTTTCCTGCATCAAAGTCCCGGCAAACTAGCAATTCAGGGTGGGAAGAACTTTTGGACCCTCGTGCCTTTCACCATGCAGATGGTGATGATCATTGTGGGGGGATATGTCGTTGCCTCCACGCCGATTGTGTATCGCCTAATACAGGCTCTCGCCGGAATTCCGAAGACCCCGCGGGGAGCGGTTGCCTTGGTGGCGCTGTTCTCCATGCTCACGGCGCTGATTTCCTGGGGCTTGAGTCTGATTTTCAGCGGACTCTTCGTCCGCGAACTGGCTCATCGCGTCAAAGGACTGGACTATCGCGCCGCTGGCGCAGCTGCTTATCTCGGGCTGGGAGCTGTCTGGGCGTTGGGGTTGTCTTCTTCCGCTGCCATGCTGATGGCGACCAAATCGGCCATGCCGCCCACTCTTTTCAACATCAGTGGACTCGTCCCGCTCACCCAAACTCTGTTCCTGTGGCAAAGTATGGCGACCACGGTGATCCTCATCGTGCTGTCGGTTCTTATCGCCTATTTATCCACGCCGTCGCCGGAGAATGCCAGAACAGCGGAATCGTACGGCATTCAATACGAGCCGATTCGCTCCAGCCTGGAAGACAAGACCAAGCCCGGCGAATGGCTGGAATACAGTCCGCTGCTGACGATTCTGGTGGTCGCGCTTCTGCTGTGGTATTTGGCGGATGTGTTCCGCACTTCACCGCAAGGCGCACTCGCGGCGCTAGACCTCAATACTTACAACCTCATCTTCATCACGGTTGGTCTTTTATTTCACTGGCGCCCGAAGCGTTTTATGCGTGCGGTGGCGGAGTGCATTCCGGCCACTGGCGGTGTGATCATCCAGTTCCCGTTTTACGCCGTAATTTTCGGGATGATCGTAGGAACCGGAATCGCCGATACCCTGGCGAAACTGTTCGCCTCTATCAGCACCCACAACACTTATCCGTTGCTGGTGGCAATGTATTCGGCTGTGCTCGGTGTATTCATTCCCTCCGGCGGCAGCAAGTGGGTCATCGAAGCGCCCTACGTTCTGCAGGCCGCGAATCTGCATCAGGTCCATCTGGGCTGGGTGGTGCAAATCTACAACGCGTCGGAAGCGCTGCCGAACCTGGTCAATCCCTTCTGGATGCTGCCTCTGCTCGGCATTTTGAAATTGAAGGCCCGGGATATTGTGGGATACGGCGTGCTCCAGTTAATGGTTCACATCCCGGTCGTGTTCTTCCTGTGCTGGCTGTTCGCTCGCTATATCCCATACCTGCCGCCCATGAAGTAGCGGCCGGCAGCGCGATCTGAATTGGATTAACTTGCGAGCGCCACTCCGGCCTTAGCTTCGTTGGCGGCCTCGAATGCGCGTTCTTTCTCGCCCACTTCGTCCAGTTCAAGATCTTTTGTCTCCGGCGAATACAGCAGGCTCACGAACGTCATGACCGCGCCGATGGTCAGGATCACGGCTGGCGATAACCACATATCCTGCTTCTCGATCGCGGCGATAAACGGAATCTTGTGAGCCCACCACACGTAAGCGCTGAACCACGCGCCCAGCAATGCCCCGGAGGAGTAGCCAAAGCCCACCCCTGCGGCGCGGCGTCTCGTTGGGAATCGCTCACACAGATAAGCCGGAACAACTCCCCATGCCAGCTTAAGCATGGCTGCCATCACCGTGCCGAGTACGGCCATCCATAGATTGTGCTCAATCGCCGCATGATAAAGAACGTAGAAAACCGGAATTCCAAACACCACCAGAAAGGCGCAATACCACTGTGTCAGTATCTTTCTCCCGGTCTTATCCGAAAGCCAGCCGTAGAAGTTGTACCCCAGGAACGCCATAAACAAGGCGAAGCCATAAATCAAGCTGTAAGTCGTGGTATTGAAGCCGCGTCCTTTGAGCGTCAGGATGTTGGGAAGAAATCCGTAAACCGAATAGTCGGTCAGGAACAACCCCGTCATGAAAAAGAAGACTTGGAGAAAGTCAAATAGTTGAGGTGGTTTAAACAAGCTCAGGAAAGGAGACTTCTCAATTTTGCCTCTTGCCTTAGCCTTCTCGAATTCCGGCGACTCGTGCAGGTTGCTGCGAATATAAAGCGCCAGGAACACCGGAACGACCCCGGTCATGAAAACGATTCGCCATCCATAAGTCAACATGGTTTGGCTGGTGGTAAGGAATGAAACCAGAGCAAACACCAGCGAGCCGAGGACATAACCCAGAGGGAATCCCGACTGGATGAAGCCGCCGATCATCCCGCGCTTTTTTTGCGGAGCATACTCAATGGCGAAGGTGTGTCCCACGGCATATTCGCCGCCGAAAAATATTCCCATCAGCAACCGCAGACAACAGAAAATAACGTAGGACCAGACGCCGATCTGCGCGTAGGTTGGCAGGAAGCCACCCAGGAGGGACATCAGGCCCACCCCCCCGATGGTGAACACCAGTAGAAACCTTCGGCCAATCTTGTCGGCGTAGCGTCCGAACAGCGCCGAACCGATCGGCCGAGCCGCCATCGTGATCGAGTAAGTGAACACAATCACGATGTACTGCCAGGCGGCGCTGCCCTTGGGCGAAATGAAAATTTTCACCAGAATTGGAGCCATCACAAGAACCAGCGCCATGTCGTAGGCGTCCAGCATGAACCCCAGGAACTGGGAGATCATGGCCATTTTTGCGTCTTTCGATAGTCGTTGCTGCTCGGGCATGAGGAACTCCTGAAACGGAGAGATGGGCCGCCCTGGATGGCCCGCCGGCGAGATATAACTATATATGATCGAACACTCTTGCCCGTGATACGCATCACACTAGTGTGTGATCGGCACCCGCGTGCCGCAGNNNTATGTTCAGAACGAGATTCAGGGAACAAATCGTAGCCGAGTTCCTCCCTCCCTCGCGTGCCCGAAAAGTACAGAAAGTGGTCATCTTGTGCGACGGCATGCCATCGATTCCCAGCAAGCAGCCCCTGATGGAATTTCTTTCTCGAAATGGCTATTGGGTCATTTATCCCCGCTATCGCGGAGCATGGGAAAGCGCCGGACAATTTCTGGAGAAGTCGCCCCACCAGGACATCCTCGACATCATCGCCGACTTGCCGAAGGAAATTGAGGAAATTGCTTTCGGTCGGCGCTTCCGGCTATTGCCGGACCAATTCTTCGTCATCGGAGGCAGCTTTGGCGGTGCGGCAGCGATCCTTGCATCGCTTGACCCACGAGTGAACCGGGTGATCGCAAATTGTCCCGTCGTGGACTGGAATATTCTGGATCGTTCCGAAAAGGTCGAAACCTCTAAAGAAAGTTACTCCGAATATATCCGCGAAGCGTTTGGGAACGGGTATCGTCTTTCGGATGCAAACTGGGAAAAGCTGCGGATCGGTACTTTCTACAATCCGTGGCACCATCTGAAGGAAATTACGGCGTCGAAAGTAATGATTTTCCACGCCAAAGATGATCCCCATGTGCCTTATGAAGGAAGCAGGCAATTTTCGGAACTCACCGGAGTCGCTCTAAAGTCCCTCGCACGAGGCGGACACATCAGCACGCAGTACATCATTCGAAAATACTGGACTCAGATCGAGAATTTTTTCGATTCCGCTCGGAGCTAGGCTGAACCATTATCTCCAGTCAACCACAACCGGCTCGCGGCCCATCACAATCCTGGAATCCAGCGAATCGCGTTGCTGCGAAAAATCTTCTGCAGGACCGGCGCACGCCGGATGTATCTTTCCTCCACGGCTTTCATTCCGATTGCTCAGAATGAAAACTTCACCGCGAATTGTATGATTCTGGGCTGCGCCGTTCCGTAGGTATTGGAGGACGATCCACCCGCCAATCCGGTAATCTGTCCGTAGGTCGTGCCGATATCGGCAAGGTTTCCGTCAGGATTGCCGAAATTGACATTGTTGAATGCGTTGAAGAACTCGGCTCTGAATTCCATCGCGAGCCGCTCGGTGATCTTGGTATTCTTGATTGCAGCCAGGTCGGCGTCGAAATATCTCGGTCCCCGAAGAATATTCTTTCCCGTGTCGCCGAAGGTTTCTATTGCATTCGGTACAAAAGCGTTCGTATTAAACCACTCCGCAATTTCCGCAGTATGGGAACGGCCGCCGCCCAGGACGGCTTTCTGGACAGTGTAATTCGGTGCGAGATCGGCGCGATCACCCAACATGCCGCTCAAAGAATTGTCCGCGCCACTGAAGATGGAGAATGGAGTTCCAGTTTCCCAGATCGCGGTCGCGGAAAGTTCCCACCCATTCACAATCTTGTCAAGCAGCCGCGGCAGACCGACACGCGGAACCAGATACTCGCCGTTGATTTTGAAAGTCTTCGAGCGATCGTCATCCGAAGGTCCGTAATCGAACCAGCGGCCACAACTGCAGCTATTGGTTAAATAAGGTGATCCCCCAATCGGAGCGAAGTCATTCAATTCCTTGGACCAGGTAAAGTTGGTCAGAAAAGATAACCCATGGGTCACGCGCTTGGTGAGGGTTATCTGACCTGCGTTGTAATTGCTGTCCACTCCGGAATTGATGGACCCGATGGATCCATACAACGGATACAACGGGACTTCCTGCTGAAGAACTGGATCCCAATGATTGGGATTCAATTGGAGCAGGCCGCTTTCCTGGTCTCCCGTGCCGCTGAGATGATGTCCGTTGTTGCCCACATAGGCAACTCGCAACATCCAGTCCTGTTTGAATGCGTGTTCCGCTGTCACGTTCCAGGCTAACACCATGGGCAAGCGGAAATGGCGATCGAATATCTGACTGAAGGAGATACCTGAAGTAGGAAAAATCGCAGTACTGGCCGTAGGATTGATCGGACCGAACTGCGCAGGAAACAGGCTCGTGGTGCCCTGGCTTCCATAGGGATCGGCGACGTCGACCCAAGGGCTGACCACAGGACAAGGGTTGCTTGGGGTTACTGTACAAGGAGCGGCTGGACTCGTGCCCAGGTTAACAATAGGAGCAAACGGAGGAACGCCAACCACATCTTCGAAGGCCACCGTGTTGGGAGCTTCGTAGTAATAGCCGGCACCGCCGCGAATACTCGTGTTGCCATCTTCCGTTACCCGATAGGCAAAGCCTAGCCGCGGTCCAAAGTTTTTCGCATTGTTATAAATGGAAGAAGCCGGGCATCCTGGATCGTGGTTTTTCCCACCGAACAACATGCCCACGGGCGCAGTCGGGAAGCGCTGCGATTGGGCTCCCGGAACAAAGCACGCCACTCGCCCCTCGCTATCGGTGTAGGGGAAGAAAGGATCCCAGCGCAGTCCGGCGCTTAACAATAAGCGCGAGGTAGCTTTCCAGTTGTCCTGCACGAAGAGGTTTTCCCGGTATCCGGTGAAATTCAGATAGAGTCCTCCACCTTGCGTAAACGACGACACCGCTCCCAGTTCGAAATCGGCCAGCGGACTGCCCGTCAAATCCTCAAAGTCGAAAACTCCACTCTCCTGATACTGATTTCCCATGGGCAGGCGAATCCGCAGAAATTCACCACCGAACTGCACTTCGTGCTTGCCCTTCATCAAGGTAACTATTTCGCGCAGCGATTGATCACCGCGATCCCAGTTCCCGTAGGGCGTGCCGGGTAGAAAAATGTCTCCACCCACTGTCAGATTTAAGACGGGTCCGTTGCCTCCTCCAAGGTTTTGCGGTACCGCTATGTTCGAGCCTGCATCGGCAAAGCTGAATGGAGCTGACGAAAGGGTTGTCCCATTCACGCTGTTGTAGCCAAAGTAACTGCTCAATAAAACGGTAGGCGAGATGTCATAGATATCGACAACGCTAATGTTCTTGAGAACCAGATGTTCGGCATCGCCTCGGAGTTGAAGAAGGTTCGTGGAAGGCGGAATAAAGACGGGGTCCGTATAGTTCATCTGAAAATAATGGCCGCTCAGATGATGCTTCCCGAAGTTGAAGTCTATCTTGGCCAAGTATTCATCAGTATTTTGAGCATCGGGCCCACCGTTAAAGTTGATCTCATCATTGGCTCCGGGAAGGGGGATATGGTTCAGAAAGTAGGTAGCGACAGGGCTTACAGGAATTTGATTGTTAGGAAAATTCGCCCCTGTAGCGGGATTCACCAGCTGAATACCAGGAAGCAGGTCGGAAAAATCTCCCGTGCGTTCCGCCGCATTCGGAACCGAGGCAATCTGGCCGTTGTTGGCGGTGCGGAACCGCGTTCCCTGGTAGCTCCCGAAATAAAACAGGCGATTCTTAATAATAGGTCCGCCAATGCTGACCCCAAACTGATTCTGCTTGAGCGGATTGACTTGGCCTTGGGAAAAATAATCGCTAGCATCCAGCGCTGAGTTTTGCAGAAATTCAAATACATCTCCGTGAACCTTGTCAGTTCCAGATTTTGTCACCACGTTAACCACGCCGCCGATTGCGTTTCCGTATGCGGCGCTCATATTCCCGGTGATCAGATTGAATTCCTGGAGAGCGTCAGGATTGGGAAAAGGTACATTCGTATTGATGTAGGTGTCGTTGGCATCCACACCATCCAACAGGTAGTTCACCCCGTTCGCGCCACCCCCGTTCACCTTGGCATACTGCTCGCTGGGGAATACACCTCCTTCGCAATTGGCAGCGCAATAGTTGGAAGTCACGTTGGATGTTCCCGGCGCAAGAAACACCAACTCCTGCACGTAACGGCCGTTCAGCGGTAATTCTTTGATCTCCTGTTCGTCGATCAACTGACCGACCGTGGCAGAATCCGTCGTCACCAGAGACGAATTTGCAGTCACAACCACTTCTTGGGAAACCGTGCCCACTTGCAGTTGCACGTTCAGGGCAGCCGCCTGATCGACAGACAGCACAATGCCTTTCTGAACATAGCTCTTGTATCCAGCCATGGAGACTGTGATCTGATAAGTTCCCACCGGCAGGCTGGGAAAAAGATACTGCCCGGCAGACGTGCTATTGGCGGTCTGCGTATATCCAGTGCCGACATCGTGAACGGTAATGGCCGCTCCCGCTACCACCGCACCCGACGGATCGCTAACGATCCCACTCAGGCGCGCGGTCGTGTACTGGGCCCACCCCGGCATCGTGGACCCGAAAACCAGAATGAGTCCAAGGGAGAAGCAAATCAACCAACCCGCTGGCAATAGGATCCGAAATTTTCTCTTCATGGTTTACCCTCCCTGGGGAGCCAAATATCCTGGCTTACCAGACAAAAACTGCGAATTCCGCGACATTAGACCGGTGTTGCGAATTGCGCGAATCTATCCATCGTTTGCTCGTTTGTCAATTCTTCTGTTCGTTTGTGATCGATTCATAAAATCCCGGCAGCCATCAGGCATAAATCCTCACATTTTGAACCACCCGGCTGATGACGCCGCCGGGACTGGGTCGGTCCGGCATCAAATTACAGCGCAAGGAGAAAAATAACCCCAGCAGCTGACCGAACAAGACGTCCACTGGCGGCCGACAATCGTCTGGAACCGCTGCGCGAATGTTTGGCGAGAGATAGCGCTCTGCAAAACCATCCAACGGCAGCTCGGACTGCCCGCCCACCGCGATCTGGGTTTTCACCAGTCGCTTCTGCATGAGTTCCTGCAACACATCTCTTTCGTAGCGCGCAACCCTCTCATCGCTCGCAAGAAAAGCCACCAGCAGAGTAGTTTTATCGAGAGCCGCCATAGGACCGTGACGCAGTCCCATGGCGGATTCCGCCATGGTCAGGATTCTGCCCGCAGTCAGTTCCAGGACCTTCAGCCCGGATTCAACCGCAACGCCCTCAAGCGCACCCGATCCTACAAAACAGACTCGCTCAAACGGTTCCGAGGCCAGCGCCGCGGCAGCATCAGCGGCCTGTGGAAGAAAAGACTTTCCTGCTTCTACCAGCCGGTGCAGGATAGGTTCGTATTGCGCGAGCTCATGAACATGAGCCATGCACTGGCCAAATACGACCATATTAGAAAATGAACTGGTCATGGCCAGAGCCCGGTCGTTAACCGCATCCTCAAGGGTCACGGCGAATGCTTGTGGGTGATGCGCTACGCAAGAAATCATCCGCCCTTCTGCATTACACGAAACGACTATGTGATGAATATCGGGGCGACTCACTAGAGCTTTTTCTATAACAGACACTCCTTCCGGGCTGTCGCCCGATCGGGAGAACGAAATCCAGACGTATTTCTGACCCGGGATCAGCCACTCTTCCGCGTGCGTCACGAGACTGGTGCTGGGAACGGCAATGACTTCACACTTCCAGAGCCGGCGAAACAGATGCATCAAAGTTCTGCCCACGTAGTCGGAAGTGCCAGCGCCGATGAGAAAAACAGTTGGTTTCGGAGCGGCGGTGTCGCCGAACCCGGCGTCCCCGAGGAACTCCGCCAGGCGCGCTCGATATTTCTGAAAGACGGAGAATGTCGACTCCCAGGTGGCGGGCTGCTGTGCAATTTCCGCAGGCGTGTATAACAGACCGCGTTCGATCTTCTCTTCTCTCGAAAGATCGAGAAGCCTAGCCAGCGCATCCACGCCACACACTCCTCGTAAAAATCTGCCGGAGCACCCGCTCGCTATCACCGAGCTGGTTTTCGGGCCTATTTCGATTTATTACGTATATAGACGTTTACTTGCGATCCGCATGGAAAGTCAAGCGCAAAAATGCGAGGACGGAGCAAGCCTTGCGCGGAGTGAATGCCGGCATTTTTCCTTGGAGTCGATGGCTTCGACGTGGGTGGCTCCGGTTTGTCCGGCAAGCGACGGTACTAACATCAAGCCAGTCGCAAAGAGCGCGGCGCGGCAACACTTCACCTGGCCGGCTGGTAGCGCTGGATGCTTCGAGGATCAAAAGTCGTCGGCATGTGGCCCGAGATGCTCAACTCGAAGTCGTCTTCCGCACTGAGACCGCCGAGACCAGTGGCCGTCAGATGCACTTTGTATTCGCCCGGCTCGGTATAGGCATGATTCACTTCACTGCCCTCTTGGGTCACGCCGTCGCCGAAATTCCAGCGATACGAAACCACCGCATCGCCGCTGCGGCCGTGCGCCGCAAACCTAAGCGTGGCTCCCGCATTCCCGGCGGAAGGATGGTCCGCCATCACGGCGGGAGCAACCGCGGGAATGTACGCGTCGACTATTTTCAATACCCGCACCGAATGGGGCGGCTGATGAACGGCCAGCACGCCTGCGGTTGGAGCGGGGATCTCCCGATTGTCTATAACATCCGTAACGTTGTACTGGCCCGTCGCAGCCAATCCGGCGTCTGTGAGATCGATCGAGTGATCCCTCTCTTTGTCTGTCCAGTTAAAGACAGTCAGGATGCTTTGCCGGCTATCTTCTTTGAGAAAGAAGACGCTCGGCTGCTCATCCTCGGCTGCGAAATTCATCAGATCCAACGGAACCGACGACTTTCCCAGACGAATCATCTGAATCAGGTCCTGATTCTGAATCAGCGCGAGACGCTCCGGAGCCTTCGACAACGACTGGAGTTCGTCTCCGATCTCGAACATTCCGCCGGAAACGGCGGCGAGCGCAATGGAGACTCTGGCCTCATCCAAAGTAACTGGCTTGTCGCTCTCGTGCCATGTCTGATCGGCAATGGTTTGCGTTGACACGGTAAACGCATCCGGATCGGCCACGAAAAAATTGCGATTCATGTAATATCGCGCTGCAATTCCTGGTGCCGCTTCTTTGCTCGCGCCGAATGTGTGCCCCGTATCCTGCGATATCCGGCCATAATCCACATAACCTACGGGGTTCAGCATGACGCTTCCATCTTTATCCAAAAATACATCGTCCCCAACCGTGTCGCGGATGATCTTCAGCCCGATCCTCTGGGCTTCCAGGGCGGTTGTATTTGGTTTGTAGTAGTAACCTTCGATCCCGCTATCGTCCATAAAATCCATCTTGATGTAATGCACGCCCCATTCATTCACCAGCGTGGAATAAGTCTTTCGCAGATACTCCTGAGCCCCCGGGTTGGTAGTGTCCAGCACGAACAGCGGATCTTTGTTATCCACGACTGTGCCGGCATGGATGGGCTGCCCTTTTGCGTTTTTCACCAGCCAGTCCGGATGATTCTCGTAGGCCCACGAGCGCTGCGATATTTCAAACGGAGCAGTCCAGATTCCCGGAACCAGCCCCAGGCCGCGCACCTTGTACTCGAGTTTGCCCAGACCCTCCGGAAACAGTTTCGCATTCGGGGTAATGTATTCTCCGCGAGCATATTGATAGCCTTCGTCGATGTGGAAGATGTTATAGCCGAATGATTTCAGATGCTCCGCTTCCCAGTCGGCGTTGGTCAGCGCTGCTCCGTCGTTCAACCCGAAGTAGTATGCCGTCCAGCTCCACCAACCCATCAGCGGAGGCGCCGAGGTTCTGGCATGATGAAGCTCTCGAATCAACGAACCATAAGTTTCCAGCTGCCGATGATAGTCCGTCCCCAGACTGAAAAGCACACGCTCGGAGGACAGCTCCGCACCGGCGGCGACCGGCAGGCTCAACTCCACCTGATCTTCTGCCGAGGAATGCTCCAGAGAATTTTCCTTCTCCATCTCGGTGGTCCCGGTTGAATCGACCTCGTAGGCCGCAGCGCGAGGTGCAGAGCCAGAAGAGTCTGCCAGGTGAAGTCGCAAAATAGTTAGAAACTTGTCCGAGGTGAGCGCTCCAAGAAACCAGCTCTCATGGCTCCGCCGATTGTAGATGAGCTGGCTGCCGACGGCTCGATGCATCTGCTTTCCGGTATCCGCAAAGTTGTGGATGGTAATGGCTGGCCGGTCCTCGCTGAAGCTGTCGGAGAGAACTCGATCCTCGATCACCGGTCCTCCCAGGTCGATAATCGCTCCTTCATTCGCATCCACGGAACGAATGCTCTCGACGTGAATAGTCTTCCCAGTGGTATTCCGAACCGTCACTTCGATATCGCCGAACGGCTCGTTTGAGTATGCGCGCAGGTGATACGTGAGGTCGGGCTGCCCGCTCAATCCCGAGTAAGTGACTTGCCACTCTGTCGCGTTCCCCAGATATCCTTGAGCTTGCGAGTGCTCAACCTCATGCCGCGGATAATCGGACGCATGAAGCCTGTGCCCATCCACCTCCACCCCAACTCCCGCTCGCAAGGCATAAGAATTCGATCCTGGCATCGCGATGGCGTATTTGCCGTCGGCTGCGTTCACTGTGATTTGCAAAGCGTGCACTTCACCGGATGGTTGTGCCTGGAGCGCCGCAACACCGCCGGCGACAAGCAGCAGAATCGCAACAAATCTGACCGCATCCCTCAGCATCTTCCGTCTGATCCTGTAGCTGATCACCGTTCCTCCGTTGAGTTGAAAAGTATTGTCGCGGTCGTCTTTTCACCCGCTGCGATGACAGCGGGATCATACTGGCTGATCTGTAATCTCCTCGCGCCGCCGATCCCAATACGACCTCTTTCCCGTCCAATACGACTGCGCAGCCATGATGCATACGATGGAATGGGAAAAGCCGTGATCGACAGTTGCGTTCGGCTCGCTACGCGTCTGCATTGCCTTAAGCCAATTCAACAGATGATTCACATCGTCATCGTCCGGCCCAAGAGAATTAGGCGGCGGCGCTCCCGAAACTTTCAAGGTGGTTGCTGCGTCGCGAAACGTTCCCACAATCGGTGCTTTGGTATAGACCGGACCAGATTCCCAGGGATCGAATTCTTTTCTTCCGCCCTCTTCGGTCGTGATGAAGAGTGACGCGCCCTCTCCACCGTAGTTTTCGATCGTTCCATTGCGGCCTTGAATGCGCGAGAAACTCCGGTAACTATTTCCGAAAGTGGTTTTGTAGGTATACAGGAAACCTTTTGGATAAGTCACCGCCGCCACGCAGGTATCGGGATTTTCCCGTCCATCTTTCCAGGTAAAGACTCCCCCATTCGCCACCACACTCGAGGGATAACTCTCGTCCGTCCAAAGATGAACCAGGTCGCTGCCGTGGCTCAGCCACTGGTCAAAGATCCCGGAAGAAAAATCTTTGTAGAGCCGGAATTCGAGATAAACATGGGGATCGAACGGCCGGTCCGGTTTGCCCAGCAACCAACGCTTCCAGTCCGTATCCTCTTCGCGGAGCTGTGACCTTCGGCCGTAAAGCCAGCTCTTCCACTCCATATTCAAATCCTTCAACATCTCCGGCGAAATACCAGTATCTGCCTCTACAAAACGCCAGCGCTCCTCATTGACATTCCACTCCTGCTCGATCTGAACGACGGGTCCGATCTTTCCCGACCGAATAATATCCCGCACGGCCAGCGGATAAGTCTGGCTACGGTGTTGTGTTCCCATCTGGACCACCTGTTTTGACGCCTTCACGATATCGCGAGCTTCCTTGGCTTCTGCCAGCACATTGGCAAAGGGCTTTTCGACGTAACAATCTTTGCCCGCCTGCACCACCTCAGAGCACAGCTTCGCGTGTTGGAAATCTCCGGTCGCGATCATCACGCCATCAATGTCTTTCCGGGCGAGCATATCCTCCGAGTACTGGTACATCTGCGGCTCCAGGCTGAAAGCCTTCTTTACTTGCGCGGCGCGGCGCTCGCGCGCCCGGTTCCACAGATCGCATACGGCAACCGTCTCCACTGGAATTTGTTTCGCGGCGAGTTGCGCCATATGCACATGTCCCGCGCTGCGGTCTCCGCATCCCAACTGTCCCAGCCGGATACGATCATTGGCCCCGAGAATCCGGGCATAGGAACGCGCCTCCATGCTGGCAGCCACCAACATTCCACCCGCCCCTTTCAGGAATGTCCTTCGGTCGGTTCCGTCTGTATCTTGCATCATGTCCTGTCACGTCCCTCTTGCAGCGATCACTGTTTAATGCTCAAGGAAGAATTGCCTTGATTCCTGTGATCTGGCAAAAATCGACTAACGCCGGATAGAGCTCTTCGCCGTAGCCCAGGCATGCATATTCATTAGTCCAACTCTGTAATAATACTTCGATGTCACAATGCGCGGTGACGAACCCGTGCGGCCAGAATGGAATGCCACATTCATTGAGCCGACTCTCTAGCTGATTCGCGGCGGGCTCGAAAATGCTGGCTCGCGTAATTACCATTTGAAACTCACCGTTCACTCTGCCCAGCCGCGCCAACACTCCTTCTCCCACTTTGCAGATCAACTTTACCGACAGGCCGCCCGCTTCGCCTTCCGTGGGGATACCATGTTCCGAGAAACCAGCCGGGCCCAGCTTGCTGGCCAATGATGGCGGACAAGCGCCATCCCCGATGATCTTGATCTCTCTTGTTTTTTTGTCAACGTGCTGCAAATCCCCGTAATACACTCTCTCCTTGCTCAGTTTGGTGAGTAGAAGAACAGTCAAAGCAGTATTGAAATCGCCCAGGGTAGAGGTACCAACTCCATCCTCCAGCATCATGCTCTGCGCAAAACAAGTAGCGGCATAATCGCTGGCCAGGCCAGGAAAAGATTGAATCGTGTAGAAGTCAAACTTCTCCTTCGCCACAAGTTTTTTCAGAGCGAGATAGAGACGCATCGACCGCTCGGTGACTGCGTTTCGCTCGGGTGGTTTGCCAAACAACAGCTCCAGCCGCGGCTGAAGATTATCCAGTTCTTTCGGGGAGATCCCTTCAGCGGCTTGCTTCAACTCAGTCGTGTCTCGGGAATCGATATCGATGCCAAACATCCTCATCCATTGAGAAGGATCGGCAGCGCCGCAGGTTTGGCCCATCCCACGGCCGCCGAATGTACCGATGGTGGACATGTTAAGAAAGTTTTTCAGATGGGATGCTCGCGCATAGCTGACGATCTTGCCTACGGTCTCTTGTTCCTCCAGGCTGCCATACACAAATTTGTGCGCAACACCGATTTCGAGCAAACCTCCGTGCAGCACAAATCCCCCAACCGGTCGCCAGCCTTGAGAGCCGGGGTGCGTCCACAATAGCAAGCCTTTGCCGGTTGCACAGTAATCGCGAATCGCACCAATCAGGTGAGCCGCCCAAACCCATGTCCCAGAAAATAGGACGACCGCATCGATAGCATCGTCGGATTTCATTTTCTTGAATGCGGCCCGCGCTTCGTCTTTGCTGGCGACAACCATGTCATGCTCAATAACTTTCAGACCCGCGGCAATCAGTGCGCTCTTAGCGCGCTGAACCAATGCGTCGTCAATGAACGGTGTACCCATCGGGTCTCTTAGACCATCTTTGTGAACTCCAAAAACTATGAGTCCGATTGTGGGCTGGATCACTATTCCTCCTGCTGGCCTGTCGAACGTTTACTCGCCATGAGCGCCGAACCCAAATAGCGGTATTGTTTGATTTGCTGCGCGTAGGCTTGCGCCAGCGCAGGATCGGGCGATATCGTCGCAACCTCGCGGACCAGGAGTTCTATCGCCTCCCGCAAGCTCCCGTACGCTCCCGATGCAACTCCGGCAAGAATGGCCCCGCCCAGACACACTGCCTCCGGACACTGCATCACGTGCAGCCGCCGGCCCGATAACGCAGCTCGCAGCCGCAGACCGAGAGCCGACCGCGATCCGCCCCCCGTGACGTAGACATCTCGAAAGTCTCCCACCTCACCCGCCAGAGTTTCGCTCATCTGCGACATCTCACACGCCAGCCCCTCCAGAATACCTTTGTAAATCTGGCTGCGGCTGGTGTTCGGCCCCAAGCCGGAAATAATTCCGCGTGCCTGCGGGTTGAAATCAGGATTGCAGGTCCCGATCAGATTGGGAGTAACACAAAGACCCGTTGGGCCCGCTGGTGCTTCCCGTTCGAGCGCCGAGTAATGAATAGACTCCGCCTCGTATGGATCCCTCTCCTGAGCCAGGTCGCTTTCCTCGTCTCCGTACAACAGATCGTGAAACCACTTGATCATGATTCCCGATGGAAAATATGCCAGCGTGACGAACGTATCTGCAACCACGTGACAATAAGAGTTGAGAGAAGCCGCCAGCGCAGCATCCGTCAAGAGGGGCTGATCGGAAGCCGCCAACAGACATTCGTAAGTGCCCATCGAATCAGCCACGCGGCCCGAATCGATGGCGCCAACTCCCAAGGCCCCGCAAGGTTGATCGTGCCCTCCCATCGCAACCATCGTTCCCTTCATTAGACCGAGTTGACTGGCACCGGATCCATCTAGTTTTCCAACGATCGTTCCAGCAGGTACAGGAATGGGCAGGCACTCGACATTTATTTCGGTGGCGGCGAGAATTTCTTGTGACCACCCCTGCTGTCGTATATCAAACGCCAGATAGCGCGAGGCCAGGGAATAATCGATATAAGGTGGCAGTCCCAGTCGCGAAAGAATATAACCGATCACACTAAGGAAACGAACCGAGGGAGTAAACACATCCGGCCGGTGCTTGCGCAGCCAAAGGAATTTCGCAACAGGATACATGGGATGCGCGACCAGGCCGGTAATTTCGAAAAGTGTCTTTCTTCCGATTGTTCGTTCCAGCCACACCGCCTCGTCCGTGGCCCGATTATCCTGATTGAGGATTGCCGGAGCGATTGCCTCATTGCGTCCATTTACCGGCACAAAAGTTTCACCGTGCGAACTCAGACACAGAGCTCGCACCGGGTCGGCAAGATTTTTGGATACCGCCTGCGAACAATTGCACACCGCCTGCCAAAAGCGCTCGGGATTTATCTCCGCGTGCGTAGGAGCCGGGAACTCAGGCGTGTACGCGTGAGCGTGCTGGGCAAGTATCTCACCTGTCAGCGTGAACACCACCGCTTTGCATCTGCTCGAACCGATATCGATGGCCAGCAAACTCATTGTGGTTTTGCGATCACATGGTTGCGCCAAACCCCTGCGCCTCGGAAACCGATGTCGTCATCTTGGAATCGCGTGAAATTCTGCCGTCGCCGCTCCGTCCAGCGCAGCCCGCGCCTGTTCAAGAAAGCTGCGCATGTTGTCGGCCTGGAAAACATTGCGCCCAAAGAAGACGCCGGCCGCCCCCGCAGCCGCAACCTCACGCACCACATCAAGCGCATGCTGGTCCGAGGCATGTCGGCTTCCACCCAACACCAGGATTGGTATGGGACAACTTTCAACCACCGAACGCATAGAGGCTGNNACTTCGGCATTGCGCCTGATCTCCTTCATCTCGAACTCGGCATCGCCAGTACCTATGACCAGATAGGTGAGCACCGCATCCGCGCCGTGTCGCAAAGCTTCCTCGGGACGCGCCAGAAGCGAACTGTGCAGCGCACCGCTTCCGTTTTGTCCAAACGCCGACCAAACCGTCGTCCAATCCAGCCGGGCAATTAAAGCCGGTATTGGACCGGGTATTTTCGCGTTCGCAAATTGCCGCATGAGTCCAAGGTTTAGCAGCAAGGCATCGACGTCAGCTTGCGCAAATTGTCGAATCTTTCCTAAGGGGTCTTCCGTTCCAGGAATCAGCCCCAGTACCAATGCATGATCGAAAGCCACGACCAGAGCTCGCCGTTTCGAGCCTCCCAGCACACGATTCAAGCGGATTTTCTTACCGCAATCGCTCACAATTCCCTGATCTTTTCGCCGCACTTAAGACGACCCAAACTATCCGCCTCGTGAGCGATTGTCAATCTATTTGTGTGAATGTGTTCGTTTGGATGGTCCTTTTCGCGTTTCCTGGCACGCCGCCACCACCACTTCGACCCCCGCTTCACGCAGCCCCTTGATGTATTTGGGATCAGTCCCGGAGTCGGTCACGAGCACGTCGATATCCGCCACGGGGCCCACGTAGGCGAAGGTTTGCGTACCAAACTTGCTGTGATCCGCTAACGCGATTCGGGTTTTCGCAGCTCTCGTGATCATCTTCTTAATCTGCGCCTCGGCGTGGTTTGCCGTCGAGACTCCATATGAAAGATCGATTGCACTCACGCCCAAAATTGCTTTATCCAATCGGATTTCGGAGAGCGCACGTTGCGCCCATTCGCCGGAAAAATAGAACGTGTCCTTTTGCAGCTCGCCCCCGGTGCAGAGCACAGTCACGCCTGAGCTTCTTTGCAACTGGCAAACGATCGTGGGAGAGTTGGTCACTACAGTCAGCCGGTTCCGCTGATGCAAGCCACGGGCAAGCTCAAACACCGTGGTACTTCCCTCAAGAAAGACAGTTTCGCCATCCAGCACCAAATGTTCAGCTGCTCGCGCGATCGCATGCTTCTCGTTGCTATGGCTATGCGATAACGTCTCATAGGAAGGTTGGAAGTTGGTGCTCGACATGCGGGAAACCGCTCCCCCATGGGAACGAACCAGTACTCCATCCTGCTCCAGGGCTGCCAGGTCCCGTCTTACCGTTGCGGCGGTGACCCCCAGAGCGGCGCAAAGGTCGGAAGCGGTAATCGTGCGCTGACCGGAAAGGATTTCTCGAATACGAAATCTGCGCTCTTCTGCGAGCATGTTTGCCCTCTCTTGGCTGCGCTAACCTTGGGCGGATCGATGGCTCCGCGGCACCCATTGTATTTCGGATGGAGACGATTTGTATCGTAAAAGTATATCGATCGGAATCAAAATCGATCATAAACAAACAAATTGACAAATGAGCAAACTATCGGTAGATTCGCGCAATTAAAAAATGAATGCCGCCACTCACATCCTGGGGCGCCATCTTGCTCGCCTACGGCAATGAAGACTGAAACGCATCCCCAGCTGACGCGCGCTTTCGGTTTACTTCCTGCCACGGCCCTAAACATGGCCAACATGGTTGGAATCGGCCCTTTCATCACAATCCCCCTATTGATGGCTTCCATGGGTGGTCCGCAATCCATGCTGGGCTGGCTGACGGGTGCGCTCATCGTAATTTCCGACGGTCTGATATGGAGTGAACTGGGAGCGGCGTTGCCCGGCTCCGGCGGCAGCTACCATTTTCTTCGCGAGGCCTACGGCCATCAGAGTTGGGGCCGCCTCATGGCTTTTCTTTTCATCTGGCAATTCGTTCTGAGTGGGCCTTTGGAAATCGCATCCGGCATGATCGGATTCGGAAACTATTCTACCTATCTCTGGCCGGGACTAAGCGGTCGAGGCCAGCAATACATAGCCGTGGCCTCAGGCCTGGTTGCGTTGTCCCTCTTATGCCGAAAGATCACGTTCCTTAGCAAGGTCACGCTTACGCTTTGGATGGGTACGGTGCTGGCCATGTTAGCCGTCATCGTGACCGGTTTTCCTCACTTCAACCCCCACCTGGCGTTCGATTTCCCCCCGGGAGCGATGGCCTTTAATCGCGGCTTCGTGCTTGGTCTGGGCAGCGCTACCCTGATCGCCGTGTACAACTATCTCGGATACTACGATGTGTGTTACATCGGTGACGAAGTGCAGAATCCTTCCTATGTAGTGCCGCGATCGATTCTGTATTCGCTCGCAATCTGCTGTGTAGGATATTTAGCGTTGCATCTCGCCTTGATCGGAGTGGTGCCGTGGCGGGAAGGAATTCATTCGAACTTCATTGTTTCTGACTTCATGGAGCGCCTATATGGCAGGGGCGCCGCCATCGCGGTGACGATTTTGATCCTCTGGTCGGCCTTTGGCTCGGTGTTTGCGCTTCTCCTGGGTTATTCGCGAATTCCTTATGCGGCTGCCATCGACGGCTATTTTTTTCGCCCGTTTGCCAAGTTGCATCCTACAAAAAACTATCCCCAGGTTTCGCTTCTGGTTCTCGGCGGTGTGTCGATTGCCGCCGCATTCCTTAAGCTTGATCAGCTCGTCAGCGCTCTGATCACCACCAGAATTTTGGTGCAATTTCTCGGACAGCTGTTTGCCGTTCCGCTCTTGCGGCGAAAGTTTCCAGACAGTGCTCGGCCCTACAAGATGTGGTTTTATCCCATCCCCATTTTCATCGCGTTCTTTGGATGGGCCTACGTTTTTCTAACCTCGGGCTGGCTCTACATTGAGATCGGATTATTAACGCTGCTAACCGGCGTCGTGGTCTTCTTCATCTGGTCGAAGTGGAAATCTACATGGCCCTTTAACTTAGGCCAGGATTCTGCATAAGAGTTAATCAGGATCTCGCGGATAACGGAAGGAATTCATGATTGGAAATAGTTTTTGTGGTTTTCGTGGCAAGGCTGAGATCGCAAGTTTCCTCATAACCTGCCTGCTGATCTTAGTTGAAAGCTGTCTGGGATATGCTGACCCGGCTGGAGCTACTCAGGTGGTTGCTTCAATCGAGGGGCTATCTGTGTCGGTTCAGGCAAGCGATGGCACCTATGAAATCGAAATAGGAAACGGCGGACCGAGCGTCATTCACGCAAGAGTGGCGGCGCAGATCGATCATAAGTGGATTCAATCGACCGATTATCCGAAACACGACATATCTCAATCAACCTTTGACGACGCTCTCGGACACGGCAAGAAAATAACCATCATTTCGTCCGGACTTCAAAACCACCCGGATCTCGCATGTTCGTTGCAGATCTACGAGGGGAGAGCTTTTGGCGTCATTGAGGCCGAGGTACAAAATCACACAGGCAATGCGGTGACGATTCAAAGTATCCGAAGCGTCGAGGCCGTCGGAGACAAAATCATCGATCTCGGCGGCCCGCAGAGCGCCGACCGCGTGCTCTCGGACAGCTTCAGCGAGGATTGGCCGCCGATGCAGATTTACGATCTAGGAAAAGCTCCCAAGGGGATGCACCGGGCTGTAGGTAGCCAACTTATTTATAACCGGAATAGCAAGCAGGGTCTTTTTCTGGGAGCTCTAACTTCTAATCGTTTCCTCACCATCTTCCACCTTCAAGCGCAATCTTCAGCATCGGATGGCCCCTCCATCGCTTCCTACACTATCGATTCAACTGGGACTACCGAGATACAAGCTACCGATAAGCAATCCGGCCTGCGAGAGGGGCCGGCGGAAAACCTGATTGAGTTGAACGTTCCTCTTCCCGCCGGCGAATCCATAACTTCAGAACGCGTGATGTTTGCCGCCGGCAGCGACTACCACTCGCAACTTGAGAACTATGGCGCTGCGATCAAAGAGCTCCATCACAGTCGCGTCGCTGCGGACAACCTGCTTGGATGGTGGAGTTGGACGGCCTTCTACACAAAAATCACTGAAGGCACTGCGCTCACCAATGCGCAATGGCTGGCCGAGCACCTGAAGATGTTGGGCTATGACTACTTTCACTTCGACCTGGGTTACTCATATTCACGCAGTGAATACGCGACCCCCAATGCTTCTCAATTTCCCCGCGGCATGTGGGATCTAACTCACCGCATTTGCCGGTTGGGATTGAAGGTAGGAGTTTGGACGGCTCCCTTCGAAGTCGGCGAGCGCGCCTGGATTTACGAACATCATAAAGATTGGCTGGTGCACAACGCACATGGCGATCCGATTTCAATCGGAAACGCCGAAGAAGTGGAGGGCGAACGTCTGTTCGTGTTAGATGTCACTCATCCTGACGCCCAGGAATATCTTCGACAGACCTATCGCACCCTGGTCCGGGAATGGGGCGTGCGCTACATTAAGCTCGACTTCATGGATAACACGGCGATCGAAGCCTATTACCATCGCCCGAACACAACGGCACTCGAAGCGCAGCGAATTGGCCTGGAGATTATTCGCCAGGCCGTGGGAGAAGACGTGCTCCTCGATAAAGATGGCAGCCCGATGTTGAACCCGGTTGGCCTGGTGGATGAAGGCCGTATATCCCAGGACACGGGCCACGCGTTTCTCCGCAGCAAGGAAGCTGAGCCTGGCATCGCGGTGCGTTATTACATGCATCGTAACTTTTTCGTCGATGACCCGGACGCGTTCACGGTCTCCCGGCAACTCCTTGAAGAGCGAACCATTCAAGCTCCACTTGCATTGAATGAGGCTCAAGTCTCAATCGCTCTGGCGGCAGTTTCTGGAGGAATGTTCGAAATTGGCGACGACCTCCCCATACTGGGGAGCGATCCGGAGCGCCTCGCGTTGGTCAACAATCCCGATTTGCTTGCTATGGCGAAACTTGGGCGCGCTGCTTTGCCCGTAGATTTACTGACTTATACAGAAAACGATGAGCAACCGAGCGTCTTTCTGTTGCGCGAAGACCAGCGTCAGTCCATTTTGGCGGTCTTCAACTGGACGGAGCAGCCTGCTTCTCACACTTTCACTCTTTCCGATTTGAAGTTTACCGCAGAGCGTTCGTACAAGATATTTGATTCGCTCGCGCAAGATCAGCCGTTGGCACTTGACCACGAAACGCTCCGCCTGGAACATCAGCCCGCGCACTCAGTCAAGCTGATCAAGATTATTGATACTTCCATCCCTGTGGCCCCGCCTTCACTTACTTTCCGAGTATCGTCTCAAGCAAAAATCGGCGAAGAGCTTGAGTTTGCCGCTATAGTGTCCAAAGACGGAGTCCCCGCGCTTGCCTATCATTGGGATTTCGGCGATGGAGTATTCGCCGATGGCGCAATCCTCACTCATAGTTACACCGCCGCCGGCAACTACGCCGTGCGGTTCACGGCTGAAGGCCTTGAGGGCAAATCCGCAGAAAGGACATTTTCGATTTCGGTCAGCGGATCGCTCATTCTTCTCCCTCCTCGGCGTTACTCTGAACCGCGCGAATAGCTTTCATTGTTTTTAAACGCCGCCGCCGACCCCTACTGAGGTTTCGGCCTCGCGTCGCTTGGAGCGCGCGGGAGATCTCTTTGGTAGATGCGTGACGGACAACCGTGAGTTATTCCGTGCCATAGGTCGGCTTCGGGGACATGGCTGCCGCTCTCCGCGATGCCCGTTTCTGGACCACGACGGAGCCGCATACCCCGGAGAACTATCATGCCAACATGAGAACCGAAATTGCCGCATGATCAATCGGGCAAAATCGGCTCGCCGGCACAAATCTTTAAGGCACCCAGGGGCGAGACATTTCCGCCAGAGGGAAAGCTCGGAAGATGGTGGGACTACGGCGGCAATATCCGTATCGTTCCCGAAGCAACAAGTCCGACAGGTTTTCGGACGAAGTGAAAGCGCGAAGTTCGGAACTGGCGACCTCGGCTACGAAGTAGACCGGCGTAGCCGTGCAGATACAATTCCTTAGATCATTATAGTGCTCCCCCTCTTATAGCGCCCTCTCTTACCCGCAATAGCAGTCATGGATATAAGATTTGACCGAAGTTTTACATTCGCATGACACAGCGATGACTATTGTTGCGTCTGATGTGTCTTGTGCGATAGGGACGCGAATCGAGGTTTCGAAGAGGTATCCAATGCAATGGAATAAAGTCCTGGCTGTGTTTGGAACAATGTTGGTTGTCGCCGGCGTGATCGCCACTGTGGCTCCCATCTCATCGGCTGAAAGCAAAGAAAGCGTCCTTCACACTTTCACCTTCCATGGTGACGGCGGATTTCCTTTCGCGGGACTTACCTTTGACGCAAAGGGGAATCTTTACGGCGTCAGTGACTTTGGGGGCGATTTAAATGAAGGGATCTGCTGTGGCCTCGTTTTTCAGTTGACCCCCGACAATAGCGGCGGCTGGACTTTCAAAGTGATCTACACGTTCACGGGCCCGATCACTGGCGGCGAGGCACCCACCGGTAGTGTGGTTTTCGATGCATCCGGAAACCTCTACGGTACCACGCAGATAGGCGGCTTCTGCGGCACTGCCTATGAGCTTTCGCCCACCCAGAAGGGAGAGTGGAAGCAAACCATTCTTCACTACTTCAATAATGTAGAAAGGGGAGTTACTGAAGATGGATGCCTTCCGTCCTCCCCCATGATTTTCGATAAGGCGGGAAATCTATACGGCACAACCCAGCAAACCGGCGCCAACGACTGCATGACAAACTCCGGCTGTGGCACGGCGTTTGAGCTGTTTCCTCAAGGCGACGGTAAGTGGAAGGAAAGCGTGATTCATCATTTCCCGCAGAAAGGCACCGGAGATGGGATAAGTCCATACGGCGGCTTGGTGATGGATAGCGCCGGCAATCTGTGGGGCACGACCCAATTTGGCGGAACCGCAGGGGAGGGCACCGTCTTTGAGTTGACACCGGGGCTGGGAGGGAGTGGAACGAACAAGTGGCGTTTAATTTCACTGGCGACAACGGCTGGTACCCGATTGCCGGCTTGGCCATTGACGCGGCCGACAATCTTTACGGCACAACTTATTCCGGCGGCACTAATGGAGCTGGCGTTGTCTTCAAGATGACGCCCCAGGCCGGTGGCCAGTTGACCGAGAGCTTGCTTCACGAGTTCGCCGGGTGTACCGCAACTGAGTGCCCTGACGGATTGGCTCCCTTTGGTGGCCTTGTCTTTGATGCGGTCGGGAATCTCTACGGAACGACAACCTTGGGCGGCGCGGCGAGCACGGTCTGCGATCAAGGCTCAACTTTCAAAGTAGGCTGCGGCGTCGTTTTCAAATTGACGCCCGATCCAAACGGCGCCTGGGAATACAGCATTGTCTACCGCTTTCCAGGCGACGCTAACGGAGGCTATCCGACGGACGACCATGTGGCCGTGGATCTCAGCGGCAACATTTTTGGTACCACGTTTGTTGAAGGTGATGTAAATAACAACAGCATATGTCCCCAAGAGGTTTTTGGCCTTGGCGGGTGCGGAGTCGTCTTCGAACTTACTCCGTAACTGGGCTGCGTCTTGAGCTGGCTAACTTAGACAACCGGGGTTGGGATCACGGATTTTGAGAGTCCCGATAGACGCGCGTAGCCGTGCAGCGTACAATGCCCTACGTGATTATAGTTCTCCTCCTGTTATAAGTTCCCCTCTCACCCGCGATAGCAGTGATGGATATAAGATTTGACTGAAATTTTACATTCGCATGACACGATGATGACTGTTGTTGAGTCTGATGTATCTTGTGCGATAGGGACGCGAATCGAGGCTTCGAAGAGGTATCCAATGCGAAGGAATGAGGTCGTGGCTGCGTTCGGAACGATGTTGGTCATCGCCGGAGTGATCGCCGCTGTGGCTCCCATCTCGTCGGCTGAAAACAAAGAAAGCGTCCTTCATACCTTTACTTACCACGCTGACGGAGGATTTCCCTTCGCCGGACTTACCTTTGACGCGAAAGGAAATCTTTACGGCGTTAGCTATCTTGCAGGAGATGGAAATGAAGGGGTCTGCTGTGGCGTGGTTTTTCAGTTGACTCCCAATAAAACCGGCTGGAAGTTCAAAGTAATTTACACGTTCACGGGTGGCGTTACTGATGGCGAGGCACCATCTGGCAGTGTGGTTTTCGATTCATCCGGCAACCTCTACGGAACCACGCAGCAAGGGGACAGCATTACCGGTTGTGGGGGTGTCTATGAGCTTTCGCCCACCCAAAAGGGAGAGTGGAAGGAAACTATTCTTTACGCCTTTAACCCTGTTCCGATATTGGGCGGGGTGGACGGCGATGGATGCATCCCGTCTTCCTTCCTGGTTTTCGATCCGGCGGGAAATCTATATGGCACAACCCAGCAAGGTGGGGGAATAAGCAACGGCCAAGAGAACTGTGACAACTGGGGTTGCGGCTCGGCGTTTAAGCTGTCTCCGCAACCGGACGGAAACTGGACAGAAAGCGTGATTCATAGCTTCGGCGGAAGCGGAGATGGATTGAATCCCTATGGCGGCTTGGTATTGGATAGTACCGGCAATCTTTGGGGTACGACCACATATGGAGGGTCCGGGGAGGGAACCGTCTTTGAGCTGACGCCCTGGGAAGGTGGAGCGTGGAACGAAAACGTGGCCTTTGATTTCACCGGCAACAGCACGGGCTATGTTCCCTATGCAGGCTTAATCATTGACTCTGCCGACAATCTCTACGGCACGACGTATTTCGGCGGAAGTAATGGGGCCGGCGTTGTCTTCAAGATGACGCCCCGAGCCGGCGGCCAGTTGACCGAGAGCTTGATTCACCAGTTCGCCGGGTGTACCGCAACTGAGTGCCCCGACGGATTTTCTCCCTTCGGAGGCCTTGTCTTTGATGCGGTTGGGAATCTCTATGGGACAACGGAATTGGGTGGCGGAGCCAGCGTATCCTGCAATCAGGGCGTATCTGGCAATTTCCGCGTGGGCTGCGGCGTCGTTTTTAAATTGACGCCTAGTCCAAAAGGTACTTGGGAGTACAGTATTGTTTACCGCTTTCCCGGTTCGGCTGACGGAGGGTACCCGACGGACGACCATCTGGCCGTGGATCTCAACGGCAACATTTTTGGTACCACGTTGGTGGAAGGGGACGTCAACAACAACAGCATATGTCCCTTGGGGGTTAACTTGACCCCCGGATGCGGAGTCGTCTTCGAGGTTACTCCGTAATTGGATCGCATCGCGTCCCGGTATTGTTGCCGTTTTGCAGGCTCACGCAGGGATCGAGAATGAACCAAGTAGGTTTGAGTTTCCGGGGCCAGTAACTTGAGGCTCGTGCACCTGGCGAAAAAAGGTACCGCGCATTACGTACTGCCATTTCGACAGTGGTTGTCATGAGTCCCGACAAGCACTGGGCTAACTCTCATTAGAGGACGCCCGTTGATATGCAGATGTAATACCAGTGGATACCGACCAATCCTGTTACAAGTGAGTCGCCGGCATTACTTATGTCTGAAATAGCCACTAAGGTTGATCTACTCCGCACCTTCTGTGAGTCATTCTGTGGCGACTTATAAATTAAGTTAAAAGTGAGCACTTTTGAACAGACATGTTCCCGCCACAGCCCTAATTTATTGCGATGAACTTACGCGTGTCGTATCCCGGACGTTCAATAACATGGTCGCTTGGGCACGCTAGGTACATTCGTGCGACTTGCATGCGCTTGGGTTTGTGGCGAAGCATGTTGACCGGGAGTTAAGCAGTTGTTCCTGGGCCCATGACTTATCTTCACGTCCAGTAGAGAGGATTCTCGAAAATGAAAAACCTTTGTGGTTTTGCCGCAGTCGTGTGTCTAGTCACCGCCCTAGCGTCGGTGTCCGCTGTCCCCAACGCGCAAGCTCAAGACGGAAATCTTCCCGCCGGCCTGGGTCAAGACCCAGGCACGCAGCAGTTGCCTCTCTTGCCTTCGACTACCGTAACCTGTTCTTCCACAAACAATCCGAACCATGTTCTTGACGCGGCTGCGTCGAATCCTCACGGCATACCGGTTAGTGAAATACCGACACCGCTTCAGGGCATCGGTCAAAACCAGCTCGACCTTTTCTGTGCGGCGGTGGGGTTTTTCCAGGTAGTCAACTCGCTTGATGGCGTCATCCCCGGGGTGGTAGGGGCTACCCAATGCGTGCCCGCCGATTTGCCGGCAGGGAGCACCGCGACTATTTCGTGCATTGAAGTCGCCCCAGGGCTGGGACCGCGCTTCAATGGCAACAGTTGTGCGATGTGCCATCAATTTCCTGGTATCTTAGGCGCCAGTAGCATCACGAACCCGGAGTTGGCGGCTGACCCTTCGCTCGCTATCCCGGAAGGGGGCGTCGGCGTCATGGATGGAGCCACGAACTCCTTGACGCCATTCATAAACGCGGGGGAGATCACCCAGACAAGCGCTATCAGAGAGGTTCGTTTCATCGACGTGCCGAATACGACCACGCCTGACGGCAACGTTCACGAACTGTTCGCGGTCAAAGGTCGTGTGGATGCTACGAATGCTATTAACATTAATCCCGCGCTCGGCGACACGACTTGCGCCGAGCAGCAACCTGACTTCGCCAACGCGGTGAGCGAAGGGAATGTGATCTTCCGCATTCCGATCATCGTTCAAGGCGACGGGCTTGTGGAACTAATCGACGACGAAAACCTTAAGAATAATCTTGCTGCATTTGCGGGTAACACCAACGGGATCTCCGGTACCTTTAACCGAAGCGGGAACACTTTTAATATCACCCGTTTCGGCTGGAAAGCTCAAAACCCGTCTTTGACGGTCTTTTCGGGCGAGGCATACAACGTGGAACAGGGTGTCACGAACGACTTATTTCCCAACGAAAAGCGTATCGACGATGACCTGTTGGGCGAGACTTTGACCCAGATCGTGGATTGCCAGTTCCGTCCACTGCCCGAGGACACGGTCAATTTTGTCGCTGGCAGTTCCAACAGCAACGAAGGGAACCTAACCTCCGAAATCTCTTCCGCCTTTTTCAACTTCGCCTTTGCCATGCGCCTGTCCGCGCCACCTCCGACAACGGCATTAACTACGGCTGAAAAGACCGGCCAAACGTTGTTTGCGCAAATTGGGTGTAACCAGTGCCACGCCAACAATAGCACCAAAGATATGGTAACTATTTCCAACAGCAGCTTTCCGGTGGGTCAAAATTCCGTGCCGGTTCTTGCCTTCTCTGACTTTGCCATTCACACCATGGCCAGTGGCCCCGGTTTGACAAATCAATATGGGCTGGCGTGCCTGGATGACTCAGTGATGCAGGGTGTGGCCACGGGCAATATGTTCCGATCCGCTCCGCTTTGGGGGACGACCTCGCGCCTTTTCTTCCTCCACGACGGACGTACAACTAGCTTGGCCGATGCTATCCTTTTCCACGATTGCGCTGGTTCCGAAGCCCATGAGGTGATCAACGCTTTCGTGGCGCTGTCGACAACGAATCAGGATGATATCTTGGCGTACTTGCGGACGCTGTAATTTAGCAGTGAACGGGCCGGGGGAATCAATGTGCGTTCCCCGGCTCCCTTTCTCCCCGTACGCTGGAATCGACCTGAGGCCAACTCCCAGGAAGGAGCAGTCCCCATGCCCAAGATACTGACGGCGGCCTTGCTTGCGTTTCTTTGCGCCATCGCTCCTGTTGTTAGCGCCCAGGCCACTCCCAAGCATCAGCAGATTGGCCCCCCGCGTTACTCCCCAAGTTCGAGCCTTTCCGTTTCTTCCGAGCCCGAGGATGCTGGCGTGGCAAACGGTTCCTATTCCAACGAGTACTTTAAGCTGGATTTCCCTTTGCTTGCCGGTTGGCGGGAAGATGTCAAAGGGCCCGTTCCCGCGGCATCTGGGTATTACGTTCTGGGCAGGCTTAGAACACAGGGCGACTTGAAAGGCATGGTTTCGATCGACGCTCAAGACATGTTTTTCGCCCCATTTCCCGTCAACAACGCCTTGGACTTTGCTCAACGCCGGGAACATCAGGCTACCGTTCTTTCCCAGGAAGCAATCGACCACGCTCCTCGGGAGATCCAGTTAGCTGGCCATCAATTCGTGCGCCTAGACTACAGCGGAGCATCTTTCCATCACGCCGAATTCTACACAGTCGTGCGTTGCCACATTGTGGCGATCAAAATCACCAGCCGCTTTCCGGAAATCTTCAAGAAACTCGACGATAACATGGCCCAACTTTCCTTGCTGGACATTGCCAATCCCGCTGCCGGTGGAGGCCCGGTTCCCGTGTGCGTAAAGGATTATGCCTCCGACGCCACCGTAATTCACAGAGTAGATCCAGTGCTCGGCCCTTTGTTTGCGCAGATTCCGGTACGATTTGTGATCGACACCAAAGGCAAGGTGAAGCATATTCACGTCCTCAACTCCCTGCCAGATCAAGCCAAGGCCATAGAAGACGCTTTGGCACAGTGGGTGTTCAAACCCTACGTTCAGAACGGGCAGCCGGTCGAATTGGAAACTGGAATTCTTTTCGAGTTTCCTCCAAAAAACCGAAGGCAGGAAACTGCCGCATCGAAGCACTGATTCCGAAGAGGACACAATCGTGGTCCGCCTTTCTTTGATCTTTCGCGGAGCGTTACGGATTTCTCTGATGGCAGTGGCTTGCGCTCCCTATGCGCGCGCCTCAGAGACGATCACAGGCGTGGTCTTTAACGGAACTACCGGCGCTCGTGCGGCTGGCGACGACGTGGTGCTGCTCACCCTCGACCACGGATCGCTGGAGGTCTCGCGCAGCAAAACGGCTGGAGACGGTTCCTTTCGCTTGCGCACCGATGTCTTAGGTAAACACCTTCTCCGCGTGCGGCATGGCGGCGTGATCTATCAGCAGGAAGTGATCTCTGGAGCAATTTCGCGGATTAAAGTATTCGACGCTGCGTCGGACCTTGCGGGCGTGCATGAGACCGTGACCATCATGAAGATCGAGTCCAACGGCCGGAGTTTGAATGTTACTGAACTGCACTCGGTCACGAATGATTCCACCCCTCCGCGCACGCTGGCTAATGCCAGCAATCTAGAGATCCTTCTCTCGTCAAAATCGATTCTGGATTCAGTTGTGGTAGCGGGACCGTCATGGCGTCCGGAAAAGGTAAAGCCTAAGCCGATCGTCGTGGGCTCTCGGCAATACGCAGTGGGTTATCCTTTACGTCCGGGGACAACTCAATTTGCGGTGAAGTATCACTTACTATTTTCAGATAGAGCTGTCCTTCATCCGCGGCTTCAGTACCCCACGGAGTTATGGACCGTCGTTTTTCCCCAGTCGATGACCTTCCGAGCTTTAGATAAGGCAAGCTTTCATGGACTTATGGATCAACAAGGAGTGCAGGTCCAAGCCATAACTAGAGCCGCAGCCGGCTCGGTCCCGGGCTTTGTAGTCGCGGGGGTCGGTTCCTTGCCTCAGATAGTAACGCCAACATCGGCGGCGACAGTTTCCACGCAGTCACCAATTCCTCCGCGGGTTGGTGCCGAGAGTCATGTTACCGCTCGGGCAACTCCGTTTCTCCAAGTAACGCGGAAACCGCTGGCTTGGTGCGGTATAGGCGGTTTGGTTGCGTTGCTCGGGATCAGCCTCGCAAAGAGATGGGTTTCAGCGCGACCACACGTGCAGGCCAAAGTAAGAATTTGAGAGGCGGTGACGACAGCGGGCATGGAGGAGGCCCGGCAGCATTCCATCTGATCTTGAGATTTGTTGCAGCTTCCTTGCAGCCGAGAACAGATCTCTGCTTCGCCGCCCGCGAGGATCCCAGAAACCTCAAGGCGAGCTTTGCTTTGAAACAAAAGATCATCCTCATTCTCCCAGCCAAAAATCGANNGCCCAATCCGATTGCCCATCACCGCGTCCGCCGCTACAACACTCCGCCAGTCTTTATCGCCAGAACATTCAGCGCCATCTCCAGCTTGGTGATGGCAGAGCCGATTTCTGGATGCATTCCAATCTTCTCTTGTAGGGCTTTTAGAATCTGGTGGGCACTTTTGATATGCGCTTCTGCCTCAGCTGGATTTGATTCGGGTTTGACTTTGTTTGGCGTTTCCATGGAGACAACCTCGGTGTGCAGCTCGATTCCTTGCCGCATCTCCTTCCATTTTACGCATTCGGCGAACCCGATGAAGGCGGCGGGCTACAGTTTGCGCGCAAAATCTTCGGCTCGGTAGAAACTGCAATTGGCAGTTATTACAAGATGCCGGATGGAACCTGCATCCAACTGGTCGGTGTTGCCGAGGACGAAAAGTACGGGTCGCTGACCGAAGAGCCACACGCGGCAGTCTTTCTCCCCATTCTGCAGTGGCCCAACGGCAACGGCGTGCAAGCCAGGCATTTCTGCCGGAAGGGCACAGAATGCCCTTCGGTGACAAACCGCGCGAGGTGAACTTTGGTACAACCTCATGCATCGGAGTGGAATCACATTAATCAGGAGTGCGCCGTCCTTGTACTCAGGCTCCTCGTACATAGACTCCCTGCTCGAAGGTGCACCACGTTCGAATGGGGTACAGGTCATGAGCAGATTCGTTCTTCAAAGATTCCTCCTTGCGTTTGCTGCTTCCCTAGACTGTCTCATGCGTCACCTCGCCTTCTGGGACACGGAATGACGCATTTGCGAGCATTCGGGATCGCGTCATGAACGCCCTCGTCGATTCTTGAAGTTCGATCCTGTCTCCCAATCCCAGATCGGTCCTAGGATTTCAGCGGCACCGGGCAGACGCGACGACAGAATCGGGGCCGGCCTGAGGACGAGGAAAAGTGCGGCATGGCTGTGAGTTCCATCGATAGTGCTTTGCGGGTGCTTCGGCGCGTTCTATCGCAAGCCACAGCTTGATCGCAATTTCCAGCCGCTACGTCCACCCCTCTGAGGACGCCGTTCTTAGGGCCATGGCAAACCTGGGTGGGCACAATTCTGGGCACAGGCCCGAAATGCTCAAGAGACCGCTGAGGTCTGAGAGTACAGAAGTGATTGAGGGAAAAGGAGAAAAATGGTGCGCCCGGAGAGATTCGAACTCCCGACCTATTGCTCCGGAGGCAATCGCTCTATCCATCTGAGCTACGGGCGCACACCAATAGCTTCAGTTTACATGCAGGGCTGACAAGCATCAATGTGAGCAGGCAGATTACAGCAATCGTCGCTCGCCCGAATACAATCCAGGATTCTTACCAGCGGCCTCGTCCGCCGCCGCTGCCGCCGCGGCCGCCACGGTCACCGCCTCGTTCTCCGCCGCGGCCTCCGCGGTCGCGTCCACCGCCTCCGGCGTGCTCGGTTTTCGGGCGGGCTTCATTAACGTTTAGGGTGCGTCCGCCCACCTGCGAGCCGTTCAATGCAGTGATGGCCTTTTCTCCTTCTTCGTTGCTGGCCATCTCCACAAAGCCGAAGCCGCGCGAGCGTCCCGTATCGCGGTCGGTCATGATGCTGACTCGGTCCACTTGTCCGAACGGTGCAAACATCTGCCGCAATTCGTCTTCCGATGTGTTAAAGCTCAAGTTCCCTACGAAAATATTCTTCAAGCGTCAGCCTCTGCATTGAGCTGTCGAAGTGCGAGCTCAATGCGGCGGACTGGCAGGTCGGGAACACCTTCCTGAAAATCGAGACCGGAGCTGGCGGCAGTCGAATGCGGCCAGAAGTATAGCAGGTTTGTCAAATCGGACTTGTAAAATTGCAAAAGCGGCTGACGTGGCGGGTCCGCGTCTAGCACTCATCGACCTTCCAATATCCCTCGCGGTGATACCCAACCTGCAGCAGTCGGTTCTTGGGATCGTGCCGCTTGCCGCACTTCGGACAGACTAAATACCGGCTCCAGGCGGTTCCTTGCCGGTCGTAATGTTCTCCGACGGCGAAGGTTGTCCCGCAACTGCAGGGGACCAGAAACATTCGTAACGGGGCGTCGCTCCCGGATTTCTCGGACCCACGAGATTTCACGCTTCTTCCAACGCCTCTTTAGCCCGTTTTTTTCGGCTGTTCGATTGCAGAAACTTTTTCCGCAGCCGTAGAGACTTCGGAGTGATTTCCACGAATTCATCGTCCGCAATGAATTCGATCGCCTGCTCCAGATTCAGCTGCCGGAAGGGAACCAGGCGGATGGCTTCGTCTGCCGTCGAAGCCCGCATATTGGTGAGCTTTTTTTCTCGAACCGCGTTCACGTCCAGATCATCGTCTTTCGCATTCTCACCGATGATCATCCCTTCATAGAGTTCAACTCCCGGCCCAACGAAAAGTTCTCCGCGCTCCTGCAGACCCCATAGCGCATAAGCCGTCGATAAACCGGCACGGTCGGCAATCAATGCGCCCGTGAGCCGGTGCGGGATTTCCCCTTGCCATTCGGTATATCCGTCGAAAAGGGAATTCATCACGATGGTCCCGCGCGTGTCGGTGAGTAACTGGCTGCGCAGGCCAATCAGTCCGCGGCTAGGTACGCGGAACTCAATGCGCACTCGCCCGTAACCGTGATTGTGCATGTTGACAACCTCGCCCTTGCGCGACCCCAACTGCTCCATGACCACGCCCACGAAGCCTTCCGGCACGTCTACAGTGAGGTGCTCCACCGGTTCCATGAGCTTGCCATCAATGCGCTTGGTGACGATCTCAGGCTTGCCCACCATGAGTTCATAACCCTCGCGCCGCATCATCTCGATGGTGATGGAAAGCTGCAGTTCGCCGCGGCCGAGCACTTTGAATGAATCGGTCGTGCCCATTTCTTCCACCCGCAAAGAAACGTTGGTGAGCAGTTCCTTCGCCAGGCGCTCCCGCAAATTTCGCGAGGTTACGTAGGTCCCTTCCCGTCCAGCGAACGGCGAGGTATTGACCGTGAACGTCATCGCGATGGTGGGCTCATCGATCACGATGGGGGGCAGCGGCGCCGGATTCAACGCGTCTGTAATGGTTTCCCCAATTGTGATTCCTTCCACGCCCGCGACCGCGACAATATCGCCCAAAACAGTTTCCGTGATATCGGTTCGCTTCAGGCCCGAGAAGGAAAATAGTTTTGTGATCTTGGTCTTGTGCATCGATCCGTCGAGCTTGGCGATCACGACATCTTCACCGGTGTACATCGTCCCGTTGAATACGCGCGCAATGGCCAAACGTCCGAGGAAATCGCTGTAGTCGAGATTTGCGACCAGAATCTGCAGCGGCCCAGCCGGATCACCTTGCGGCAGTGGAATCGTCTTCAAGATCGCGTCAAACAAAGGCCTCAGATTCTCCCCGCCGCCCAGTATGTCGGTCGAGGCCGTCCCCTCCTTCGCATTAGTGTATAGAACGGGAAAGTCGAGCTGATCTTCCTTGGCGTCAAGATCGATAAACAAGTCGTAGATTTCGTTGAGGACTTCCTGCGGACGCGCATCGGGCCGGTCGATTTTGTTAATCACGACAATCGGCGGCAGTTTCGCTTCCAACGCCTTGCTCAGCACGTAGCGCGTCTGCGGAAGCGGTCCTTCGCTGGCGTCCACCAGCAGCATCACACCATCCACCATTTTCAGCGCGCGCTCCACTTCGCCCCCGAAGTCGCTGTGGCCGGGCGTATCCACGATGTTGATTTTTACGTCGTGATAAAAGATGGCCGTGTTCTTGGCTAGAATTGTGATCCCGCGCTCGCGCTCCAGTTCGTTCGAATCCATCACTCGTTCGACGTGGTGCTCGTTGGAGCGAAAGGTGCCGCTTTGTTGCAGCATGGCGTCGACCAGGGTGGTCTTGCCGTGGTCCACGTGCGCGATGATGGCGATGTTGCGAATACTTAGACTCAAAGTATGGATTTTCCTTTAATGGACAGCTCAGATTGATGGACGCACTCAGCCGTTCCTGGGCTGAAATGCCCCTATCTATAACTTTACTATGGGTGGAGGTTTCTCAGGAGATTACATCGCACTTACGTGCAAGTCCCGGGGAAGTGGGAGTCTCAGTGACCACCTTGAGAGGATCGTGGAGATGAAGGATTCGAAGTAAGCAAGATCAACCGGCGACCGCCTTCTCCTTCGGCATGGGCTTTCCCGCCAGCCGCGCTTCCACTTCCTTCACGGCACGCTGCGCCGCAAGGATCCCTCCGTTGGTGGTCGATTCCGGACCCTCTGAGTCCGTATTCGCGAAGAAAATGCGATCCAGAGGCTGGCGCACCAAAGGTTGAACCTGCGTGTAGAGTCCCGGCGTCGACATAAATAGAGGATGTCCCCGCCGATAAATGTGTACTTCGATCGGGTCAACATTCAAACCCGGCATCAGCTTCTGGAAATCGCTCAGCACGTTGGCGGCGATCCGGCGCGCCCCGGTCTCGTTCAACAAGCGGCTGCGTTCCTCTTCCCGCATCGGCGTGTAGCAACTGAGAATGTTGAATTTTTGCCGGTAGCCTGCTTGCTTTTGAATCACCCAGTCCGCGACCACAAAATCGGTAAACGAGTTCCCGGGGCACCATGTGTCATACCCATGACTGAAAACCGGCTTGTCGAAAATCAGATTCACCACGGGATAAGGAATATACCGAATCTGATGCATCGCGTCGCTTTGCTTGTCAGGCAGCCCGTCGACGATGCGCCGCGTGATGAACTTGGGCGTCGCCATGATCACCGCCTTGGCCGCAACCGTCTTCAATTCGCCGCCCAACATGTAGGTCACCTGCACTTCTTCTTTTTCCGAGACGACGGCCACCGTCGTCGCGCCCGTCTGCATCCGGTCCTTGTATTTCGGCTGGAGAATGTCCGCCAACTTTTTCGTAATTGCGCCTAAGCCGCCAGGCCAGGTATAGCGATCATCGCCTCTGCTTTCTTCGGCCATCTCCTGCAAGGCAGAAATGCCTATGATGGCGGCGGTTTCATCGCTGGTCGCTCCCCAGTTGGAGGGCCCGAAATTATCCCACCACTGTTTCACCTCGGCTGGATATTCCTTTAAGAAATCGGAAAACGGCTTGTCGTCAAATTCTTTACCGCGTTTCTCCACATTAATGGCCAGCATCTCTTTTTTGAATTTCTTGAAACTCTCGCGAACCAGCGGAGGATAAGGCAACTTATCGAGGCCGTCGCCCCAGGTATCCAGAATCAACTCACCTCGAAGGATGCTGGCGTCTGGACTGTTCACCGGCAGCGGTTCCAGCCCAATCTCTTTCGCGAAGCGGTAAGCGTATTCGTCCTTGGCCAAGAACGCCGACCCAGTCGCATACATGCTGCCCTCATACTCCATCGCGTAGGCATTGCCGCCCCAGTGCGCTTCTTTTTCCAGCAACAGGAAATCGCGGTGCTGCAAGCGATAAGCCGCCGACAATCCGCTCACGCCGCCGCCGACAATTACGACGTCATGCCGTGCCGAAGCTGGAGGCCGCACGAATACTTTGCCGTCGCGCACCTGATGACAGATCCGGTTGTCCTCGCCCTCCACATCTGCCCCATGATTCTTCTGCGGGTCGCCGGTCTGTGCGACCAGAGAAAGATCAATCGGACATCCCGCCGTGACCGCACCGGCAACCACAAATTTGATGAAGTCTCTGCGATTCGCGCTCATGTCGCGTCTCCTTCCACGGCCTGTACAATTTCGGCAGCTACATCCGCCCCTGCTTCGCCTCGCATCCGCAAGCGATACCAGAACACGATTGCCACCAGCGAAAAGATAAAGATGATGGTCGAGACCGCGTTGATCTCCGGTGTGATGCCGCGCCGCAGGCGGCCCCAGATTTCCAGCGGCAGCGTGTTGTCGCGCCCGATCAGAAAAAAGCTGACCGCGATCTCATCCATCGACAGCGTAAAGATGAGCAGCGCCGCGCCGATAATCGGCAGCTTTAAATTCGGCACCGTGATGCGCCAGAAGGTCTGCCAGTAGTTGGCGCCCAAGTCGAGTGAAGCCTCTTCTTGCGCCCGGTCGAGCTTCTGCAGGCCGGCGAAGACTTCGGTGGTGGCTACAGAGATCAGAGCCGTGCCGTGGCCGAGAATGATTGTCATCAGGCTGAGCTTCGTTCCCATTACGTTGAACAGCATGAGTAAAGACAGTCCGGTAATAATTCCCGGGAGGATCAGTGGCAATAGAACCAATCGGCGAAACAAAGCCTTTCCCGGAAACTGCGCCCGCTCCAGAGCAAGAGCCGCCGGCACGCCGAACGTCAGCGCGATGACCATCGCCGCAAGCGCGACCTGCAGGCTGTTGAGCACGGAATCCCAGATCGGCCCGTCCGCGAAGAGCGTGCGATACCAGTCAAGCGTGAGATGATGCGGCGGGAATCCACCTACGCCCTCGCCGTTGAAGGAATAAAGAATGAGAACGGCAATCGGCAAATAGAGGAACACGAATACGGCGACGGCGTGGAGAAGCAGCCAGCGTGAGCCTGAGTCGAATCTCGTCTCGCTCACGAGAAGCTCCATTTCTTTTCCAGCCGCTCGGAGAAAACCAACAGGCTCACGACCAGCAGCAGCATGCAGAAGGAAATCGCAGCGCCCAGCGGCCAGTTGTAAGCCGCGCCAAACAGGCTGACCACAATGTTCGAAATCATGATGCCGCTGGGACCACCCAGGAGCAGTGGCGCAAGAAAATCGCCCAAGCTCAGCACGAAGGCAAACGTCGCCCCAGCGACCACGCCTGGAATCGAGAGCGGGAAGATTACTCTCCAGAAGGTCTGGCCTGGAGTCGCGCCCAGATCATGCGAGGCTTCGACGAGATTGCGCGGAATGTGCTCCAGCGCGGCGTAAATCGGTAGAAACGCAAAAGGAGTGTAGATGTGCGTCAAAGTCAGCACCACGGCAAATGGACTGTAGAGCAGAAACTCCAGCGGATGCTTGGTCAGGTGCATGTACTGCAGCAGAGTATTGAGCACACCATCCGAGCCGAGAATCGTCTTCCACGCGTATGCCCGAACCAGGTAGCTGACCCACAGCGGGATGATTACCAATTGATACAACAGATCTTTTTTCTTGCCCGCGTAAAAAGAAAGAAAATACGCGAGCGGATAACCCAGCAGCAGAGAGAAGGTCGTGACGCGCGCAGCGATCCACATGGAGCGCAGCAGCGTTTGCCAGTAAATGTTGACTCGTAGCAGTTGGCGGTAGTTGTCGAGATTCCACGAATGGACGATGGCCTGCGATGCCGATACCGACCAGAAGCTGTAGCAGAACATCAGCAAGTACGGCATCAACAGAAATACCGTGACCCAGAGCAGGGGAGGAAGTGTAACCGCCGCTTTGTAAGCTCGGGAAAACATCAGATTCTTTCTGGAGACTCGCGCACCAGAACAGCATCGGCGGGGGAGAACTCCAGCTCAACTTCGTCCAGCGCTCCGCCGCTGCCCGGAGTCCGCACCACCATCACGAGTCCGTCGCCGCATTCCACACGGATCAACTCTGTGGCGCCATGGAATGCCTGCTGCCGGACTTTGCCGCGCACTCTCACCGTATCTGGCGCAGTCGTTTTCTCCGAAGCCAGCCGGATGTTCTCGGGCCGCAACGAGAACAGAGCTGCACCGTCCGGAAGCGCCGCTGTCCACATTAAAGGACCGCAGCGCACCACGCCCGCGCGCACTTCGCCTTTCAATAGATTCGTATGTCCGATAAACTGCGCCACGTAGGCAGTGGCAGGGTGGCCGTAAATTTCGCGAGGCGTCGCCACCTGCTCCAGTTCACCCGAGCGCAGCAGCGCGATCCGATCCGACATCACCATGGCTTCTTCTTGATCGTGGGTCACGAAGATGAACGAGATCCCGACCTCGCGCTGCAGCGATTTCAATTCCACCTGCATCTGGCGCCGCAGATTCGCATCGAGGGCGGAGAGCGGTTCATCCAGCAGCAACAATTGCGGACGATTTACTAGCGCCCGGGCCAGCGCGATCCGCTGCTGCTGTCCGCCGCTGATTTTCGAGGGTTTCGATTTCGCGTGCGCCGACATCTTTACTTTTTTCAGCGCTTCCGACACGCGCGCTGCAATCTCCGCTTCGGGCCGCTTCGCCACGCGTAGTCCGTAGGCCACGTTCTGTTCGACGGTGAGGTGGGGAAACAGCGCATAGGACTGGAACACGGTGTTCACGCGACGACGGTAGGGTGGCTGCCGGTCCAAGCGCGCATCGCCCATCCAGACTTCGCCTGCACTTGCGGTTTCAAAGCCTGCAATAATTCGCAACAGGGTTGTCTTGCCCGACCCGCTTTCGCCAAGGATGGTGAGAAATTCTCCTTCCTTCACCTCCAGAGAAATATCCCGCAACACCAAATTCCTCCCGAAGCGCTTGGCCACGTTGCGAATGCTGAGTAGTGTGGTGCGACTGACGTCGTCGCCAGCATTCGTCACCGCAATCTGAGGAGTGGTAGTCATTGAGCCCGAAGCCCGTTCTACTGTGCCGCCTTTACTTCGTTCCAGATCTCGTTGTACTTGGCGCGCCGCGGCACATTCTGCCAAAAATAAAGCCGCTTCTGATAGTTGTCCACGTCGTCCAGATGAAGGCTCTTGACTTCGGCCGGCGTCATGTACTGCGCCGCCTGCGGATTCGCCGGAGTATATCCGGTCACGTCCGTTATCTTTTTCTGGGTCTGCGCCTCAATCATGTACTCTAGAAATTCCTCGGCCAGTTCCTTGTTCTCGCTGCCCGCCGTGATCATCAGATGGTCGATCCAGCCGGTGGTGTTTTCTTTCGGAATCGTCTCTCCTACAGGAAAATTGATCTTGCGCAGTTGATTGGTCATCAGCGGCCATCCCATGGCCGCCACGATCTCGTGATTCTGAAAGAGATTCGTCAACTCCCCGCCGGTCGACCACATCTTGCGAATATTCGGTTTCAATTCCAGCAACTTCCTCTTCACAGCATCAAGCTGTTCATCGCTCAAGTTGTAAAGCTGCGACGGATCGGGTTTGTCGTAGCCGAGAACCTGCGCTGCCATGTACACCGTCGACAGATCATCCCACACCGAAATCTTCCCGCGATACTTTGCATCCCATAGCACATTCCAGCTTTCGGGAGCCTGCGCGAAAACCGTGGTGTCGTAAAGCAGCGGATCGGGTCCCCACATGAAAGGCACCCCGTAAACCTGACTATTCATGCGCACCAGCGGCAGGGAAGTGAGTTGAGGAGAGAGCTGTCGATAACTCGGAATTTTCGTCAAATCCAGCGGCGCAGCCAACCCCGCCGCTGCGATCGATGTGGCCACATCGCTCGATGGCGAGATCACATCATAGTTTCCGGCGCTGCCCCCGCGCAGCTTGGCCACCAGTTCATCGCTCGACCCCATGTAGGACGCCGATATCTTGCAGTGATGCTGTTCCTCGAAAGCTTTGACGAACGCAGGATCGGCATATCCCTCCCACACCAGCAAATTCAGCGTCGGAGTTTTCTTGGTGCATGAACCCGTGAACGCCACGACCGCCAGCAGGAACGGCAGAGTCACCGCGTGCCGCATTTTCATTGTTCCTCCTTTACCGATCGAAACGTTTCCGCGGACCCGAACCTTGAGACCAAACCCAAAAGTTCAGAATGTTGGCGGCGTGTTCACCCATAGCAGCCGGGTTTCCGCCCGCCCGGGATTTTTCCACTGATGCGGTGTAGCGCTCTCGAAATAAAAACTGTCACCGGCCTTGAGCCGGTATTCTTCCTTCTCCAGCGTAATCATCAATTCCCCCCGTAACACGTAAAGGAACTCTTCGCCCTCATGCGTGTAGGAATCGCCGCTGCCCGCCTGGGGTGCCACTCGAAACAGATGCGGCTCCATTACGGTGTTTCCCCAGGCCAGCAACTCCATGCGAACTCCGGGACCGGCTTCCAGAACCTTTCTTTGCGCGGGCCGCACCTGCCGGCTGCTTGCTCCCGTGGCATCGAAAAAATCGAGGATGTTTGTCTTATAAAATCGCGCCAGCTTGCGCAGCGTTCCCACCGAGCTGCTCATTTGCGAACGTTCCAGCGCGCTCAGGAATCCCACCGAAATATTGACCGCACGCGCCACCTTTGCCAGGGATAGCTTCCGCTGCGCCCGCAACTGGCGCAAGTGCGAGCCAATCGCTCCGGCGTTTCCGTCTGCCGCCGGACGCGCTCGCCCTTCGCGCCGCAGCAGTTCGACAATCGCAGCCGCGTTCAGCCCGCGCACCTTCCGCAGAAATCGCGCCCGCTTCAGCAGCCTCACGTCATCGGCCGAGTACAGTCGGTATTTGCTTTCCGTGCGCCGCGGCCTGGTCAATCCCAAGCTCTCCCACGACCGGATGACCGACGGCGACACTCCCACGCGCCGCGCCACATCTCCGATCTTCAAATAGGGCTCAGCCCGGGATGTTTTCATGGTTCACCGGATGGACATTCAAGTTTTCTATGCGAGGCAGCGTGTTTTTCTCCTTGACAGTTTGCGTGCCTCTTCTCTAACCTTGCGGGATTATAGCAAGGTTGTGGCTGGACACAAGCTGTCGTTTTCAAAGAAAACTACTCCCCATGATGCCTGGAGGTTCCATGCCGTCACTGCGAGCCCGCTGGACCCTGATCTGCCTGAAAGCCGTTTGCCTTGCCGTCGCGGTCTGTCTCATCGTCCCTGCACTGCTGCCCGCCCAAGGCACCGGGGGACGAATCATTGGGCGTGTCGCGGACCCCAGCGGGGCGGTATTAGGCAAAGTGAGAGTCACCGCCGTCAATGATGCCACCGGAGTAACCCGAGACGCGCGCACCAGCGAGAGCGGAGATTACGTTTTCCCGGACCTTCCCGTGGGAACCTACACGCTCAGCTTCGAACTGACGGGATTTAAAAAGGACCTACACAAAAGCATCGCGCTCGATGTGAACCAAGTCATTACCCTCAACATGACCATGCAACTGGGCGCGGCGCAAGAGGTCGTCGACGTGACATCAGAAGCGCCGCTGGTCGATACCACAAGCACTCAACTCGGCGCAGTGGTGAATAATCGCTCGGTGAACGAACTTCCGTTGAACGCTCGCGATACCTACCAATTCCTCCAGTTGCAGCCCGGTGTGCAATCTCAGTTGGGCTCCAGCGGCGGCACNNGATGCCAACGACCAATTCGTTAATCTTCCAACTATCCAGCCGACGCCTGACGCGATTGAAGAATTTCGTGTCATCAGCAATACCTTCGACGCGGAATACGGCCGCAACTCAGGTGCAGTGGTAAACGTCATTACAAAGTCGGGAACGAATCAGTGGCATGGCGATGTCTACGAGTATTTCCGCAACACGGTTTTGAATGCTCAGGGATATTTCAATACGATCAAGCCGCAGGAAAATCAGAATCAGTTCGGTGGAACGTTCGGTGGCCCGATCAGGAAGGACCGCACTTTCTTCTTCGTATCTTATGAAGGTCGGCGCGTGCGGCAAGGTATCTCGGGGCAAACCGTCATTGTCCCAACTCCGCAAGAGAGAGCCGGTGTGTTTGGCGGCGGCGGAGGCCTTGGCGGCGCCATTACCGATCAGTTCGCCGCCGACGCAATAAACGGGAGGCCGGGCTGCAGCGCCGCAATCGCCGCTGAAGGCGGGCAGATGCCCGTTGCCGGCGCCAGCTGGAGCAGCATTTTCCCCACCGACGTGAACGGAAATGCAACCATCCCGACCCCCTGCATGGACCCGGTCGCGCTCGATATGCTGCGCTTCGTCCCAGCTGCAAATCGACCCGATGGCGTCACCTATCAGGCCGTGCCGGTCAGTGCCGATACTCAAAACCAGTTCACGGTGCGCCTCGACCATCACATCAACCAGAAGCAGAATTTCAGCTTCTACTACTACTTCACCAACGACGCGAATTTCCAGCCCTTCTATAATTTTCAGGCTTCAGGTGCGAACATTCCGGGATTCGGCGCCAATGTGGGTTCCCGGTATCAGCAATTCAATCCCAGCCATACCTGGACAATTTCCAATTCCTTGATCAATGAAGCCCGGTTTACTTATATGCGTGAAGGCCAGTTGACCTTCCAGCATCCGCAAAGCACAAACCTGGTGCAAAACTCGTGCTCGTCTCCCGCGGCCCAGGCGGTTTGTTTTAACGGTGCCTCGGATTCAAACCTCCCAGGTGTTTCGATTCAGGCCGACCTTCTGGCCGCCGGGCTGCCCGCAACCAGTCCGCAGTATGGCATTACCACCGGCTTACCCGCGAATCGCCAGGGCGTTCCCTTCATCGGGGTATCGGGCGGCTTCGCCATCGGCAACGGCTGGGAGGGTGAACTGCCGCAAGTAGGGAACTCCTATATGGCGACGGACAGTATGACTTGGGTCAAAGCCAATCACACTGTCAAGTTTGGCGTAGATGTGCGTCGGGCCCAGTTTGATCAGACCCTGTATTACAACGTCAGCGGCGATTATACATTCAACAGTACAACCGAGAATTCCGTCTTCTACAACGATAATTATCCCGGCTACCTGCTCGGCTTGGACGACAGCTACACGCAGGGATCTGCGCAGCGTGAAGACATTCGCAACACGGGCGTCTATGTCTTTGCGCAGGATAGCTGGAAAATAAAACCCTCGCTCACCATGAATTACGGACTGCGGTGGGAGTTGGATACCCCTCTGGCCGATGCCCTGCACCACGTTCAAACCTTCCGTCCGGGGCAAAACTCAACCGTTTATCCTTGCACGTTAACTGCTGCGGAGCAGGCTAGTCTCCTGGCGAGTAACTGCACTGCCGCGGGCGTGCAACCCACGGGCCTGGTTGTCCCGGGAGACTCCGGCGTTTCTGCGGGATTGACGCAGACCTATTACAAAGCCTTTGCGCCGCGCATTGGATTGGCCTACAGCCCTAATCCCAAGACCACGATCCGGGGCGGTTGGGGCCTGTTCTACAACCCCATGGAACAACTGGTGCTCGAACAGTTTGGGGCCGAACCTCCTTTCGGGGGCAGCACCTTCTTGCCCGCGACGTTTCTCAACACCCCTTTCATTTCGCAAACCGGTAGCGTCAGCCCCAACCCGTTTACTGGAATACTGAGTCCTACGCCCGGCGCGCCACAGGATTGGGCTTCCTTCCGCCCCATGCTTTTGTATGGGGATTTCCAACCACACATGCGTACGCAATATACGGCCCAATACAACCTGAATTTCCAACAGGAATTGGCGCGAAATGTGGTTTTCCAACTCGGCTATGTCGGGTCGCAGGGGCATCGCCTGCTGGCTTCGCATGATATCGATCCCGCAAATCCGCAAACCTGCCTCGATATTATGACCCTGTCCGCTAACAATGCCGCCGGCGTCTCCTCTTATGGGGTCGCGGCGGATTGCGGTCCCTTCCTCGAGGACAATCAATACACCGTAACCCTCCCTGCGAGCAATGGAACCCTGCTGCCCAACGGATTCCATTTGCCCACCGGCGGCACGATTCAGGCTGCCGGGCAGACGCTTAACTTTGTTGGTCTTCGCCCGTATTCGTCACCAAATTGCAATCCCGTTACAGGTGGGCCGGGCAACGGCTGCCCGGCTGACGGCGTTCCGGTTTTTACAAACATCTTTGCCGAAGACACCATCGCCGCCTCCGCCTACAATTCGCTCCAAACCAGCGTGGAAAAGCGGTTCTCTCATGGACTTCAATTGCAAGCGGCCTATACCTGGAGCAAATCGTTGGACTGGGCGTCCAGCTTCGAAGAGACCGTCAATCCCTTCGATTACAGATCCAGCCGCGCTTTGTCTCTCTTCAATTCGGCGCAGCGCTTCGTTCTCAACTATTACTGGGAGTTTCCGGTGCCGAGGTACAACGGCTTCAAGGGAAAGCTTCTGGATGACTGGGCCATGTCCGGAATCATCCAGTTTCAAACTGGCTTCCCCATCCGCATCCAGACGCAGGACGATGCCGAACTGATCAGCAGTTTGTTCTTCTTGAGTGCCGACGCGCCCCAACTCACCGGTCCGCTGCAAATCCAGAGCGGAAAACAAGTGACGACGCAAGTGGTCAACGGAACCTCGCAGACCGGGCATTTTGCCTTCAATGCCGGCAGTTTTTCCGATCCTCCTCTCGGTTCCTTTTCGACCACTCCGCGCTCGATCTGCTGCGGTCCCGGGCAGAACCAATGGGACGTGACTTTCTCGAAAAGAATTGCACTTTCAGAGCTGAGGTATTTCCAGTTCCGGGCGGACATTTTCAATCTCTTCAACAAAACGGAGTTCGTAAATCCCGACGGCAACTTTAGCGATACAACTTTTGGCCAAATTCAACAAGCCCGCGATCCACGTGAGGTGCAGGTCGCCCTTAAGTTCTACTTTTAGTTTGGCGTGTAAGATATTAGTAGCTTCCACCCGGGCGGTTCTTTCGCCCGGCATTCTAATGGCCGTCGATTGTTAGATGACGAAGGCCTGAGCCATCCTGGAGCAGTCTGATGTATCCCGATCTACAGAAGGAACTCGATACGTTCGAGCGCCGCACACCCAAATCCGCCGCAGCGCACAAAAAAAATCTCAAACGCATTCCGCTCGGTGTGGCCAGCAATTATCGCCACTACGATCCCTGGCCCATCTTCGTGAAAGAAGCCAGCGGCAGCAAGTTTCGCGACCTCGATGGCAACGAGTACATCGATCACAACTTGACCTTCGGCGCGCTCATGGCCGGACACTGCCATCCCGCCGTAATGAAGGCGGTCGAAAAACGGCTCTCCACTGGAACCATGTTCGGCATGCCGCATGACATGGAATGGGAACTCGCGGAAGAAATCTGCAATCGCTTTCCCGTGGAGATGTGCCGCTTCGGCAACAGTGGCACTGAAGCCACTATGCACGCCATCCGCCTGGCCCGCGCCGCCACCGGCCGCGACAAGATTATTAAATTCGAAGGCGCCTACCACGGCCTGCACGATTCCGCTCTGGTCAGCGTTAAGCCCCACGCACCCGACTTCGGTGACATCGAAAATCCCACGCCCGTCTCCGGCGGATTGGGTGTGCCCAAATCCGCCATCGCCAACGTCACCATTGCCACCTTCAATAACCTCGGCAGCGTCGAGCGGCGCTTCAAAGAAAATCCCGGCGAAATTGCCGCCATCATTCTTGAGCCCATTCTGATGAATGTCGGCCTCTGCATGCCCGAGCCGGGTTTCCTGAAAGGTCTTCGCGACCTCGCCACGAAATATGGCGCGCTCCTGATTTTCGACGAAGTAAAAACCGGCGCCAAACTCGGCTGGGGCGGCGCCAGCGAATACTTCAACGTTCACCCCGACATGATCTGCCTTGCCAAGTCGATTGGCGGAGGCCTGCCGTTAGCCGCGTTCGGCGCCAGCAAGTCCGTGATGGACCTGATTTCGCAACACAAGGTCTTCCACGGCGGCACTTACAATACGAACCCGGTTTCGATGGCCGCGGGCCTCGCCACGTTCCGCGAAGTTCTCACCCGCGACAACTATGCTCATGTCGACAAGCTCGGCAAGAAACTCGCCGACGGATATCGCAAAACCATCGCGAAAGTCGGCTTGCAAGCCTACATCGCACAAGCCGGAGCGAACGGCGCTTTAATGTTGTATCCCAAAGAAATTCGCAACTATCGCGACTGGACCACGATCGATATCGATCTCTGGCGCCACTACTGGTTCGCCATGGTAAACCGCGGCGTGATGGCCCAGCCTTACTGGTGGGACGAGCAGTGGACCATTTCCGTCCAGCACACCGAAGCCGACATCGATAAGCATCTATCTGCCTTCGATGACATTGCAGCATCGTTGGCGAAAGCGCAGCAAGAGCGCGAAGCGCCAGTCGCGGTCGCGCACTAAATTTGTGGTTAGGTAATGCTCATGTGGGGACAGCCGCCTTCGGCTGTCCCTGCTGTGTAGAAGCGAAATGTAGGCAGTGAAGAAAAGTTTGTCATTCCGAACCGGGCGACGCCCGGTGAGGAACCTGCTTTTGGTTGTACTTTGTCCACCACCACCCAATCCGCCGCGCAGCCTCACCTGATCCGCGCCCTCGGACGCCGAGATCTTGTGCTCCTTTTCGTAGTCGCCGTCTTCAACCTCAACGTCGTCCCCTCCATCGCCGCCAACGGTGGCGTAACCATCTGGCTCTGGATCATCTCTCTCCTGCTTTTCTTTTGGCCGCAAGGCATCGCCGTCATCGAACTCGCTCACCGCTATCCCGGCGAAGGCGGAGTCTACCTCTGGGCTAAAGAAGTCTTCGGCGACTTCCACGGATTTCTTTCCGGCTGGTGCTATTGGACCAACAACATGCTCTACGTTCCGACCGTCATGCTCTACTTCGTCGGCGTCTCGGTCTACGTCCTCGGCCCCAGCCATCTCGGCCTCGCCGATAACAAGCTCTTCGCCTCCATCACATCGCTGACGCTCCTTGCACTTCTAACCATCCTCAATATCGTCGGCCTCGGCGTGGGCAAGTGGATGAACAACATCGGCGCCATCGGAACCTTCATCGCCGCCGCCGTCCTCATCGGCCTCGGCATTGTGATCTGGTCGCGCTTTGGCTCCAACATCACCGCCGCCGATTTCAAAATTTCCGCCAACCCGCGCTTCGTATTGAATTCCTTCGGCGTGATCTGCTTCGGCCTGGTCGGCCTCGAACTCGCCTCCGTTATGGGCGACGAAATTCAGGATCCCGCCCGCACACTTCCCGGCGCCGTCGCCTGGGGCGGAGTCCTTTCCGGCGCTCTCTACGTCGGCGCCACGCTCACTCTTCTCATCGCTGTCGGAAAAAGCGTCAACGTACTTCAGGGCATCGTTCAAGCCGTGACTCACATGGCCGCCCGCGTCGGCATTGGCTGGATTACCGTCCCCTTCGCGCTCATGCTCAGCCTTTCGATCGCCGGCATCGGTTCCGCTTGGATGGGCGGCTCCGCCCGCATCCCCTTCGTAGCCGGCCTCGATTCCTACATGCCGTCATGGCTCGGCAAAGTTCACCCCCGTTATGCCACGCCGCACGCCGCCCTCATTGTTCAGGCTGTAGTCTCCGCAGTTCTGGTGATTCTGAATTTTGCCGGCGCTGGCGTTCAGGAAACTTTTCAAAAACTTCTGTCACTGGCAGTGGTTCTGCAGCTCGTTCCGTTTCTCTACATGTTCGGAGCGCTGCTAAGATTTTCCGTAATCGAGAAAGTGCCGCAAGGCCAATACTGCCGCCCGACACTATTCCTTGCCGGCGCCAGCGGTTTTTTCACCACGATGCTTGGCATCGCACTTGTATTTTTCCCGGCCCAACAGATTAGTTCACTGTTCTGGTACGAGGTCTGGATGATCGGAATGACGCTGCTGGCCGTCGGCCTCGCCGTATTCTTCTTCTTCGTCTACGGCCGCCACAAGATGGCGAAGCAGGTTCGAGTGGAGATGGCCAGTGTGGCGACGGGCGACGCGCCCGTCGAGGCGAGCGAAGCCCGCCGTTGAATAGACCGGGAAGGGCAAATAGATCGGGAAGGGCACGACTTTAGTCGTGCCGTTAAGCGGCTATACATTTTGGGGCTTTAGCCCCTGAGGTTAAGACAGGAGGTCGAAACAAAATGCCCGGCGGAGTCACAACAGAAGTCCGCACCTATCAGATGTACATCAACGGTGAGTGGGTCGCCAGCAAGTCCGCGAAAACTTTCCCCGTCTACGATCCCTCCACTGAAGAGGTCATCGCCCAGGTTCCTGAAGCCGGCGCCGAAGATGTCAACCTCGCGGTCGCCGCCGCCAAAGCCGCTTTCGAAGATGGCCCATGGGCAACGTCGACCGCGCAGGAACGCGGCCGCGTCCTCTTCCGCCTGGCGGAAAAAGTCCGCGCCAATCTCCCGGCGCTCGCCGAACTCGAATGCCGCAACACCGGTAAGCCCATCGTCGAAGCAGAGTACGACATCACCGACGCCGCCACCTGCTTTGAATATTACGGCGGCCTCGCCACCAAAGTGGTCGGGTACGTAAATCCCGTTCCCGACAATGCGATGTCACTCTCGCTCAAGGAACCCGTCGGCATCGCCGGACAAATCATTCCGTGGAACTATCCGCTCCTCATGGCCGCGTGGAAGCTGGCGCCGGCCATCGCCGCGGGCTGCACCTGCGTGCTCAAGCCCGCCGAGCAGACTCCACTCACAGCGCTCGAGTTCGCCAACTATTTTGCTGACTGCGGCCTGCCTCCGGGGGTGGTCAACATCATTACCGGCTTCGGAGAAAGTTGCGGTGCTCCGCTCGTCCAGCATCCCGACGTGAACAAGATTGCCTTCACCGGCAGCGCGGCCGTCGGCAAGATCATCGTGAAACAGGCCGCCGACACGGTAAAGCGCGTCACCCTCGAACTCGGCGGCAAGTCGCCCAACATCTTCTTCGCCGACGCAGATTTCGAAGCCGCCATCGACGGCGCACTGTTTGGTGTCTTCATCAACCAAGGCGAAGTCTGCTCCGCCGGAAGCCGCATCCTCGTTCAGAAATCGATTTACAAAAACTTTGTCGAAGCCATGACGGAAAAAGCCAAGAAGATCAAACTCGGCCCGCCGCTCGACCGCGAAACCAAGATGGGTCCACTCGTCAGCAAAGAACAATACGACCGCGTCAACTCCTACATCGAGATCGGCAAGAAAGAAGCGAGGCTCGCCTCCGGCGGCGGACGCCCCGACAAAATCGCCAAGGGCTACTATGTTCAACCCACAATTTTCTCCGATGTCTCCAACTCCGCCCGAATAGCCCGCGAAGAAATTTTCGGTCCGGTCGCGGCCGTGATTCCGTTCGAAGACGAGAAGGACGCGCTCAAAATCGCCAATGATTCGCCCTACGGTTTGGCCGCCGCGGTGTGGACTCGCGACATATTCAAGGCCATGCGCTCCGTGAAAGCGTTGCGCGCAGGCATCGTCTGGGTGAATCACATGCAACCAACTTATGTCGAAGCCCCTTGGGGCGGATACAAACAATCCGGCTTCGGCCGCGAACTCGGCCCCTGGGGCATCGAAGAATATCTCGAAACCAAACAGGTCTACATCAATCTGAACGAAGCTCCAATCGGCTGGTACTGAGCTTGGGAACGACAATGAAGAGACGCTCTCAAAAGTTTTGTCATCCTGAACGAGGATTGATCTTCGCGCCCCAGCGCGAAGATCAACCGCAGTCGAAGGACCTGCTGTTGCGTGCAGCGCCACGACTGCTTTGAGGCATTCTTACGAGAAACTGACATGAGTACGATTCACATCAACACCCAGATCCCCGGCCCGAAATCCAATACACTCGGCGCCCGCCGCGCAAAAGCCGTGCCCCGCGGCCTTTCTCACGGCACGCCCATCTACGTAGCCAAGGCGGAAGGCGCGTGGCTGGAAGATGTCGACGGCAACCGTTACATCGATTTCGCTGGAGGCATCGGCTGCGCCAACGCTGGTCATCGACAAGAACCTGTTGTCGATGCCATCCGCGGCCAGCTCGACAAATTCCTCCACACCTGCGTTCAGGTCACGCCCTACGAAGGCTACATCCGCCTCGCTGAGCGCATGAACGAAGTCACGCCGGGAAAGTTTCCAAAGAAAACATTATTCGTCAACAGTGGCGCTGAAGCCGTCGAGAATGCTGTCAAGATCGCCCGAGCTTATACCAAGCGTCCCGCGATCATCGCCTTCGAAGACGCCTTCCATGGCCGCACCATGATGACGCTCGCTCTCACCAGTAAGACTCATCCCTATAAAGCCGGATTCGCGCCCTTTCCGGGTGAGGTTTACCGCGTCCCGTTCGCCTACTGCTACCGCTGCTCCTACAACTTGAAATATCCTTCGTGCGATCTCTACTGCGCACGCCATCTCGAAGATACTTTCAAGCGCGTCGTCGCCAACGAAGAAGTGGCGGCGGTGATTGCGGAGCCGGTGCTAGGCGAAGGCGGCTTCGTTGCTCCGCCGCCGGACTATTTCAAAGTTCTAATCGATCTCTGCCACAAGCACGGCATCCTCTTCATCGCCGACGAGATTCAATCCGGTTTCGGACGCACCGGCGCTATGTTCGCCAGTGAGCGCTATGGCATCGAGCCGGACCTGATCGTCACCGCGAAATCGTTGGGCGGAGGATTGCCTCTAGCCGCTGTCACCGGCCGCGCCGAAATCATGGACGCGCCTGCCCCCGGCGGCCTCGGCGGCACCTTCGCCGGCAATCCGCTTTCTTGCGCCGCCGCCCTAGCGGTCCTCGACTTGTTTGAAAAAGAAAATCTGTTAGCCCGCGCCAATGAATTAGGAGATCGCTTCCAGCGCCGCGCCCGCGAATGGCAGCGCCGCTGGCCCATCGTCGGCGATGTCCGCGGCCTCGGCGGTATGCAAGCCATCGAACTGGTGAAGTCCCAAGAATCGAAAACGCCAGCGACAGAAGAAACGAAGCAAATCACGCAATACTGCTACGAGCACGGCCTGATCACGATCACCGCCGGTTCCTACTCTAACGTGATCCGCGTCCTGGTCCCGCTGGTCGCAACTAACGAGCAAATGGACGAAGGACTAGACGTTCTGGAGTCGGCATTGGCGACCGTTTGCAACAAGAAAGGTGCGGTAGCGCAGTTTGTTTAGATCACAATACATCTGTCGGCGAGCGTTGCTGTTGCTGGCACTAGCAGGCGTCGCCTTCGCCCAGAAGGTGTCCACGCCAGCCCGCGTATGGTCGGTTGGGCCGCTAACGAAAAACGAGCCCGTGATGGGCGTCACTATCGGCGGCGGCGGCGCGACGGTCACAGGTCCGCGCGTGGACTCCCAGACGGGCTCTATCTTTGCAGCGACTCGCAGCGTTGTCTTCGCAGGCGACCGCATTGTCCTCGCGTCGATGGTGGGAATGCGAAACGTCGACGGCGCGCAACGACCGGAACAGGTCTATCAGCTTCTGTCCCTCGATGCCAGAACAGGTGAGGTCAAGGACTCACGCGAGTTTGTCGACTTCGGCGTGCGCGCGATCTTTGCGACGAATGATGCTCATGTCATGGTCTCTGGTGCGGCCGTGCTGCGGCTAACGCCGGACCTGAAGGATGATGCTAGATTCGAATATCATGCGACGGGGCACAAGTTCGGACGCGTGCAGAGTGCGTCGCCCGACGGTGCCACGTTGGGGAATGCAACAAGTCCGGGCTTTGAACTAATAGAGACCCGGACGTTGAAAGCTAGGGAACTTACCGCGGATCCCGCAGTCGATACGTCAGTGAACAATGTGGGCTTTGTGACGGATAACGTGCACTGGACACGCGATTACCCAAAAGACCGCGGCTTCATCACCTACACAGACACCTCTGGAACGCACCTGCTGTATCACGGCAAGTGCGGCGGTAGGCCACAGTTTCTGACGGATGATCTTATCCTGGAACCCGGCTGCAAAAGTCCTTTGATCCTTGATACGCGCGGCAACGTGGTCAGGACGATCTCTTTGGAGGGGGCATTTTCATATGCGGGCGTCTCGCAGAACGGAAAGCGATTTGCGTTACAAATCGCAAGCTTTTCCGGGACGCATTCGGTCAAGCGTGAGCGTTTTGGCTTCTACGCCGTCGACACGGGAGAGCTTATCGCGGAAGTAACGCCGGATGAACTTGCCGAGGAGCAGTCCTGGACAGCGTTCTCACCTGACGGCTCAATGTTCGTCGTCGGGTCTCCGCTCAAGCTGACGCTATACCGTCTGCCCTAAGGAATTGGATCCGACTCGGCTGGTTGGTAGCGCGGTACTATTGGTGTCAAAATTGATTGTCATCCTGAGCGCGCCGTAGTTGCTCCAGGGATCTATGCAACTGCCCTGTGTCCCGTGACAGAGGGCAGATTTCTTAATGAAATCCGAGGTACCTTATGACCGTAGCCGCACCCCCAACACTCAGACTAACCAACTACATCAACGGCCAATGGACCGACTCCCGTGCGCAAGAATGGCGTGACGTAGTCAATCCCGCAACCGGCGAAACTCTGGCTCAAGTCCCACTCGCGGAGGCCAACGAAGTCAACCAAGCTGTCGAAGCCGCGGCCGCAGCCTTCCCCGAATGGCGCCGCACGCCGCCCGAAGACCGCATCCAGCCACTGTTCAAGCTGAAGATGCTGCTCGAAGATCACCTCGACGACATTGCCCGCATCATCACGCAGGAAAACGGCAAGACCTTCGCCGAAGCCAAAGCCGAGATGCGACGCGCAATCGAAAACGTCGAAGTCGCCTGTGGCATTCCCATGATGATGCAAGGCTACAACCTCGAAGATGTGGCGCGCGGCATCGATGAGATGATGATCCGCCAGCCCATCGGCGTCACCGCCGCCATCGTGCCCTTCAACTTTCCCGGCATGATTGCGTTCTGGTATCTGCCCTACGCCATCGCGACTGGCAACACATTTATCCTCAAGCCATCCGAGCGCGTCCCGCTTACCATGCGCTACATTTACGAACTCCTCGAAAAAACTGGATTGCCAAAAGGCGTAGTGCATCTGGTCAACGGCGGAAAAGCCGCGGTCGATGCCCTTCTCGACCATCCAAAAATTCGCGCCATCAGCTTCGTGGGTTCAACCCCAGTCGCAAAGTATGTTTACTCGCGCGCTGCCGCCAACGGCAAACGCGCGCAGTGCCAGGGCGGGGCCAAGAATCACGTCATCGTTCTCCCCGACGCCGACATGCCGATGGCCACGCAGATCATCAGTGACAGCGCCTTCGGATGCGCCGGCCAGCGTTGCCTCGCCGTCTCGGTCGCGATAACAATCGGCGAAGCGCAAAAAACTTTCCGCGATTCCATCGCCGACGCCGCCTCGAAACTTAAAGTCGGCAACGGTCTTGAAGAAGGTGTACAGATGGGTCCCGTGATCACGCCACAAAGCAAAGAGCGCGTCGAATCGCTCATCGCACTCGGCGAAAGGCAAGGGGCGAAAGTTCTGCTCGATGGACGCAACTCGAAAATTGCGAAATACGAATCCGGCAACTTCGTGAACCCCACGATTTTGGACAACGTTCCAGCAACCAGCGATCTCGCCGACACAGAAATCTTCGGCCCCGTGCTCAGCCTCGTCCACGCCGACGATATGGACGACGCTCTCGCCTTCCTCGAACGCAGCGCCTACGGCAATCAGGCGTCGCTATTCACGTCGAGCGGATCGGCGGCGCGCCGTTTCCGCTACGAAGCTCCCGCCGGCAACATCGGCATCAACATCGGAGTCGCCGCGCCCATGGCCTACTTCCCTTTCAGCGGATGGAAAAACAGCTTCTTCGGCGATCTCCACGGGCAGGGCCGAGACGCCATCGAGTTCTACACCGACAAAAAAGTAGTAGTCGAACGCTGGGCCAAAGAACACAGCCGAAAATTCTGAGCCTTTACCCTGTGCTCCTCTGTGTCCCTTGTGGTAAAGGTTTTGACTTTTGCTGACATGCAAAAAAGGAATGATATGACCACGATCGCCGAAACCGCATCAATGACCGGCCCAGAAATCGTCTCGCTCTCCCGCAAACACACCCTCTACGAATGGTCCGCGCAATCCAAAGTCGATCCCATTCCCGTCGCCAGCGCCAAGGGAATTTATTTCTACACGCCCGAGGGCAAGCGCTTTATCGACTTCAACAGCCAGCTCATGTCCGTCAACATCGGACACGGCGACCCGCGCGTCATTCAGGCCATCAGCGATCAAGCCGCCACTCTCGCCTATGCCAATCCTTTCATGGCAACCGAGCCGCGCGCGCGCCTTGGCGCCAAGCTCGCCGAAATCTGTCCCGGCGATATCGATACTTTCTTCTTCACCAACGGCGGAGCCGAAGCCAACGAGAACGCCATCAAGCTCGCTCGCTTCTTTACCGGACGCCACAAGATCATCGCGCGCTATCGCTCCTATCACGGCGCGACTGCAGGAGCGATGAGCCTAACCGGCGATCCCCGCAGATGGGCCGTCGAGCCTGGCATTCCAGGCGTGGTGCACGTGCTTGATCCGTATCACGGCATCGAGCGCGGATGGGAATCGGCTGAGAGTTCGCTCGCCATGATCGAAGAAACCATTCAGCTCGAAGGTCCGCAGACGATTGCGGCGTTCATCCTTGAGCCGGTAACTGGAACCAACGGAATTCTCATTCCTCCCGAGGGATATCTCGAAGGGGTGCGCAAGCTGTGTGACAAGTACGGCATATTGATGATTGCCGATGAAGTGATGGCTGGCTTCGGGCGCACCGGCGCGTGGTTTGCGGTCGATCACTGGAAGGTTGTTCCCGATCTGCTGTGCATGGCGAAGGGATTGACCTCCAGCTATTTGCCGCTGGGAGCGGTCGGAATGCGGCATCACATTGCGCAGCATTTTCAGGACAAAGTGTTCTACGGAGGACTGACTTACAACAGTCATCCCATGGGATGCGCGGCGGCGCTGGCGACGATTCGCGTGTATGAAGAAGATGGGCTGATCGACAACGCAAAAAAAATGGGCGCGATCCTGCAGCAGCTGGCAGCGGAGATGCAGGCGAAGCATCCGTCGGTGGGCGCGGTGCGATCCATTGGGTTGTTCGGCATTGTCGAACTCATTCGCAATCGCAAGACTCGCCAGCCGATGGCGCCATTCAACGGCACGTCCGAAGAGATGGCGGCGCTCGGCCGCTTCTTTCGCGAGCAGGGGCTTTACACCTTCGTTCGCTGGAACACTTTCTTCACCAATCCTCCGCTCTGCATCAACGAGCAGCAGATGCGCGAGGCGTTTGCCATCATTGATCGCGGGCTGGAGATCACCGATAAAGCGGTCAGCTAGCTCTCAGCTCTCAGCTTTCAGCTCTCAGTAACGGTCCAACGTGGATGGCTGGTGTGGGGCGGACACTCCGTTCGACTCCGCTCAGGTCAGGCTCTTGGGAAACGGCTATTTACTGTTCGGTAACGGGGTGGGTACCCTACCCGGCCCTGCGGTATTGGAATCATCATGATGCAGCGAAAAGGGCCTTTAATCCCAAGGCTGCAACAACTTACGGGCAAGATCTTGATTACGTGAGGGTTGCGTCGCTCTCCATTACAGAAATTGAGTCGCGCACTGCCTCCGATATCATGATCAGTGGTTGGGGCTGTGGACGACAAGGTCAGATGTCACAATGGAATTTCCGTGCGGCAGGCCCTAGTCGGCGCACTTCAATGTCTCCGCCGATATTACGTATTTCTTTATATCGGTAACTCCGTGCTCGATCGCGATCTCGACCACTTGATATTGCCTTCCGTACTTAGCTCTTTCGTCAAATGGGTAGTCTTGCAGCTTCATGGATTTGTCGGGCCCGCGAGGATGTGCGAAGGGCTGAGTGTTGCCGGTGTTCATTGGCGTCAGCGTTACTGCGGCTTTATACGCGCTCACCAATGACCGTGTGTCGACCGTGAGGACGGTGTGCTCACTTCCGCGGTAGGCCTTGGCGCATAGAAGTTTGTTGAGTCGTTCCACCGTCAGCCAGAAGAATACGCGTCCGTCGAGAAGGCGGTACCATTCCTCGGCGGTGCATCCTTTTAGGGTTTTGATAAGTTTCGACTCAATCAGCGGATTCTGATCGCGTATGACCGCACGACCAAGCTTCTCGTCCGTGAGAGGGACCGAATTCGGCCGTCTTCTTGCTTCGATCTCGTCGCGCCTGTCGCCGGTCACGCCGAAGCGCGTTAGAACGCCGAAGTGCTAAGGATCCCAAGTGTTTGGATGCTATCCCATGTGTTGGCTTCGGCCATGTGGTAGAGCCGTGGATACACCTCCGCCAGTCTTNNGGTTCCTTTTTACTCTTTGGCGGGAGGAAATGCTAGGCGTTTTAGTGGAGGGGAGGTGGCGCGGAGTGGGGATGGGGCGGGCTCGGCGGCTAAAGGCCGCTGTTTATTTCTTGAGAGCTTTAATAGCAGCGCTGAGGCGCTGCGCCACCCAAAGGCCAGAGAACAGCAGGGAATGGCAAGCTATTCCGTGCGGAGCGCCTGCATCGGTTCGAATCGAAGCTGCGCGGCGGGCAGGGATTAGTCCTGCCGCAGTGGCGCAAAGCCCCAGCACCAAGGTCGCGCCGACTAGCGCCAGCGGGTCGTAGCCGCCGACTCCATACAGTTGGCTGGCCATCAGGGACCTAGTAGCTTTGATTACAGTGAAATAGGCTCATGGTGCGATTCCCTCGAATGCGGTCTTTGACCGAAATCGAGAATCGCTGTCCGAAACCGAGCAGCAGCAAGACCCTTGCTTGCTGGTTCGTTCCCACAAACTCCGCCTCCATCCAATGGTCGCAGGTGATTGTCTTCCAGGAGTTCGTAAACACGGCGAACGGCTTTGAGTTTCGCGGGTCACGCTCGAGAAGTTACGTCATCGTTTTGGTTTTTGGTAGGCTGAGGAGTTGCGAGGTGAAATATGGGTGGAGGGCTGCGCTTGATTTCGATGGCTGTTCCTTTTATTTGTCTGACGCTTTTCGCGGGCGTGGTTTTTGCGGGGGACGACGCTAAGGGGTCTTCGACTGCTTCACCGCCGAAGGCGGAGAAGCGGCCGCTGGAAGAGACGATGCACGGGGTGAAGATTGTCGATGATTACCGGTGGCTGGAGGATGGGACATCTCCGGAGACGCAGAAGTGGGTTGCGGAGGAGATGGCGTATACGCGGGGGGTGCTGGATCCGCTGCCGGGAAGGGATGCGATTCATAAGCGGCTGACGGAGTTGTTGAGTATAGGGAGCCTCACACAGCCGCAGATCGGCGGGAAATATTACTTCTACACGCGGCGCGACGGGATGCAGAACCAGCCGGTGCTTTATGTGCGGGAAGGAGTGGATGGAAAAGATCGAGTGCTGGTGGACGCCAATCAGCTGGCGGCGGATGGAACCATCGCGCTGGATTGGTATCAAGCTTCGGAAAATGGAAAATATTTGGCGTACGGAACTTCTCCCAGCGGATCGGAGATGAGCACGCTGCACATTATCGAAACTAAGACGGGCGCTGCGCTGCCCGACACGATTGAGCGCACGCGCGCTTGCAGCATTGCATGGATGCTGGACAACTCGGGATTTTATTACACGCGATATCCGAAGAGGGGCGACGTGCGGGAGGGGCAGGAGATGTACAACCGGCACGTGTTCTATCACGACCTGGGAACTGATCCGGAGACGGACACGAAAGTTTTTGGCGAGGGGCGCGATCCGGAGGATTGGCCGGGCGTAAACCTGGACAATGATGGACGGTTTCTGCTGATAACGGTAGCGGAGGGATGGACGAAGAGCGAGTTGTTCTTGAAGGACTTGAAAAAGGATACGCCACCCACGCGCATCACCACGGGTAAGAATTTTCTTTATAGCGCGTCGGTGTACAACGGAAGGATTTACATCGTTACCAATGAAGATGCTCCGCGTTACCGTGTGTTTGTAGCGGAAGTGGGCAACTATGAGCGCGACGATTGGCAAGAAATCATTCCGCAGACGGGTTCGGTTTTGCAGGGCGTGGGGGTGTGGGGCGGAAAACTGTTTGCGCAGTACGAGCAAAATGCAACTTCACAACTGAAGATTTTCAATATTGACGGAACGATGATCAAAGAGCTCACGCTGCCGGCGCTGGGCACGGTGTTTGGATCCGAGGGGAAATGGGATCGCGACGAGATCTTTTATGGGTTTCTGTCGTTTACGGTTCCACCTACGGTTTACCGTTACGATTTGAAATCGGGCGCGACGTCGCAGTGGGCGAAGGTGGATGCGCCTGCGATCGATCCCGCGGCTTATGAGGTGAATCAGGAGTGGTACCACTCGAAGGATGGGACGCGAGTGCCGATGTTTATTGTCGGCAAAAAAGGATTGAAGAAGGATGGACGGAATCCCACGCTGCTTACGGCTTATGGTGGGTTCAATGTGAGCATGACTCCGTCCTTCAGCCGCACGGCTTATTTGTGGATGGAGCATGGCGGAGTTTATGCGGTGGCGAATTTGCGCGGCGGGGCGGAGTTTGGCGAGGACTGGCATCGGGCGGGGATGCTGGGAAATAAGCAGAATGTTTTTGACGACATGATTGCCGCGGCCGAACATTTGATTGCGGAAAAATATACGGACAAGGATCATCTGGCGATTCAGGGAGGGTCGAATGGCGGGCTGCTAATGGGGGCGATGATCACGCAGAGGCCGGATCTATTTCGGGCGGTGGTGTGCCAGGTTCCGCTGCTCGACATGCTGCGGTATCAGAATTTTCAGATTGCCAAGCTGTGGATTCCCGAGTATGGGAGTGCGGATAATCCGGAGCAGTTCAAGTGGCTCTATGCTTATTCGCCGTATCACCACGTGAAGGCGGGGACGGAATATCCGGCGATCTTGTTTATGACGGCGGATACGGATACGAGAGTCGATCCCATGCACGCGAAGAAGATGGCGGCGGAGATGCAGGACGAGGCTAAGAACGGGAGCAGCCGGACTCGGCCGATTTTGTTGAGGATTGAATCGAAGGCGGGGCACGGAGCGGGGAAACCGGTGACCAAGCAGATTGAAGAGGGGACGGATGTTTACTCGTTTTTGTTTTGGCAGTTGGGGGTGAGGTGAAATCACCACGGAGGCACGGAGACACGGAGGAAGGCAAAGGTCAGAGTCTCGCGGTGATTACAGGGTGTGATTTCATCCCGGCTGGCAACAACTTTCCTGGCTCGATACCAAACGGAGAAACCGAACTACAGGAGGCTTGCCGTGGCTACGTCAAAGGACATGCTTAAGGAGAGGCTGGGGCGGTACCGGCAGATCACGATCAGCGTGATTGGGAGGAAGTCGGGGCGGAGGATTTCGATTCCGGTGTGGTTTGTGCTGGAGGGCGAGAAGCTCCACCTGCTGCCGGTGTCGGGCTCGGCGACGCAGTGGTACAGGAACGTGCGCAAGAATCGGTCGATTGGGATTGATGCGCGGGGAGTGGAGGCGGAATTCCTGGCTACTCCTGTGACCGGCGCGAAGGCGGTGAAGTCTGTGGTGGAGAAATTTCGGGAGAAGTATGGGGCGGGGGATGTGAAGAAATATTATTCAGGCTTCGATGTCGCGGTGTTGGTGAGGGTCGAGTAGCTTCGCTCAAGGGCTAAGGCGCGGTTGACTTGCGATGCTTTACGCGGCGCTGGAGCGCCGCTCTTCCACGGTGGTGCGAACGGGCGGGTTGGCGGCAAGGTCAAAGGCAAGCGGGCGAGGGCGCCCGCTCCACATGGAGTCAGGTGGTATCGACGGGCAGCAGGTTCCTCGCCGTTCTCGCCGCTTCGCGGCTGCGGACAAATCCTTTGAAGATTTGTCCGGTTTTGATTGTAATCGAATGATGATATGGGTATACTGGCGTTACTGTAGGTCTCGTATTAAATCCCTGTAGCATTCGGCGGTTAATCCCGATGTGCGTTGTGGGAAGTGTAGAGCGCGTGTGAGCGCAGCGGTTTGCGTTTGCGAGTAACGGGGTGTTTGCAGGTCTCGGCACCTCTTCTGGCCATTGGTTATCGGGTTTGTTCCCAAGCTGAATCGATGCAAGTGAGGACTCTTGCCACGGCGTCCTTTTAAATCCCTTTTTGTGAGGTAAGAAATGTTTTACTGGTTATCCTTTCTGGCGCGAAAAGAATTTGCCAGCCGCGGCGATTTTCACCGGAACAATTTTTTTCAGTGCTCGGGCGTGATTATCATCCTGGGCGGGATTCTGTTATTTAACGCATGCGGGGGTTCGCCTACAGCTTCGAGCAGTAGTACTACGCCGACCAACAGCTCGACGGGTAGTTTGAGTGTTGCGAGCGCGCTGCCGGCGGGAACGGTGGGTTCGAGTTACAACGCAACGCTGACGGTGACGGGCGGTACAGCGCCTTACAGTTTTTCTACGGCGTCGGGTGAACTGCCGGCAGGGGTGGTTCTTGGCGGCAGCACGGGAACGATTTCCGGGACGCCGACGGCGAGTGGAAGTTTCAGTTTTGGGGTTTCGGTTGCGGATTCCAAGGGAGACTCGAAGGAGCAGGCGTTGCAAATGACGGTGGCGAGCGCGCCGGCGGCAAATCCGCCTGCGTCAAACCCGCCGACATCGAGTACGCCGACGACGAATCCTACGGCGCAGAGCGCGGGAAACACGTTCTCGAAGGTGCAGCACAGCGGGGGGTGGGGCCAATTTGGACAGGGACCGCCAAACTTTGTGGACTGCTCGCCATCACCGTGCGATGGAATTTCGTTCTGGATGGCGCAGGGGGTCTCGTCGCCTTCGATGAGCGGGGACGCCGCGGAATTTAATGTGGGAGGTTGGACGCCTTATTCCGACGCCTTGTGGAACAACCACTTGATCGGGCCTGGGTCGTCGCAAGGGATGCCGGACGGGAACCAGACGGCGGTACCTTCGCTGCACGATTTTACTTACGACGTTTATTTTTACGGGGACAATCTGGGGCTGGCGCAGGCGTTGGAGTTCGATATTAATCAGTTCTTCGGCAAGATGGGATTCATCTGGGGTCATGAGTGCCGGATTGCGAGCGGAAACGAATGGGACGTTTTTGACAATCAGAGCCAGAAGTGGACGCCGACTGGGATCGCGTGCTACCCGAAGAGCAATTCCTGGAATCATCTAACGATTNNCGAGCAATCTTAACTGGACGTTTGGCCATGGTTCCACGCCTGGATGGTATGGCGTGACTATCAATTATCAGATGGATGGGAATTCGAATCAGGATTCGTATAATGTTTATCTGGATAATTTGAATTTTAGTTACGAGTGAAATATCAAATTCATATCCCCTTTGGCTCGAAGGCTAATGGCATGGCGCAGGCGGCGTGGCGCCGGCAAAAAGCAGGTTCCTCCACTCCGCCGTCGCTGTCGCTCCGACTTCGGTCGGAATGACAAGCTGAGTGGGCCGTCGCTGTCGCTCCGACTCCGTCGGAATGGACCGGGTTTTCGTGGCAGTGTTTGCTCCAAGACAAGGTCAAGACAAGGTTTGGTGGCAGCGTTTGCTCCAAAATGAAACCCGTGTTTCCCACAGCGCCCACAGGAACCAGTAAAGATACGTAAAAGGTATTGACGAGCGGCGGGATTCCGGATAGAGTGTGTTGTTCCACGGACATCCGGAAGCCTCAGGGTCAGCTGTGAGCGACCTCGACCTGCGAGTCCCAAATCAGGAAATGTGAGCATCTTCGGGGTTCGGTCACGCATCTATTCTAGGGTAGGAAATACGCTAACCTCTTACAATTTAAGTGGAATCAATAGGTTAGAAATAGTAGTGCGATTCTAGCCGGTTCTACGGAAGGCAAGGGCGGAGGCGAGATGCCCATACTTATAAGGAAGGGGAACCACATACATGCGATCTGATCGTGTGTTTGACGCTTTACAGACATTACGGAATCGTTATATGCTTTGTCAGCTTGCCTCCAAGGCCACGCGGAAGTTCCACCGGCCGAGCACCAGAATCCAGGAAACGATGAATGGAGTTTTGGACCGGATCGCGGGCAAAGAGCGGCAGGAAGTGTTGTCGGAGCCGGAGAATTTTGCCGAGGCACAACGGCGGGCTGCTTAAAGCAGCCCTGTTCGCCTGCCTCGTGGTGTTTTGTCTTCCCTGAATACCCTCCTTTGAAAATCTCCCGTAGACACTAACGAACACGTCTTAGTGCACGGGTTTAGGTGAATCATGACCATCGCTGAACTGAAAGAAAAGAACATTACCGAGCTGACCAAGATCGCCAGGACCTTGGAACTGCCCGGCGCCAGTGGACTGCGCAAGCAGGACCTCATCTTCAAAATCCTGCAGGCGCAGAGCGAAAAAGAAGGCCACATCTTCGCCGAGGGCGTGCTGGAAATTTTGCCCGACGGTTACGGATTTCTGCGGTCGCCGGACTATAACTATTTGCCCGGACCGGACGATATTTATGTGTCGCCGTCGCAGATCCGCAAGTTTGATTTGAAGACGGGCGACACGATCAGCGGGCAGGTGCGGCCTCCGCACGAGGGCGAGAAATATTTTGCGCTGGTGAAGATCGAGGCGGTGAACTTCGAATCGCCGGATGAAGCGCGCAATAAAATCCTGTTCGACAATTTGACGCCGCTGTATCCGCAGGAACGCCTGAAGCTGGAGACGACGCGGGAGAACTCGAGCGCGCGGGTGATGGATTTGCTGACGCCGCTGGGCAAGGGGCAGCGCGGGCTGATTGTTTCTCCGCCGCGCGCCGGCAAAACGATGCTGCTGCAGAATGTGGCGAACTCGATTACGACGAACCATCCGGAAGTGGTGTTGATGGTGCTGCTGATCGACGAGCGGCCGGAAGAAGTTACAGACATGCAGCGGTCGGTGAAGGGCGAAGTAATTTCTTCGACGTTCGACGAGCCTGCGGCGCGGCACGTGCAAGTCGCCGAAATGGTGATCGAAAAAGCGAAGCGGCTAGTGGAGCACAAGCGCGATGTGGTGATTCTGCTGGACTCGATTACGCGGTTGGCGCGAGCTTACAACACGATTGTTCCGCCCTCGGGCAAAGTGCTTTCGGGCGGCGTGGATTCGAATGCGTTGCAGCGGCCGAAGCGGTTTTTTGGGTCGGCGCGGAATATTGAAGAAGGCGGGTCTTTAACAATCATTGCAACCGCCTTGATCGATACGGGATCGCGCATGGACGATGTGATCTTTGAAGAATTCAAAGGCACGGGCAACTCGGAAATTATTCTGGAGCGCAAGCTGGTGGACAAGCGAGTGTTCCCGGCGATCGATATTCAGCGGTCGGGCACGCGTAAGGAAGAGTTGCTGATTCCGCGCGAAGATCTGTCGCGGATCTGGGTGCTGCGGAAGGTGCTGAATCCGCTGTCTCCGGTGGAAGCGATGGAATTGCTGATCGACAAGCTGAGCAAGACGAAGTCGAATGGCGAGTTTTTGTCGAATATGAGTTCGCTGTAAAAATCAAGCATTTGCGTTAGAAGATGGCAGGCCTCCATGAACATTGGAGGCTTGCGGCTTTTAGACCACGTTTTGCGGTATGCCTGAGGCATACGCTGATATGAATCTCGATCCCAGCAGAGTGTGCCAAGTCCCTTCCCGATTGCGCTGAGTATTTTCCATTGTCGTTCCCGGCAAAAATAGCCATACTTTAGAAACGGGCAGAAAGTACGCGTCCGTTTCGAGGGTACCGTGCGAGCGAAGCTGATGGGTCGGTGTTTCTTTCTGATTTTATTTTTCGCAATTCCCAGCTGTGCGCAGAGCGGAACTCCCAGGCCATCCACGCCGGCACAGAGGATGGACGGGACTGCGGCGCCCCCGATTGACGACGACGAGAACCGCGATCGCATCGCGCGCGATATGGCGAAGAAGGCTAATCTGGAGCGGCAGGCGGCGCTGAAGGCCGATACTGACAAACTTGTAAAGCTGGCAACCGAACTGAAAGCGTACGTGGATAAGTCGAATGAGAACGTTCTTTCGCTGGAAGTGCTCAAGAAGGCCGAAGAAATTGAGAAGCTGGCGCGGAGTGTGAAGGACAAGATGAAGGGGCCGAACTAGAGGCGGATTGGGTAATTTGGTAATCGGGTAATTTGAAGACCTTCAACGCCCATACGCACCTCGGGGGCTTAAAGCCGAGTTGATTCTGCTACCTCTATCGCAGTGCTGAAGCGCTTCGCCACCCAAAATCAGAGACGGCGCGGCTTGAAGCCGCGCCCTTTCAAAACAAAATCGCAGTTAGGAGCCGGGTTGCGCCCGGGGACAGCCGAGGGCGGCTGTCCCCACATTTTTTATTTTCTATCTATTTACTCTACGGCCGGCGGGACGCCGGCGCTACGCTTTGCCGGTTCTGATTCGCATGCCGTAGAAGGAACGGTAGACGAAGAAGAAGGAGACGAGGAAGAACGCAATGGCCAGCACGTTGGTGATGGTCGGTCCTTGGTCGTGAGTAAGGGTGACGGCTAACTCAACTGCGAGCAGGCCGAAGAGCGTGGTGAACTTGATGACCGGATTCAGGGCCACGGAAGAAGTGTCTTTGAAAGGATCGCCGACGGTGTCGCCGATGACGGTGGCATCGTGCAGGGGAGTTCCTTTCTGCTTCATTTCCACTTCGACGATCTTCTTGGCGTTATCCCAGGCGGCGCCGGCGTTGGCCATGAATATGGCTTGGTAGAGGCCGAACACAGCGATGGAGATGAGGTAGCCGACGAAAAAGAATGGCTCCACGAAGGCGAAGGCCAGCGTGCCGAAGAAGACGGCGATGAAGATGTTCAGCATGCCTTTCTGGGCATACTTGGTGCAGATCTCGACTACCTT
>PKVZ01000245.1:0-1897 GCA_003131635.1 Acidobacteriaceae bacterium
ACTTCGCCAAGCGCCGCAATCCCGACGGCAACATGAACCGGCTCTACGTGATCGAAAGCACGCCGACGACGACGGGGGCGAAGGCGGATCATCGGTTGCCACTGGTGTCGGTCGCGATTGAAGAATTTGTGAAGACGATCGAACCTTTCATTCAAGGCGCACAGGATATAGTCGGTAATTTCGATGACTCAGTCATCAAGTTCATCCAGCGGATGACCTTTGACTTGCAGAGGCACTCCGGGTCGAGCATCGTAATTGCCGGGGACAATCAGCCCCCCATTTCCCACGCCCTTGTTCACGCTATCAACCGATCGCTGGGCAATGTAGGCAAGACTGTTTTCTACTCCGATCCAGTCGACGCGAGCCCGGTCAACCAGATCGACTCGACTAAAGAGTTAGTTGCCGACATCAGCTCCGGCAAAGTTGACCTGTTGGTCATCCTCGGCGGCAATCCAGCTTACGACGCTCCTGCCGATCTCGATTTCGCCAATGTTCTCAAGAACGGCAAAGTCCCGATGCGCGTGCATCTCGGGCTTTATCAGAACGAAACCGCTGAACTCTGTCAGTGGCACATTAATCAGGCACATGAACTGGAAGCTTGGGGCGACGCTCGGGCCTATGACGGGACGGTCAGCATTATTCAGCCGCTGATCGCTCCTCTTTATAACGGCAAGAGTGTACTCGAATTCGTGTCACTGCTGAACGGCCAGTCCGACGCAACCGGCTACGACCTGACGCGCGCCTACTGGCAGAAGCAGCACACCGGCGCCGACTTCGAAGCATTCTGGCGGAAGTCGTTGCACGACGGATGGATCGATGGAACCACTGCTCCAGCGAAACAGCTGGCCGCAAAAGCTTTTGATCATCCAGGCCCGCGAATGCTCGACAAGCTCCCCATCGAGCTCAACATCCGCCGTGACCCCACCATCTACGACGGACAATTCTCCAACAACGGCTGGCTCCAGGAACTGCCCAAGCCGATGACCAAGCTGGTCTGGGACAATGCCATCCTCATCGGCCCCAAGATGGCGGAGCGCCTGCAAATCAAAGTTGAAGACGTGGTCGAACTCGAACTGAACGGCAAGAAAGTCACCGGCCCGGTCTGGGTTCAAGCCGGCCATCCCGATAACTCCGTCACCATATTCCTGGGCTACGGCCGCACGCGCGCCGGTCGTGTGGGAACCGCGCAAGGCTATAACGCATATTCGCTGCGCACCTCAGACGCGCCATGGTTCGCCACCGGCGTGCAAATCCGCAAGACCGGAGAAACTTACAAACTCGCCTCCACCCAGGGCTATCAAACGATGGACACGCCCGATGGCGGCAATCGTCCGCTGGTCCGCGAAACCACGCTCGACGACTATCGTAAAGACCCAGACTTCGCACACGCCGAAGAAGCCGAACCCGCGCCCGGCCTCACGCTTTACAAGCCATATCCCTATAAAGAAGAAGCTTACGCCTGGGGCATGGCGATCGATCTCAACTCCTGCGTGGGCTGCAACAACTGCATGATCGCCTGCCAGTCTGAAAACAACATCGCCGTCGTCGGCAAGGAGCAGTGCGTCATTGGCCGCCACATGCACTGGATTCGCGTCGACGCCTACTACCAGGGCGACCGCGACAATCCCAAAGCCTACTTTCAGCCCGTGCCCTGCATGCAATGCGAGGACGCGCCCTGCGAAGTGGTCTGCCCCGTGGGCGCGACCAACCATTCGAGCGAAGGCCTGAACGATATGGTCTACAACCGCTGCGTAGGCACGCGCTATTGCTCGAACAACTGTCCTTATAAGGTGCGGCGCTTCAACTTCCTGCTCTTTCAGGATTGGGAGACGCCGCAATACAAGATGATGCGCAATCCCGACGTCAGCGTGCGCAGCCGCGGTGTGATGGAGAAGTG
>PKVZ01000245.1:1974-2545 GCA_003131635.1 Acidobacteriaceae bacterium
GAACTCAACACGCGGCCGCGAACAACATATTTGGCGGAAGTCAGCAATCCGAATCCGGAGTTGAAGTCGTGAGGGAAGTGCAGCGCCTGAAGGCGCAAAAGGTTATGGCAACGCGTGCGGTATGCCTGAAGGCATCCCCTGACACGAACCACTTCGGCGTGTTCAGTATCAGAGCGCGACGAGATTCGTATCAGGGTACGGCTTCAGCCGTGCCGCAGAAAGTCGATTGAGAGCGGGGCTTTATCCCCTGAGGGAAGCCAGCAAACAGCATGGACGAGCAATACAAAACGACGGTCGAGGCGCAGCAAGCCCCGGTGATCGAGCCAGGTTATACCTTCGCCACGGTCACGGAAAAAATCAGCGCCATCGTGCTGACCCGTCCCGCCTCGAACGGCTGGTTCCTCGGGTTCGGCATCGCCTTCATGCTCACCATGATGATGCTCTACGCCATCGGCTATTTATTTCTGAAGGGCGTTGGCATCTGGGGCGTGACCATTCCCATCGGCTGGGGCTTCGCCATCATCAACTTCGTGTGGTGGATCGGTATCGGCCACGCCGGCACGCTCATCTC
>PKVZ01000245.1:2568-27967 GCA_003131635.1 Acidobacteriaceae bacterium
TATCCCAACACCATGCGAGTGTGGCCGCAATTCCGCAGCCCGCTCATGTGGGACGTTTTCGCCGTTTCCACTTACGCCACCATCTCGGCACTGTTCTGGTTCATCGGCCTCGTTCCCGACATGGCCACGCTCCGCGATCGCGCGACTCATCCCGCTGCCAGAATAATCTACGGCATGCTCTCCCTAGGCTGGCGCGGCTCGGCGCGCCACTGGCATCGCTACGAAACCGCTTATCTGCTTCTGGCCGGACTGGCAACACCGTTGGTACTCTCGGTTCATACCGTAGTGAGTTTTGATTTTGCCATCGGCATCGTCCCGGGCTGGCANNCAAAATTCCGCGAAAGTCATGCTGGCTACGGGATTGATCGTGGCTTACGGTTATGGCATTGAAGCCTTCATGGGCTGGTACAGCGGCGATCGCTATGATGCTTTTACGTTGTGGAACCGCCTGCACGGGCCTTACGCCATCCCCTACTGGTCGCTCCTTACTTGCAATATCTTCATTCCACAACTGCTTTGGATTCGAAAACTTCGAACCAGCCCTGTGGCGCTGTTCTTGCTTTCCTTCGTAATTCTGATCGGCATGTGGCTGGAGCGCTTCATCATCGTCGTCGTCAGCTTGCATCGCGATTTCCTTACTTCATCGTGGGGCATGTACTACCCCACTCGCTGGGACTGGATGACTTTCATCGGCACCATCGGCATGTTCCTTGCCGCCATGTTCCTGTTCCTGCGGCTTTTGCCCGCGATTTCGATTTTTGAAATGCGTACCCTCCTGCCGGAAGCGGAGGTCAAAGCCGAATGAAGCGCGATCCCATCTACGGCATCATGGCGGAGTTCGCTTCGGCTCAGGCCTTGCTCGACGCCGCCAAGCGTACGCATGAAGCCGGCTATCAGAAGATGGATGCCTACAGCCCGTTTCCCATCGAGGGCCTGGCGGAAGAAATCGGTTTCCATCACGACGAAGTTCCGCTGGTGGTTTTGATTGGCGGTATTATCGGCGGACTCACCGGCTACCTGATGCAATATTGGATGTCCGCCGTGGACTATCCGCTCAACATCGGCGGAAAGCCGCCGCACTCCTGGCCGGCATTCATCGTCATCACTTTTGAAATGACGATTCTTTTTGCCGGAGTCTCCGCCGTACTCGGCATGCTTGCGCTGAACGGCTTACCTATGCCGTATCATCCTGTTTTCAACGTGCCGCGCTTTGCGCTGGCTTCGAAAGATCGATTTTTCCTGATCGTGTTTTCCTCCGATCCCAAATACGATCCGGCAAGCACGCGTGGATTCCTGGAAAGCCTCGCCCCGCGCTCCATCTCGGAGGTGCCCAGCTAAATGCCGCACCTTCGCCAAAGCTCAGTTAGAACAAACGCCGGGTGCCCTTTCCTTGCGCGTTCTTTGCGCAAGGGTGGGATTCCACGGATGTATGCGCTGAAGTTTTTAGCGCTTGGCCTTCTGTGGGCAACAATGGCCGCTCTCTCCGGCTGCCGTCTCGATATGCACGTGCAGCCGCGCATCAACCCGCTGGCCAAGAGTGACTTTTTCCCCGACCAGCGTGGCGCCCGTCCGCTGGTGGAAGGCACTGTCGCCCGCGGGGAATTGCATGAAGACACGTATTTCTACACTGGCAAGGTCGGCGCCAATCCCGGCGACTACATGCCGTTTCCCGTAACCAAAGAAGTTTTAGATCGCGGACGCGAGCGCTTCAATATTTATTGCTCTCCGTGTCATTCTTCGCTCGGGGATGGCAACGGCTTTATTCCCTCCCGCGGATTCTCGCGCAAGCCTCCCTCGTATCACATCCCGCGGCTGCAGAAAGCGCCGCTGGGATATTTCTACGATGTGATTACCAATGGCTTCGGCATTATGTCCGACTATTCTGCCCAGGTTCCGCCGCGGGATCGCTGGAATATCGTGGCTTATATCCGCGCGCTGCAGTTGAGTCAAAACGCCACCAAGGCCGATGTTCCCGCCGGGCAGGACGTTCCCTCGCAAGCCCCGAAGTTCCTCAATCCCGGTTCCGGCGCGACTCTTCCGGTGATCGCGCCTGCAACGCAATCGACATCTGAGGATCAGAAATGAGCGCCGCCTCCACTCCACATCTTGACCTGACGGCGCCTGATGTCGTGAGAAAAATCTCTCAGCGCTCGCTCGTAATCGGCGGCATTTTCGCTGTGATTGCCGTAGTGCTTGCCTTCATCCGGCCTGATGAGTTTTATCGCGCTTACCTGCTCGGCTTCATGTGCTGGCTGGGCGTCGCGCTCGGCTCCATGGCGATTCTCATGATCCGCCACCTCACCGGCGGCGGCTGGGGTACGGTCATTCGCCGCATCCTGGGCGCGGCTATGCGCACGCTGCCGCTGCTGGCAGTTCTCTTCATTCCCGTCATTCTTGGCATTCGCCGCCTCTACATTTGGGCCCAGCCGCTGGCCAACGTCGAAGACAAACATCTCCGCGAGCACCTCGAACAAATCACTCAGACCTATCTGACCGTGAACGGATTCATCGTCCGCGCCATCTTTTATTTCGCGGTCTGGAACGTTCTCTCATTCCTCCTCTCGAAATGGTCGAAGCAAACCGACCACGCCGGCGCTCCGGACAACTCCGGACGCTTCAAGGCAGTCGCCGGTCCTGGCCTCATTCTTTACGGATTCACCATTTCCTTCGCCGCCATCGACTGGATCATGTCGCTCGATCCCAGTTGGATCTCCACCATCTTCGGGCTGATCATTCTCATCGGCGAAGTGCTCTCCGCAATGTGCTTCGCGGTGGTGGTCGAGCGCATCCTCTTCGAATACAAACCGATGTCGGAGATGCTGAAACCCGATTTCGTTCACGACCACGGCAAGTGGATGCTGGCTTTCATCATGGTCTGGGCCTACTTCAATTTTTCGCAATGGCTCATTATCTGGGCGGGGAACTTGCCTTCGGAAATCACCTTTTACTTAAGGCGAATCAACGGCGGCTGGGGATGGATTGCTATCACGCTGGTGCTGTTCGACTTCGTAATCCCATTCGCCATGCTGCTCTCGCGTCCCTTCAAGCGCAATATTCGCAAGCTGGTCTGGGTCGCGGTTCTGCTGATATTCATGCGCTTCGTCGATCTGTTTTGGATCATCGAACCGAATTTTTCCCGGACTTTCGCGCTGACCGTTGCCGACATCGTCGTGCCCATCGCCATCGGCGGAATCTGGCTTTGGTATTTTTTCCGTAACCTGGCTTCGCTGCCGCTGCTGCCGGCATACGACCAGGATGCCCATGAAGTTCTGCAGCCGGCTGAGTAAGTAATAGAAGATGAGCGACCACATTAAACCCGAGAATTCAGCGGAGCACGAGAGCTTCGAACACCAGGACCTGAAAGCCGCCGGAATTGTTTACTTCCTGCTGACCCTCGGCGTCGTGACCATGCTCTGCATGTTCGGGCTGCGCGGTCTCTATGCCTACCTCGACAAGCGGGAGAAGGCGTCGCAGCCTGCGGTGAGTCCTCTTGTCACCAGCGTTCCCGAAGACACGCGACACGTCGCTCCCGGATATCCGCAGACCGCCTTCCCCAGCCCAAAGCTGGAGGAAGACGAGCGCGGGCAGCTGAACGGAATACGGTTACAACAAGACGACACTCTTTACAGCTACGGCTGGATGGATGAAAAAGCTGGAACCGTGCACATTCCCATCGAGCGCGCCATGGACTTATTAGTGCAGCGAGGCTTGCCGGTGCGCCCGCAGGGCGCTGCGGACGAAAGTTCAACTGCTGAAGCGGATCCAGCCAAAAGCAAAACAGCAACCAATAAAGGTGAAAAGAAGTGAGCTGCAAGAAATCGAATTCGATCTCTGTCGCATGCGTCATGTGTTCGCTCGTGCTGCTGTCGGCCTCTGCGGGCGCACAGATTAACAGCGGCGTGATGTCCCCGCCTGCGAACACGCGGCCGCCGCGCCTCGAAAATGTTGGCATCGAGCAACACCTCGACGCGCAGGTTCCACCCGATCTCACCTTCCGCGACGAAACCGGCAAATCCGTGAAGCTTGCAGACTATTTCGGCCGCAAGCCGCTGATCCTCAACCTGGTTTATTACAACTGCACCATGCTGTGCGGCGAGGCCCTGGCCGGACTCGCCAGCGCGATGCGGCTGGTGAAGTTCGATGTGGGCAACGAGTTCGACGTGATCACCGTCAGCTTCGATCCGCGTGAGACGCCGGAGATGGCTGCGGCAAAGAAAATCGACTACGTGAAGCGCTATGGCCGCGCCAACGCCGCTGCAGGCTGGCATTTTCTTACCGGACAGCCGGATTCGATCAACGCGCTCACCAAAACCGTCGGATTCCAATATCAATACGACCCCAAGAGCAATCAGTACGCGCACGCCACCGCCATCATGGTGCTCACGCCGCAAGGCCGCATCTCGCGCTATTTCTACGGCGTGGATTTCCCGCCCAAGGATTTGCGTATGGGACTGGTCGAAGCCTCGCAAGGCAAGATCGGCAATGCTGTGGATGCCGTGCTGCTCTACTGCTATCACTACAATCCTGAGACTGGAAAATATGGCGCCATGGTAGCCAACATCCTGCGGCTCGCCGCCGCCGCGACCATTCTCCTGCTCGGCGGTTTAATTTTCATCTTGTGGCGGCTGGACCGCTCGGTGACGAAGAAGACAGCGACAAAGACACGGTATGCTCAATAATTTTCCATTATGGCCGGAACAAGCCTCCACGCTGGCGGCCCACGTGGATGCGCTCTACATTTTTTTGCTCATCGTCACTGGGATGATGGCGCTTCTGGTCTTCGTTCTTATTATCTTTTTCGCCGCTCGCTATCGCCACCGCCCCGGCGTTCGCGCGGAACAGATTGAAGGTTCGAACGCACTGGAAATCGTCTGGAGCACCATTCCATTCCTCATCTTCATGGTGATCTTCGCCTGGGGTGCCGTGGTCTACTTCAAAGAACGCACGCCGCCCGCCGACGCCACCGAAGTCTATGTCGTGGCCAAGCAATGGATGTGGAAGGTGGAGCACGCCGAAGGTCAGCGCGAGATCAACGAACTGCACGTGCCCGTGGGACGCGACGTCAAACTGATCATGACCTCGCAGGATGTGATCCACAGCTTTTACATTCCCGCCTTCCGCATCAAGCAGGATGTGCTGCCCGGCCGTTACACGGTGGAATGGTTTCGGGCTACCAAACCCGGCGTCTATCACCTTTTCTGCGCGGAATATTGTGGCACGCAGCACTCCGGCATGGTGGGCTCGATCATCGTTCAGGAGCCTGCCCAGTATGAGGCATGGATGAACGGCGGCTCGACCGGCCCGCTCTCCGCTACGGGTGAGAAAATTTTCGCCGAACTCGGCTGCGCCACTTGCCATAGAACCGACACGCAAGGCCGCGGTCCCAATCTGCAAGGAGTCTTCGGGAAGCCGGTTCAACTCGAAGATGGCCGCACCGTCACCGCTGACGAAAACTATCTGCGCGAATGCATCCTGGATCCGGGCGCAAAACGCGTCAAAGGTTTCCAGCCGATCATGCCCACGTTCCAAGGCTTAGTCACCGAAGAGCAGGTCAATGCTTTGGTCGCTTACATTAAATCGATTTCCTTGTCCAAGCCGGCCGATGGCGCTCGAACGAACGCCGGCTTGGCCGCGCCAGACGATTCTGATCGGATCGATGCCGGCGCGAAGATACAAGCGCAAGCACAATCGAATGCCCAACCAAAGAGAAGTCAGGTGCAATGAGTATGGCTGCTAACCCGATACTGCAACCCACGATTCCTCAAACGGCGGAACGCGAGAATTACCTGAACAAGGAGTACGGAGCGTGGTCATGGCTGCTCACCACCGACCACAAGCGCATCGCGCTGCTTTATCTCCTCTCCATCACCTTCTTCTTTTTCATCGGTGGATTCTTCGCGCTGCTCATCCGCCTCGAGTTGCTCACTCCCGCCGGTGACCTCGTCCAGGCCGATACTTACAACAAGCTTTTCACCATGCACGGAATGGTCATGGTGTTCTTTTTCCTGATTCCTTCCATTCCCGCCGTGCTCGGCAACTTCCTCGTCCCCTTGATGATCGGGGCCAAGGATCTCGCGTTCCCCCGGATTAATCTGATCAGTTGGTATCTCTACATCATCGGCGGCGTGATGATGTTGCACTGCATGCTGACGGGCGGCGTCGATACGGGTTGGACGTTCTACGCTCCCTTCAGTACGAACTTCACCAACACAAAAATCGTCGAAGCCGGACTCGCGATCTTCGTCGCCGGATTTTCTTCCATCCTTACCGGCCTGAACTTCGTGGTCACCATTCACCGCATGCGCGCCCCGGGAATGACCTGGTCGCGCTTGCCGCTCTTCATCTGGGCGCACTATGCCACCAGCATCATTCAGCTTCTCGGCACGCCGGTTGTTGCCGTCACCATCGTGCTGGTGGCCGCGGAACGCGCTCTGCACCTCGGTATCTTCGATCCCAAACTCGGTGGCGATCCACTGCTCTTCCAGCATCTGTTCTGGTTCTATTCCCATCCCGCCGTCTACATCATGATTCTGCCCTCGATGGGCGTGATCACCGAGATCATTGCGTGCTTCTCGCGCAAGCGCATTTTCGGCTACCACTTCGTTGCGTTCTCATCCATCGCCATCGCGGTCTTTGGCTTTCTCGTGTGGGCTCATCACATGTTTGTAGCCGGAATTTCCGTCTACTCGGCTCTCGTATTTTCGTTCTTGAGCTATGCTGTCGCATTGCCTTCCGCCATCAAAGTTTTCAATTGGACGGCCACTCTCTACAAGGGCTCCATCCACTACGATGCGCCCATGCTCTACGCCTTCGGCTTCCTCGGACTCTTCACGATCGGCGGCCTCACCGGACTTTTTCTCTCGGCGCTCGGCATCGACGTCCACGTTACCGACACCTACTTCGTCGTCGCTCACTTCCACTACATCATGGTCGGAGGAGCGGTGATGGGCTATCTCGGCGGAATGCATTTCTGGTGGCCCAAAATTTCCGGACGCCTCTATCCCGAGGGTTGGGCACGCCTGGCCGCGCTCATCGTATTCATCGGATTCAATCTCACCTTCTTCCCGCAGTTCATCCTCGGCTACATGGGCATGCCGCGCCGCTATTACGATTACAGCCACATGCCTGAGTTCCAGATCTTGAACGTTCTCTCCACCGCGGGAGCCACAGTTCTCGGCGTCGGATACTTGCTGCCCATGGTTTATTTCCTGTGGTCGATGCGTTACGGCAAGCCCGCATCCGATAATCCATGGAACGCCGCCGGACTCGAATGGAAAACAACTTCTCCGCCGCCGACCTTCAATTTTGACGAAGAACCCATCGTGACTTGGGAAGCCTACAACTACGAGGAACTGGACTCACCCGACAAAGGCGCGCCTCACAAAGAGGGGGTGCCTGTTGCAAAATAACTCCGACTCCACAGTCGCTGTGCACGAGCGCCACGGAGAAGCCCACGCCGCGCACAATCCTGCGTTGCTCCATCACTTCGCCACCGAGGAGCAGCAGCGTAACTCCGCCGGCCTCGGAATGTGGGTCTTTCTGGCCACCGAAGTAATGTTCTTCGGCGGCCTGTTCTGCGCCTACCTGGTGTACCGCCGGTGGTATTTTCCAGACTTCGCTGCTGCCAGCAAGTCCATCAATATGTGGCTCGGCGCCACTAACACCGCCGTACTGATCTGCAGCAGTTTGACCGTGGTCCTGGCGGTCTGGGCGGCGCAGACCGCCCGGCGAACGCTGTTGATCGTCAGCCTCGCGCTCACCATGCTCCTCGGCCTCGTGTTTCTGGGTGTCAAGGCAGACGAGTACTACGCCAAATTCGAAGAGCATCACGTTCCCGGAGCTTCTTTCAGTTTTGAGAACGTGCCCGTCCCCGGGCATCCCGGTCAGTTCGCCAATCCACGCCACGCGCAGATATTTTTCTCGCTGTATTTCGTCATGACCGGGCTGCACGCGCTGCACATGATCATCGGCCTGGGGATTTTTACCTGGCTNNCTGATCGACCGGCACCCGTGAGGCTTTCATGTCTACACATTCCACATCGTCGCCTTTGAAAATGTACTTCGCGGTTTTCTTCGCGTTGCTGGTCTGCACGGGTCTCACCGTCTTTGCCGCAAACCTGGATTTGGGAAGATACAATGCTGCAGTCGCCCTGGGTATTGCTACGGTTAAGGCAACTTTGGTTGCGCTTTTCTTTATGCACGTCTGGCACGCCAGCGAAAANNCTCTGGAGCTAGGCTCAATACTGCTCTATTCCTCTTCAATCTGCGGTATACTCGCGCCGACCGTTTTATTCACTGCCAGGCATGAGGTGACCTATGGCGTTCTGCAATTCTTGTGGCGCGAGTCTTACTCCCGGAATTCGATTCTGTAACAAGTGCGGTGCGGCGGTGCTCGCTTCTTCACCTGCGTCAAATTTCTCGACCCCTGCTACGCCCAGTAACGTTCCGGCGACTTCCGTTCCTCCAGCGAATGCGGGTCAGGGAAGCGGAGCGCTGAAAGTTATCCTCATTGTGGTCGGTGTGATCGTGCTGCTGGGAATTCTCAGCGTCGCTTCGGTCGGATTCTTCGCCTGGCGTGTGGCCCGCCACGCGCACATTCAACAAAACGGCAACAACGTAAAAGTGGATACCCCATTCGGCAGCGTCGAGACCACTCAAGATCCCGCTGCTGCCGCGCGCAATATCGGAGTAGACCTCTACCCCGGTGCGGAAGTGCTGAGAGATGGCTCGGCTTCCGCAACTTTCGGAGGGGTCCATACCGCATCGCTACACTCCGAGAGCACGGATTCCGTGGATAAAATCGCCAGCTTTTACAAGGCAAAGTTCCCCAATGCGATGGTCACCAGTTCCGATTCAGGCCGTTGCACCATCATCTCCAACGATCAAAAAAGCATGATCACCGTTAACATTGAAGCCCAGGGCGATAAGACAAAGATCATAATCACCAACGTGTCTCGCAACTCGGACAAGCCAGACACGTCTTCGAACTAAGTTAAGCCAGGCCGCATGACGGACAACTTCGCAGAACTCGCCCAGGCCGCCAAGTCTGTGCAGGTGGATGCGGGTGGTTTAAGCGGAGCGCTGCGCGCTCAGATTCGCGGTGAAGTCAGGTTTGACCGCGGCACCCGCGCCCTCTATGCCACCGACGGTTCGAACTATCGCCAGGTCCCCATCGGTGTAGTGCTTCCTCGCGATGCTGACGATGTTCTAGCTACGGTCGCGCTCTGCCGTGAATTCGGCGCACCGCTGCTCTGCCGCGGCGGCGGCACCTCCCTTGCCGGCCAGTGCTGCAACGTTGCCGTCATTCTGGATTTTTCCAAATACATGGCGAGGATTCTCGAAATCGATCCCGCCCGCCGTATCGCCCGCGTCCAGCCCGGAGTCGTGCTCGACACTCTTCGCGCCGCCGCCGAAAAGCACCATCTCACCTTCGCGCCCGATCCCGCCACGCACGACCGCTGCACCCTCGGCGGCATGATCGGCAACAACTCCTGCGGCGTTCATTCCGTCATGGCCGGCAAGACCGACGACAACATCGAAGAACTCGAGATCCTCACCTACGACGGCGCCCGACTAAAAGTCGGCCGGGATCTAATCGAGCCATGTGGGGACAGCCGCCCCCGGCTGTCCGGCGGCCCGGACGTATCGGGCCGCAGCGACCGAGCCACTCAGATCTCCGCCGCACTCAAGCAAATCGCCGCCACTTACGGCGATCTCGTCCGCCAGCGCTTTCCCAACATTCCGCGCCGCGTCTCCGGCTACAACCTCAACTATCTTCTTCCCGAGAACGGCTTCCACGTTGCGCGCGCACTGGTTGGCTCCGAAGGGACGTGCGTTACGGTTCTTGAAGCGGCGTGCCGCTTAGTCAAAAGCCCGCCCCAGCGCGTGCTGCTCGTCGTTGCCTATCCCGATATTTATCAGTGCGCCGACCATGTGCCCGAGATCATGGAGCATAAGCCCATCGGCCTCGAAGGCTTCGACGATCTGCTCGTCGGCTACACGCGCACGAAAGGCATCAACTCCGAAGGTCTCGCTCTGCTGCCCGAGGGTGGCGGATGGTTAATGGTCGAGTTCGGCGCGGAAACCGCGCCGGACGCCGAATCCCAGGCCCGCAGCCTGATGCGCGCCCTCACCCGCAATGGACATCCTCCCAACATGCGGCTCTGTACTGACAAGCAGCAAATTAAACGCGTATGGGAAGTCCGGGAATCGGCGCTCGGTGTAACTTCCCATTCGCCCGGCGAACCGCTGAATTGGGAGGGCTGGGAAGATGCCGCGGTCGCTCCCGAAAAACTTGGCGGATATCTTCGCGACCTCCGCAAGATGATGGCCGCCTACGCCTACAAAGGCTCGCTCTACGGCCACTTCGGCCACGGCTGCGTACACACCCGTATCAACTTTGACCTGCAGTCGAAAGAGGGCATCGCCAAGTTCCGTAAGTTTATGGAAGAGGCTGCCGATCTTGTCGTGAGCTACGGCGGCTCCATCTCGGGCGAGCACGGTGACGGCCAGTCCCGCGCCGAGCTGCTTCCGAAAATGTTTGGCCCGGAACTGGTGCAGGCCTTCCGCGAGTTCAAATCTGCGTGGGATCCAGAATGGAAGATGAATCCCGGCAAGCTGATCGAGCCTTACAAGCTCGACGAAAATCTGCGCCTCGGTGCGAATTATTCTCCCTGGGAACCCGACACTAATTTTAAATTTCTCGGCGACCATGGCAGCCTCGCCCAGGCCACATTACGCTGCGTGGGCGTGGGCAAGTGCCGCCGCGAAGAGGGTGGTCTGATGTGCCCCAGCTATCGCGCCACGCACGAAGAAGAACACTCCACCCGCGGCCGCGCTCACCTCCTCTGGGAGATGACCCAGGGCAAAGACAAAGACGACAAAGACAAAGACCGAAGGAATGGAATCATTCGCGATGGCTGGCGCAGCGAAGAAGTGAAGCACTCCCTCGATCTCTGCCTCGCCTGCAAGGGATGCAAAACCGAGTGCCCGGTCGGCGTAGACGTTGCCACCTACAAATCCGAATTTCTTTCGCATTACTATGAAGGACGCGTGCGCCCGCGCAGCGCCTACGCTTTCGGCAACATCGATCTCTGGGCGCGCGCTGCATCGCACTCCCCAGGCCTGGCCAACCTCGCAACACAACTTCCGTTTCTGCGCGACATTTCAAAACTTGTTGCTGGAATCCCCAAGCAGCGTGCCATTCCGGCATTCGCCCCGCAGACTTTCAAAAGCTGGTTCCAGCGCCGTAGGAGAAGAAATGATCTCGGGAAGGGCACGGCTTCAGCCGTGCCGTACAGAACCCAAAACTTGAGGGCTTTAGCCCCTGAGGGAACGTCCGTGCTCCTCTGGCCCGATACCTTCAACAACTATTTTCATCCAGAAACGGCGAAGGCCGCCGTCGAGGTCCTCGAAGCCGCCGGCTTCCACGTCATCGTGCCAACCGCCAATCTCTGCTGCGGACGCCCGCTTTACGATCACGGCATGCTCGACCGCGCCCAATCGCTTCTGCTTCAGATCCTCGACGAACTCTCGCCTGAAATCGAAGCCGGCATCCCCATCGTCGGCCTCGAACCCAGCTGCCTCGCCGTCTTTCGCGATGAACTCCTCAACCTCTTTCCCCACGACGAACGGGCCCAGGCCCTATCGCGCCAGACTTTCCTGCTCAGCGAGTTCCTCGAAACCCACGCTCCGAACTTTCCTTTGCCGCTTATCAACCGCAAAGCGATCCTCCACGGTCACTGCCACCACAAATCCCTCATGAAGATGACCGCGGAAGAATCAGTCCTGCGCCGCCTCGGCGTCGACTTCCACAGCCCCGCTCCCGGCTGCTGCGGCATGGCTGGCTCCTTCGGCTTCGAACAAGACAAATACGATCTCTCCATCACCATCGGCGAAATGGAACTTCTTCCCGCCGTTCGCCAAGCTCCCGCCGACTGGCTGATTATTGCCGATGGCTTCAGTTGCCGCGAACAGATCGCCCAAGGGACTCCCCGTCGCGCCCTGCACCTGGCGGAAGTTCTCCACATGGCGCTTGATGCTGTCCCGGAGTCCCATCCCTATCCCGAGTCTGCCAGCGCCCGCCAGCGCGGGGCGGAAGTATTTCGGTCGATGAAGCATGCCGGATTAGGCCTGGCAGCCCTTGCAGCCGCGGGAATCCTGTTCTGCAAAATGTCCAGAAGTCGCTGATTTAACGGCGGTTATATCATGTTTATACCTCAATGATAAGCCTCATCCCTCGCCAGATGGCTCAACTTCTGGGACAATAGAACTTCTCGCCGGTCGTTTCGCAAGGTCCAGACATAACAATCCGCGGCGAGCCGCATTTTCAGAATCAGAATCGCCGAATTCCTAGAGATCATGGATCGCGAAACCATTATCGCCGCGCCAACCGTCGGCAAAGTTCCCTACGAGGCGCTCCCGACCCTGGTCGCTGTCAAACTCCCTGACGCGCCCCTCCGCGGCTCCGTTCTGGTAATGATCCAATTCGACGTCTGCGAGGAGATTTGCCTCGACGAGCTTCGCCACATCCTCGGTGCGCGCACCGTCGACACCAGCTTTAAGCACATGGCTCCCGGATACGTCCGCTTCCAGCGCCCTCCGGTGGAAGAAGCCCTCGAACCGCTGGTCCTCGAAAGCGGCGAGCGCCTGCAGGGCGAGATCAAATACTTCGACTACGGTGTGGTCAGCGTGGTCTTCGAGCTGCCCTTCTCCGGCGACTGGAACAATCTGGTCCAACTTTCCGGCCGTTGGGTTTGGGATACTAACTTTGAAAGTCTCGCCACTCGCATCGTCAAGGAGAAACTCGATCGTGCCGCTCCCGCGCTGGTTAAACCGTATACCACGGAGTGGTTGAGAGAAGACTATTTCATCTTCCATCTGCGCGAGATTACCGGCTCACCCTCGGCCGCAGATCTTCTCGCCGCTCAAGGCGATTGCATTTCCCAAGTTGTCCGCGGCGAAACCCAGCCGCTCTCCGATGGCGAACGCCAGGAAATTCTTCAATCCAGGATTTCCTACTATCCCAGCGACCTCGCCGTCATCGGATGGAACGCCGCTTTCGTCTACGACACTCCTTCGGGTGCCGAGACTGCCATCCAACTCCTGCAGTACGCCAACTCGCAGCTGCTCGAATTCCGCCACTACGACGAACTGCTCACCAAACAGCTGGAAGGGGTTTACGACTTTCTCGAGCGCGGAGGCCGCGGCCTCTGGTCGCGCTGGCGCACCGCCCGCGCCGCTTCGAAACTCCATACTGTCCTGCTCGACGTGAGCGAACTCACCGAGCGCGCCGACAACGCCATCAAGTTCCTCAGCGACATGTTTTCCGCACGCCTCTACAAACTCGCCGCTTCGAAAGTTGGCGTGCCCGACTACAAAGACCTCGTCCAGCAAAAACTGCAAACCGCCGAAGAGCTCTACCGCTTCATGGTGGACGAATTCAACCAAAGCCGCGCCTTCGTCCTGGAACTCATGGTGGTCATCATTCTGATCATCGAACTCGTTTATTTCTTCCGCGGCAAACCCATTTAGCTAATTCAGGGCTCATTCTCGTGCCCTGCTTTTGTTTACGGATGTGAAAACGGGAGAGCTGTGCGAGGTCGAAGCGGCCTGAGAAGTCCTATCTATCCACAACCTTCTCAATCGCTGTCCGCAGTTGGTCATAGGGCAGCGCCCCAGGATGGTACATCGCGACCTTGCCCGTGCGGTCAAGCAACACCAGCGTAGGCGTGGTAGAAGCGCCATACACGTCGAAGTTGTACTTGCTGATGGGAACCGGCATGTCGAGCAGTCCAGCGTAGAAGCGGTGGCGAACAGCGTCGATGTAGGCCAGTTCATCGCTGGGCGCAGCATTTTCCACTTGTGCCGTATAGCCGTAGAGCCTGGTCGGACCCACGACGGTCAATCCTTTCGGCGCAAATTCAGAGCGCAATTGCGTAATGATGGGGGCTTCGGCTTTGCAGTCCACACACCAGTGCGCCCAGAAAAAAAGCAGCACGGGCGAACCTTTAAGCTGCGCAAGCACGGGCGGTTTCGATCCCAGGAACTGGTCGGTGTGAAGCGCGGGCGCCGCCTTGCCCTCGAACGAGAGCAGGTTAAGATTTTTCTGCAGACGTGCGCGGATCGAAGTATTGCCGTAGCTCCGCAATGCGTTTTGCAAGACTGCCGTGGCTTGGGCGCGCTGCCCCCGGGCCGCCAGCGTCTGCGACTGTACTTCGAGGGCTGCACCCAGCGCGAGCGGAAGATGTGGTTCGGCATCGAGCGGACGCCGCTTGAGTTGCTCAAGCGCCATGGCGCTCGTTTGTTTCGCATACGCCGATGCCTGGTCGTAATCGCGAGCGTTAAGCGCAGCCCGCGCCATCCAGGAGTAGGCCTCGATGTATTCGGGCGTTACACCATCCTGGGATTGGTAGGCTTTCAGTTCCGACTCGGCCGCCGAAAAACTGTTTCGGGCTAAAGCCCCGCGGACATCCTCAACAATCCCCGCCGAAGCCGAAGCCGAAGCCNNCCGAAGCCAGCAGTGACAGGATCACCACAACACTGCGCAATCGCATCTCTCGATCATGTATCTTTTGCCGTCGGAATGGCAAATCGACGGTCTCCGCCTGCACTACGTAAGCCGTTAAAAATGCTCCATTTAATGCCTATGTAAAGAATTTTTGTACCAATTTCGAGGCACTTGAAATACAATTCTCTTGCGTTTGACTTTAGAGTTCCTCGCAGTACCCAGTTTCTCCGCTTACCGGCGCGTGACCTGCCTGCAGAAGAACCCTTCCAAGTTTCAGCGCTATATCACACAAAAGGAACAAAGCAACACCATGGAAACAGGAACAGTGAAGTGGTTTAACGACGCCAAGGGCTACGGTTTCATCAGCCGCCAGAACGGCGAGGACGTATTTGTACACTTCTCGGCGATTCAGGCGAGCGGCTTCCGCAGCCTGCAGGAAGGTCAGCAAGTGCAGTTTGACGTGGTCAAAGGCCCCAAGGGCTGGCAGGCCGAGAACGTGAAGGGTGCATAAACCACTTCGCAGCTAACAATCCGGAGAAACAGGAAAGGCGGCCAGAGATGGCCGCCTTTTTTAGTTAAGAACAGTGGCCAGTGAACAGTGGCCAGTAAGATCCCAGGCTTTTACTGGCCACCGATCACTGACCACTGCTCTTACTGTCTCGGATCAGCACCACATCCGAATCCGTATGCCCGCGCGACATCGCCAGCCGCTTGCCATCCGGCGACCACTGAAAATGGCTGATGTGTTCCGACTTGAATGCCGTCTCCCATTTGCCCGCCGAGCCGTCCAGCGGCTGCCGCCAGATGTTGTCCACTCCGTTTTCGCGGACCACATATTCCAGCGCCTTGCCATCCACCGAGTAGTGGATCGGCCCGGTCCACGGCTTCTGCATCGTGATCTGGCGACGCACTTGACCGGTGTCCACCACCACTTCCAGCAGCCGCTCCTTGTGCCCCTCGGCGTGGCTCATGGTGACAAACAGGGCTGCCGCGCCGTCCGGAGAAATGTCATAGCCTCCGACGAGCTGCAAATCGGAAACCTTCTGTGGCGTGCCGCCTGCAATCGGCACCCGCATCAGAGCGCTGGATGCGTAGTCGAAGAAATAGACCCAACGCATATCCGGGGAACACCGGGGGATACTCCCAAACAGGCCGGTGGTTAGTTTTCTCGGATTCTGGCCCGCGGCATCCCTGCTCCAGACACTGACTTCTTTGGTTTCGGGGCTGTATCGCATGTACACCACTCGGCCATCTCGGCATGCTTGCTCTAAGTACTCGGGCGCGCCGGGATCAGTCCCGAAGATCGCTTGGGCTCCGGTTTCGGGGTCGATGGCGTGCAGGCGATAGTCTTTGTCCGTGACCAGCTTTCCGTCCGGCATCCAGGCCAGACTGAAATCCTCATTGGCCTTGCCAAGCACCTTGTCGGCAGTCGCTCCCCCACCCGAGGACATAAGTTCGACACTCCAGCGTTCCTCGCTGGCCACCGCTGCCAGCAATGGGACCCTGCGCGCCACGCTGATCGCAGTGTAATTGCTGGCATCACGCGTGACCGGAGTCAGCGTGCCACCGGGAAAAGAGACGTGGATAACTTGGTTTCGCGTGAAATTGGAACTGGCATCCCGGTACAGGGCCAGCAATTCGCTGCCGTCGGGCAGCCACTCTGGATGCAACACTACACCGTTCTCGCTTCGCACCAGCGCCTTTCGCTGCCCGGAGTATGCGTCCACTATCTCCAAACCAGTGAGCGCGCCCTGCGGTTGAAGGATATAGCACACAATCACCCTTCCATCGGGCGACCACGCCGGGTTGTCCAGTTGCTCCTTGTTCGACCCGCTCACTAGCGGCGTCTCCGCACCGCTATGAAGGTCTTTGACGATGAGTTGATACTCGCCTGCCATCGGGTTATCGAAGCGCATGAACGCCAGTTTGCTGCCGTCGGGGGAGAACGTTACATTCGAGTCCACGTCCTCCGCGAGTTTCTCGGCACCTCCGCCCAGCAGCGGCGCGCGGTAGAGAAACTTCAAATCGTCGTTCCCCGGATCGCTGCGCACAAAATAAAAATAGTTCCCATCCGGCGAAAAACGCAGCCCGTTGTACTGCACGTTGGCGGGTGGCTGCACTTGCGTGGTGCTGTTGGTGGGCACGTTGCGCAATTGCAGACTGCTCAGGCCATTGTTGCGCACCAGCGACAAAATATAGTTCCCGTCCGGTGAAATCGCGGCTAGCACCGCGTCGCCGCTCTCAGTCACTTTCCTGATCGTATAGTTCTCAAATGCCTGGTGCTTGCCGCTGCGGGCGAGCGAATAAACCCCATAACCTGCCGCTGCCAGCACCGCCAGCGCTACCACTGCCGCGATGCCCGTCCCCGCTCTGTTCCGCCTTACAGCCGAGACGACAGCCGAACTCCGCCCCGCAGTTTGCGCCGCCGGAGTCGAAACCTTCGAGGAAGCCGGTGTCACCGCTGCAGCTCCGGAACTTGCCGTCCCTGCTCCCTTCCTTCCCTCCGTATCCCGCTTCAGCCGTTTCAGATCGCCGCGCAGATCGCCGGCCGACTGGTAGCGCAGGTCGCGGTCTTTTTCCAGGGCCTTGCCCAGAATTTCTCCCAGTCTCGGCGGCAGCGTGGGATTAAGTTGCAGCGCCGGAATCGGATCAAGCTCTAGAATCGCATGAAAAATCACCGCCGATGTAGCGCCGGAAAATGGCAAGCGCCCCGTCGCCACTTGATAGATCACCACGCCCAGAGAAAACAGATCGCTGCGGGCATCCAATTCTTCGCCGCGCGCCTGCTCGGGCGACATATAAGCAATCGTGCCCACGGTCGCGCCCGGACTCGTAAGGTGCAATTGTCCGGGCGAATCCTGCGTGGCTCCAATGGTTTCCATCGCCATCTCAGGACGCGTCAACTTGGCGAGGCCGAAGTCCAGCACCTTCACTTGACCGCGTGTGGTAAGAAATATATTCGCCGGCTTTATGTCGCGATGGATGATCCCTTTGGCGTGCGCGGCATCGAGCGCATCGGCAAGCTGAATACTCCATTCCAGCAGGCGATCGACCGCTACCGGGCCCGCGCTCAAGCGCCGGTCAAGCGTCTCCCCCTCCAGCAACTCCATCGCGATGAAAGACTGCTCCCCAGCCTTTTCCACGGCATAAATCGTGCAGATGTTGGGATGGTTTAAGGCCGACGCCGTGCGCGCCTCCAGCAGAAAACGGTCCAGCGCGTTTTGATCGCTCGCGAGTTGCGGCGGCAGAAACTTCAGCGCAACCCGGCGTCCCAGATCGAGGTCTTGCGCTTCGTAAACAATTCCCATCCCCCCGCTGCCAAGCTGGCCGGTAATGCGGTAATGCGAGATGGTCTGGCCAATCATGGGAAATATTAAACGCGGAAACTAATCTTAGGAGGGATCAGAAGAGCAGTCAAACGAAGGGCTCGGGAAAGCGAAGCCGGAGGCGCGACGGGGTACATCAGGTCAATCGCAGCAGGTCAATCAATGTAATCGCGCTAACATCAGTGGTTCGGCTCTGCCCAAGACTATTCTTCTAGTTCGCTTTCTTCTGGCGCATCGGTCGGGCTCGAAAACTCCATACGATAGCCGTCGGGATCGGTAACCGGCACAACCCACAAGCGGTTTCCCACAAACGGACGTCTGCGCGTCTGAATTCCGCGCGATTTGAACTCTCGATAAAGAGCGATAGCGTCTTCACACATGAAGCTGACCGAAGCTCCAGTGCCAAGCGTTTGCGTTGGCCTGCCTCCCGGCCGACACTCTTGCAGCATAATAGCGGCGTCGCCAAGCTCAAGCCAACACCAGCGGATTCTCCCGTCGGGATGGTCTTCGGCGCGATCCGGAATCCACTGATGCTTCATTTTGAATCCAAGCCCATCAACATAGAACCGCAACGAAGATTCCATGTTGGTGACGCCGAAAAACGGTACTGCCTGCTTAACGTTCGCAGTTGTGATGGTTGCGACGGTCATGCTTCAACTCACTAGCATCGCAGCATATCCTACTATCCACAAATTTGTTCGTAGTCAGATCGAAAATGAGCACATTGAACTTCCCCACCGCCCACACTCTTACCGAGCCAAGCGAATGATATTCTGACTTCCTCGTCTTAGGATAATAACGATGAAGAGACAAATTCTGATCTTTTGGTGCGCGATAGTGAGTGCGTTCCCATCTTTGCAACTGCCGATATTGGCTCAGACCCAGCCCAGCGATGTTCCGAGCGCCATCTTCGGCGATCCGCCGCGCGACGCTGCAAACCCAACGCGCAATGAAGCCGTCTGGATTCCCAGCGGCGGCGTGTTGATGAACGGCGTGATGTACGCGGCAGCAGGCTCCGGAAACCATCCCACCGTTCTCAATCTTCACGGTACCCCCGGCAACGAACAAAACCTGGACATCGCGCAAACCCTCCGCCGCGCCGGATACAACGTGCTCTCTTTTCATTACCGCGGTTCATGGGGTAGTCCGGGAAGGTTCACGCAAGCTGGCGGTGTCGACGACGGAATTTCCGCGCTTGCTTTCCTGCAAGATCCCGCCGTCGTTGCCAAGTTTCACATTGATACTCAACGCCTCATCGTGATTGGGCACAGCTACGGAGGCTTCGCGGCGGCGCGCGTTGCAGCCGCACACCCGAACATTGCCGCAATCGTACTGCTCGCACCGTGGAATCCGGCGCAAGACATCCCGATTTTCAACGTGCCTCCAGAGAAATTCGCTGCTGCAGCTCACAGCATTTTTGACGACGACGAAGGCAGGATGGGTGGTTACACCGACATCGATATGGCAAAGGAAATTCTGGCGCCCGGCTACGACTGGCGTCTTGAAACCAGCGCGGAGCGAATCAAGAACGTGCCGATTCTACTCTTGAGCGCGAAATACGACACTCCCGATTGCCAAGGCACAGAGTTGGTTGCCGCGCTGGGTCGTTTGCACCCGGCGGATGTGACCACTATCTCGATGGACACGGATCACCCCTTCTCCGATCATCGCATTGCCCTCGAAAAAGAGATTCTCAACTGGCTGCAACCGCGGACCTCCCCGTCTGCAACCGGCGCAAATTCTCGTTGAGCGGTCAGCCAACTCTAAATCGATTCAGAAGACCAGTGAAGTCGGGGCGCCCTTCTGTTGCGCCACCGCTGGTTGACGTTATATCGCCATTACACTCATTGTGATTGCGGAGCCAAACCGCGGCCTCCATCATCAAATCCAGGGGAGGGTAACGAAAGATGTATCACGTGCGCCAAGAGAACCTGCCTTTTGTAGGTAGTTCGCATGAGTTTGTCGGAGCTGAGCAGGGCAACACCTCCGTTTCGGTGTTCCTGTTCCATGGGAAGCCCGGTGCGGGGCCGGGTCCCCACCGGCATCCTTATGACGAGATCCAGTTCATCCGTGAAGGCCGGGGAGTTTGGACGGTAAGCGGCAAGACCTTCGAGGGCGGCGCTGGAGACATCTTTGTCATCAAGGCCGGCGAGATCCACAGCTTCAAGGTGGTTGGTGATTCACCGCTGGTACAACTCGACATTCACCTCAGTCCGCGCTTCATCCAAGAAAATCTATAGTGTCACTTGGCACTTGGACTATCCACTCACGTGCTATGCGGCCGTCGCATCTTCCGCTGCGCTGACCGAATCGAAGAAGCGAAAGAACTGCTCCACCCGCGTGACCTTCAGCGCATTGTGAATGCGCTCGCTCACCCCCACCAGCGCCAGACTCCGCTCGCCATTCTGCCGCGTGACGTAGGCCCCCACCAGCGCTCCGATCCCCGCCGAATCCACGTAAGGCACGTTGGTGAAATCAATGATCAGCGAGCGCGAAGTATCGGCGCGCACCGTGGCCTGGAACTCAAAAATGGTGGCCATTACAAGTGGACCGTCCAAACGGAGAATACGCTGTCTGGGCTGCGCCCCCGGCTGGTCTTCAATACGCAGAGACTCTGACGGCATGCGGGAAATATTAACTCGCGCGTAACAACGAATTGTTAACGGAGTATTAATTTCGGCCGGGGTCCAGGTCTCAGGGCTAGGTCTCAGGTGATAGGTCTTAGGTCTTGGGAGATCGACTTTCAGTTGCCCAGAACCCAACACCCAAGACCCAACACCCAAGACCCAACACCCAAGACCCAACACCCAAGACCCAAGACCCAAGACCCAACACCCAAGACCCAACACCCAACACCCAAGACCTAAATCGCCGCCGCCTGCTCCCGCCTCCGCGCCTGAATCTCAATAAAAACGTTCACCAGAGACACCGCTGCCGGCGTCACTCCCGGAATGCGTGAGGCCTGAGCCAGGGTGCGCGGCTGCACGTGCGTGAGCTTTTCCTGCATCTCGCGCGAGAGCCCGCTGACCGAGTGGTAATCGAACCATCCCGGAATCGACCGCTGCTCCGACTTTTTCATTCGCTCCATGGCACGCTGCTGTTGCAGCAGGTAACCTTCGTACTTGATCTCCGTTTCCACCGATTTCAGTTCATTGCGGATTTCGGAAGAAATCGCAGCCACGGATTCACGCGGATTCTCACGGACTTCTGCTTCTTCTTCTCTCGCAAAGAACCCAGGATCCAACTCACGGAGAATCGGCGCCAGCTTCTCGATGACGATCTCGGGGCGCTTAAGGATCTGGGCCAGCACCAGGCCCACCATTGCGCTCGATCCTGGTTCGCCGCCTGTTGCTTCCTCGGAATGGGGGGCGGGCGACTCGTCCGGCCAAGCCTGGCTTAGCATTGACGTGGTTAGCCGCGTTTGCTCCAGCAACTTCTTTATTGCCGCCAGCCGCTCCTGCTTCGCCTGAAAATCATTCCACGCCTTATCGGAGATCAAGCCCACACGCCGTCCGTGCGGCGTTAGACGGCGATCGGCGTTATCAATACGCAGGTGCAGGCGAAATTCCGCGCGAGAGGTGAACATTCGGTACGGCTCATTCGTCCCCTTCGAAATTAAGTCGTCGATCAGAATCGCGGTGTACGCCTCGGTGCGGTCGAGGATCAGCGGCGGCTGCCCCTTCACTTGCAATGCCGCGTTGATGCCCGCCATCAGGCCCTGGCACGCGGCTTCTTCATAGCCCGATGTGCCGTTGATCTGCCCCGCGAGAAACAGGCGCGCGATCTTTTTCGTTTCCAGAGTGCGCTGCAATTCAGTGGGATCAATCGAGTCGTACTCGATGGCGTAGCCGGGGCGCAACATCTCCGCGCTTTCCAGGCCCGGGATGGATTTCAAAATTGCCATCTGGACTTCCACCGGAAGGGAAGTGCTCATGCCGTTGACGTAGATCTCGTGTGTGTTCAAGCCCTCAGGCTCGAGGTAGAGCTGATGCATCTCCTTGTCCGGAAATTTGACGATCTTGTCTTCGATCGACGGACAATAGCGCGGTCCGATCGACTGAATCTGCCCGCTATACATCGGTGAGCGATGCACATTCTCCTTAATAATGCGGTGCGTCTCGGGCGAGGTCCACGCGATGTAGCAGGGCACTTGCGAATCGTGATGCGCCACCCGCTTGGTACGAAAACTGAATGGAGTGGGATCGGCGTCGCCCGGCTGCAGCGCGAAGCGCGACCAGTCGATGGAACGTCCGTCGAGGCGCGGCGGCGTTCCCGTCTTAAGGCGGCAGCCGCGCAGGCCAAGCTTCTTCAAAGACTCGCCGAGCAAAACTGCATTCGGTTCGCCCGAGCGCCCCGCGGGATATTGCTGTTCCCCGCAATGAATCAGCCCGTTGAGGAAAGTGCCGGTAGTGATGATGACAGCCTGCCCGCCCACGGTGCGTCCATCGCGGAGACGAACGCCGAGTACCGGGTACCGGGTACCGAGTACCGAGTCATCCGTCTCACTCGGTACTCGGTACTCGCTACTCGGTACTTCGATAATCAGCTCCGCCACCTCCGCCTGCTTGATCTTGAGATTCGGCTGGGATTCCAGCACTTCGCGCATCTTGAGGCGATACGCCTGCTTGTCGCACTGCGCGCGCGGCGACCACACCGCCGGTCCGCGAGAAGTATTCAACAGACGGAACTGGATGCCGACCGCGTCGGTGATCTCGCCCATAATGCCGCCGAGCGCGTCAACTTCGCGAACCAGATGACCCTTGGCGATGCCGCCGATGGCCGGATTGCACGACATCTGCGCGATCAGATCGACGTTGAGGGTGTACAGCGCGGTCTTCAGCCCCATGCGCGCCGCTGCCATTGCAGCCTCGCATCCGGCATGACCCGCCCCGACCACGACTACGTCGAATTGTTCGGTGAACTGCATTTTGTGAAATGACCTGGCAAGACAACTTAGCAAGACAATCGAATGGAATTTATTGGCCAGTTCTTTCTGCTTTCATTCTAACAAGTTGGCCGCATCCAGTGATCCCAATCACTTGCCGCACCCCAACCTCGACCGTATAGTAGGGTTTCATACCAGCAACCCCAGGGGGCCATCATCATGAATAGCACTCAGTTCTTCGAGCGATTGGAGGAATCGATTGCCCGGTACGACCTGCTTTGCCATCCATTCTACCGGGAATGGGCGGCGGGCGAGTTGACGCGCGATGATCTGCGCGAATATGCACGCCACTATTACCATCACGTCCAGGCCTTTCCCTGCTACCTGGCCGAGTTTGCTTTGCGGCTGAACGAAGGCGAACTGCGAAGGGCGGTGCTCGCCAACATGGTTGACGAGAAGGGCCGGGAGGACAAGTCGGGCAAGGAGGCTGTGCCGCACGCGGAACTTTGGCTCGACTTTGCCGAAGGCATGGGAGCCAGACGGGATATGCAATGGCATCTGCCGGTTTCGCAGATCGAGGAATTAATGCGGTACTTCCACGGCGTTGCCAGCGAAGGCGCGCCGGAAGAGGCGCTGGCGGCGTTTTATGTCTACGAGTCCCAGGTGCCACGCATAGCCAAAGAGAAAGAGCGCGGGCTGCGCGAAATCTACGGGGCCGACGACAAGACCTGCGGCTACTTCGCGCTGCATGCCACCGCCGATATTTACCACTCGAATATCTGGCGCGAACAACTGGAGAAGCGCATAGTCACCAACCCGGAAAAGGCGGAAGCGGCGCTGGATGCGGCCGAAAATGCCGCCAGGATGTTGTGGCAGGCGCTGGATGGAATCCAGGCAGCGCGGCTGAGTTATGCCATGTGATCGCCAGCCGTAAGCAGTGAGCCAATGATTTCTGCGGCTGGTTTTCCCGCAATCATTGGCTCTTTGTTTGTAATTTCGTTTGTAATATCGGAAAGGAAAAGAAGTCAGTATGGCGAAAGAGATTCCCATTGGGGCGCGGGCCGAAGCCCAGGAAACAGTCGAATTCAAACACACGCTGACCGCCCATCACCCCGAGTTGCCGCCGGTCTATTCCACGCCCGATATGATCCGCCTCATGGAGACTGCGGCCTTTCATGCGCTCCAGCCCTACTGCGAAGGCGACGAGATCACCGTCGGCACTTCAATCAACATCCAGCACCGTGCGGCGAGCGGCATTGGAGCGCACATCCGGGCCGAAGCCGCGCTCGAATCTTTCGACGGACGTTTCTTCACGCTGCGCGTGACAGCGCGCGACGATGTCCAGGAAATCGGCCAGGGCACGGTGGGACGCGCGGTGGTGAGCGTCGGAAGGTTCCTGAAAAAAGCCCAGCCGAAAACGGCTGATGCCAAACCGTAACGATTCGCAGTTCGCATTCTCGCTGCGTAAGAATCTAGAATTGGTGGGACACATGGCGCAGGAGCAAGCCAAAGCGGCCGCCTTGCGGGTTCTGCACTCAGGCAGAGAGATACTGTTGCTTCCCAATGCCTGGGACGTTGCCAGCGCCCGTGTCGTAGAAGAATCCGGCTTCAAGGCCGTGGCCACGAGCAGCGCCGGAATCGCTTTCTCGCTGGGCCATCCCGATGGGCAGAAGATTCCGCGCGAGGAGATGCTGGCCGCGATCGCTCGCATCGCCAAAGCTGTGAAAGTGCCGGTGACGGCGGATGTTGAGTCGGGATATGGAAAGACCCCAGAAGACGCGAGCCGAACCGCGCGGGCAGTGCTCGACGCAGGAGCCGTCGGCATGAACTTGGAGGACACGATTGGCGGTTCGAGCGCTCTCGTAGATCTGGCGCTGCAGCTGGAAAAAATACGCGCAGTTCGCGAGATGGGTAGCCGTTTGAAGATACCGCTGGTGCTGAACGCGCGGACCGATGTTTACCTCCTGCAGATCGGAGATCCGGCAAAGCGCTACGATGAAACCATTCGCCGTCTCAGCGCTTTTCGCGAGGCGGGAGCCGATTGTGTTTTCGCACCGGGACTGCGGGACGCGCCTACCATCGGCCGGCTGGTGGCGGATCTAAAGTGTCCGGTTAATATTCTGGCCGGGCCCGGTTCCCCTTCGGTTCCAGAATTATCCAAACTGGGAGTGGCCAGAGTGAGCCTGGGTTCGGGAACAATGCGCGCTACGCTGGGCCACCTGCGCCGTATTGCGGACGAACTGAAGACCACTGGCACTTACTCCAAGCTGGAAGATGCTCCTTCGCACGCCGAGATGAATCGGATGATGGAACGCAATCAGCGCTGAAGTTTCATATGAAGAGCGGGAAACCTCTCCTGATCGGCGTCATCTCCGACACGCACGGCCTGCTGCGCCCTGAAGCAATCGAAGCTCTGCGCGGGTCCGAACACATCATTCATGCCGGAGATGTCGGCTCGCCCGAGATCCTCGAAAAACTTTCCACAATTGCTCCCGTAACCGCCGTGCGTGGCAACATCGACAAAGGTAAGTGGTCTCGCAAGCTGCCTGAAACCGACGCGCTCGAACTCGGCGGCTCTTCCATCTATGTCCTGCACGATCTGGCACAGTTAGACCTCAAACCCAAAGCCGCTGGATTCGCGGTTGTAGTCAGCGGCCACAGTCACGTCCCCAAGCAGGA
>PKVZ01000151.1:0-56539 GCA_003131635.1 Acidobacteriaceae bacterium
TAGCTATTAGCTTCGGTGGCATTACGGAGCAGCGCGATTTCATCGCGATGGCAGCCTACGAACGCGGCCAGGGGATCGCGAAACTCGTTCCATGCGGCATAACCCCAGATGGGATAATCCTCAGGGTCTTGCTGGTCCATTTTCTCGGTGGTGGTGTAGCCGTCGAAGATGGCGCGCAGCACGGGCGCGGGGCTGGAGCCGACGGTGCCGTTGTTGAGGTAAATTTCATCTTCCGGGATGAGAAATTGCTTACGCATCTCGGCCCAGTAGGCCTCTTCGTTCTTGTCAAACAGAGAGGAGTCAGGAAGTTTGCTGGGGGCGCTGGCGAGTTGAGCGAAGAGATCCCCGCGCAGGGCGGAAGCGGCGGCAAAGCCGGTTACTGCGGTCGAGAGGAAATGGCGGCGATCGATCATGGGAACCTCCTGGCCAACGGAAAGACGACGGGTCATGGTACGACTGCGTTGGAAATGGGGCAAGAGGTAGTGCGATTCCGGATCGTGTAGGTTCAAACCCCGGAAAACCTCACCGCAAGGAATATGCGTCTAAATTCTTAAGGGAAAGCTCCGCCCGAGCGGGCCGGGCGTATAATCCGGGTAAGAGTAGGTCGGGCGCAAAGGGGTATTTATGAAATCGCGATGGTTGGCACTCTCTGTGGCGGTAGCGGCGTTCAGCGCGGTGCCCTGGACGATGGCGCAAACACAGCAGCCTGGTCAGAATCCCGGTCAGACGCAGAATCCGGGTCAAACGAATCCGGGTCAAACGAACCCAGGTCAAACCCAGACACAGACGCAAACTCCAGTTCCGGTTCCAGACACAGACAAAGGCCAGCCGAAAGCGGCCGACGTGCAGAACGTTCCGGCGCCACCCCCGGCCAACCTGCCGACGCAGGATGACAGCCAGATCAAGCACGATGGCACCAAGACTGACGTGGATGCGGTAGGGAATCGCAATGTGGGTTGCGGCCGCGGCGTGGGCAACTGGTACAGCATCGAGAGGCAAGTGGCCATGGGCCGCTCGTATGCTCAGCAGATTGAATCGCAGATCAAGCTGGTGAGCGATCCGGTGATCACGGAGTATGTCAACCGGATTGGGCAGAACCTGGTGCGGAACTCGGATGCCCAGGTGCCATTCACCATCAAAGTGATCGATTCCGATGTGGTGAATGCCATGGCGCTGCCGGGTGGATTTTTCTATGTGAACTCGGGATTGATTCTGGCGGCCGATGAAGAAGCCGAAATGGCGGGGGTTATGGCCCACGAGATTGCGCACGTGGCAGCCTGCCATCTGGCCCGCGAGCAGACCCGGGGCACCCTGATGCAACTGGCGACGATTCCTCTGATCTTTGTGGGCGGAGGGATTGGCTATGGGGCTTATGAAGCCGCGGGACCGGCGGCCATGCTGGGCTTCTTGAAATTCTCGCGCGGCTTCGAGGCGGAAGCGGATTACCTTGGAGTGGAGTATATGTACCGTGCCGGCTACGACCCCTCGGCGTTCGTTTCGTTCTTCGAAAAAATTCAGGCGATGGAGAAAAAGAAGCCTGGAAGCTTGGCGAAGACCTTCGATACCCATCCGCAGACACCGGACCGGATCGAGAAGACTCAGGAAGAGATCCGCACGATTCTGCCGGCTAAGCCTCAATACGTTGTGACCACCTCGGAGTTCGACGACGTGAAGGCGCGGCTGGCTTCGATTGAAAATCGCCACAAAGTGCTGGATCAGAGAGACGAGAACAAGCCCAGTTTGCGGCGGACTTCCACCAGCGGCAGCGATAAAACGGGAAACAGCACGAATGACGACGATCGTCCGACTTTGAAACGCCGGGATGACTCGTCCTCGAACTAGAGGGAGCGCAAATCATCAACCGGCGGCCTCGGCCGCCGGTTTTCTGTTTGACACTCGTGGAGTTAGAACAGTTGGGCCAGGTTGATCACGATAGCCTGGTCACGACAGAGAGAGGCGTCACAACTCTGCGTGACCTGAGTCACAGCGGGCCGGTTGTCGAAGGGAGTAAGTGTAAGCTACGCTAGGCTTGTAGCGGAAAACACAGGAGCAGCTTTTCCATGCCAGACGACACACTGACTATCACCGATAATCGAACGGGACAGACGTATAGCGTCCCGATTGAAAATGGTACGATCCGCGCCATGAACCTCCGGCAGATCAAGACGAGTCCGGAGGATTTTGGGCTGATGACGTACGATCCGGCGTTCATGAACACAGCTTCGTGCCGCAGCAGCATCACCTACATCGACGGTGACCAGGGAATTCTGCGTTACCGGGGATATCCCATCGAAGTGCTGGCTGAGCGGTGTACCTTTCTGGAAGTCGCTTACCTGCTGCTCTTTGGAGACTTGCCGACCGAGGCCGAATTAAAAGGTTGGGTACACGACATTACGCACCACACCATGCTGCACGAGAGCACTAAAATGTTTATGGAAGGCTTTCGCTATGATGGCCATCCCATGGGGATGTTTGTCAGCACGGTGGCGGCGCTTTCGACTGTGTACCCGGACGCCCGGCATGTGCATGATTCCGCGAACCGGTTGCTGCAGATCAAGCGACTGATCGGCAAAGTGCCCTCCATTGCGGCCATGTCTTACCGGCATAACGTGGGATTTCCTTACGTCTATCCGGACAATGATTTGAGCTATGCCGAGAATTTCATGAACATGCTGTGGAAGATGGTCGAGCCCAAGTATGTGGCGCAGCCGGCAATTGCGCGGGCGCTCGATATTCTGTTCATTTTGCATGCGGACCACGAGCAGAACTGCGGCACCAACGCGATGCGCTCGGTGAGCAGCGCGCAAACCGATCCCTATTTGTCGATGGCGTCGGCAGCGGCGGCCCTGGCTGGACCGTTGCACGGCGGAGCCAATGAAGAAGTGTTGAAGATGCTGGATGAGATTGGCTCGAAGGATAAAGTGCCCGCTTACATCAAGAAAGTGAAAGATGGCGGAGTCAAGCTGATGGGATTCGGACACCGTATCTACAAGAATTACGATCCCCGGGCCAAGATCATTAAATGGACAGCGGAGCAGGTTTTTGAGGTTACGGGGCGCAATCCGAAATTGGAGATCGCTCTTGAGTTGGAGCGCATCGCGCTCGAAGACGAGTATTTTGTGAAGCGCAAACTCTATCCGAATGTCGATTTTTATTCCGGGATCATGTACCAGGCCATGGGATTCCGTCCGGAAATGTTCACCGTACTGTTCGCGATTCCACGCACGGCGGGATGGCTGGCACAGTGGCAGGAGTTGATCACAGATCCGGAACAAAAGATTGCCCGTCCACGGCAGATTTACACGGGGCATGAAGAGCGGGAGTTTGTGGCAATGGAGAAGCGAACATCAGGGGCCTTGGCGAGGGGTTAGCCGCAAAGATTTCTACTTGTCTTTGCACATGGCGGAGACTAGATTGCGGATTTCCTCCAGGTAGGAGTCTGCGTCTTTGACAAATTCGCTCCAACTCATTTCTTTGGCAAGAGGACAGTTCTGAGCCAGAATGCTCCAGTCCCCTTCGCAGGCATCCAAGGGGTTGGGAGTTTCCAAGTAACCCAATCCCAAGTTAGAGGCCCGGCTCAGCCGGTCGGCCAGGGAGACGATTGCCACCAAGGCGGGATTACTGACCGCTGCCGCCACGTTGTGGTGGCAAAGAATGACTTCCACGAGGTCCTCTGACAAGTTCCACCTGCGCCCTAGCAACTCCCCGCTTTGACAATGGGTAAAACCCAATTCCGAATACTCGACGTCTCCCATGAAAAGCCCCTCGCGTTGAGCTTTTTCAATGGCCATCTTCGTTTGTGCAGGGAAGACAACCAAGTTCAGGATATATCCAATGTCGTGCAGCAATCCGGCGAGATAAGCCTTCTCGGGATCGCCGAAGCCCACGGAGCGCGCCAGTTTTCGCGCAATGATGGCGCAGGCCAGGGAGTGTTGCCAGAGAACCACGGGGTCGAGAGCCTTGACGGAAGCCGGAGCGAGCCGCAGCAAGCCGCAGGAGACAGCGATATCTCGGATGCGTGAGATCCCCAGCGTACGCACGGCGCCGCGAAGAGAATCCAGGGCAGGGCCGCGGGTAAACAGGGCAGAGTTGGCCATGCGCAGGCATTGCGCAGCCAACGCTTCATCGCGGCCTATGATCTCCGCCACCCTGATCAGATTGACGTTGTCAGGAGGCTGGTTGATTTCATTAAGCAAAGATTGCAGGACTGCCGGAGTGCTGGGAATCGCTGCCAGCAGATCGTCCTTTCCATTCAGAGCCTGGCGCAACGCTAGATTTTCCGCTGCGGGTTCGCTGAAACATACAGGTCCTTGAAGTTGCTTCATAGAAATTGCTTCATAGTTCTTTGCCGCCGCTCGCGAGTTCAAGGTATTGTGCCGAGCGGCATTCTCCTGCGTTACATAAGGAGCACACCGGCAGGGCGACGAGTGACAGTTCAACAGTAATAGAGGTTGGATAGAATCTGGGTTAGAGAGATCGAACCTGCGTTACATAAGTACAACGGGAAGTTTCAAAGTGGGAAGCTTGATCTACTCAGGAGGAAATCATGAGAGAAACCTCAGCCCGTAACGCAAAAGCCGCCGCAGCAGATGGACCCGTCGGTGACCCCCAACCACAATCTGATTCTAGAATCTCGTCTGTGGCTTAAGCAGCTTGCTTGGGGGCGAGGGCCGCCCTGTATTGGCGAGTTTCCGACTGGGAAGTGATCACCTTCATCTCTTGCCAATCGTAGGGGAATTCTCGTCCGCAATCCAGGCACGCTACATAGGTTCCGGTCAATGCGCCCGCCTGCGGTCGACGCCCCGTTCCGCGAATAGTAACTGGAAAACTGTAACGGGGATGCCTGCAACCGAAGACTGCATCAAACAATCTTGCCATCATGGAGCACCTTCCACGAGACTTTTTCTCTGGGTTCTACTCAGGCGGTCTACGGGATTTTTCCCTCAACCTACCCTTAACCCCTTAGATTCAGTTCGGGTGAGATTGGTTTCGTCTTTAGGAGGACTCACTCAGAGAAAGCCACTATTTTTGCAAGTGCTTCCCAAAACAGCACTTACGGATAGACCTCAGTTGGCACCACAGCCAGTGGTTTACGGGCGGGAGAGTTCTCAGAAAACCGGCGCCGGATCACTAGTAAAAAACAGCTAGCTGAGATTAAAGGCTTTCCGGATGGTACCGCGCTCTTTCTGTATTTTTTCCTGAAGCAGAGTGATGCTGTAGATGAGCTGCTCAGGGCGCGGTGGACATCCTGGGACATAGATATCGACGGGGATCACCTGATTCACGCTCTGCACCAGCGCGTAATTGTTGAAGACGCCGCCGGAGGTGGCGCATGCCCCCATGGAAATCACCCACTTCGGCTCCGGCATCTGCTCCCAAAGTTGGCGGATCACGGGTGCCATCTTGTTCGACACGCGTCCGGCGATGATCATGAGATCGCTCTGACGCGGGGATGGACGAAAAACTTCCGCGCCGAAGCGGGCGATATCGAAGCGCGCCGCACCCATCGACATCATCTCGATCGCACAACAGGCAAGCCCAAACGTCATCGGCCAGATCGATCCCTTGCGCATCCAGTTCACAGCCGAATCCAGTGTGGTCAGTACTACACCTTCCGGCGTGGGATTGCCGAAGGTCAGATCCTTGACGACTTTCTTGCCGTTCTCGAGATCAACGTAGGGGCCGAAATTCAGTTCAGGAGCCATAGACCTATTTTAAACCAGACAAGACTCAAATGACGCTGGCGGCTAGAATTCGCGGCGCGGCGAACGGCTTTCTCTACTGGGGGAAATCACCTGCACGTGGTTTCGCTCCGCGCCATTTGTAGCTCCGTCTTCCGAATCATTTCGTCCCACAAAGAATCCGGCTCCGAATTGAAAACCTCGCTGGCCGCAGCCGGAAAAACAAACCAGGCGCCCAGTCCCACTTCCTGCCGCAGTTGATCTTGAGTCCATCCGGCATAGCCGAGATAAACATGGAAAACTCCCGGGTCGGGTCGAGCCGAAATGGTTTGTTCGAAGAGAGGTTTCGCAGTAATCAAGTAAACACCATCGAAGATGCTCTCCGCGCCTTCGAGCTTGGCCGGCGACTGGAACAAGGCAAACACCGCCGGCATTTCCATCGGTCCGCCGAGATAGACTCGGTCGGAACGATCTTTCGCCGCCTTAATGGTCTCGAGCGCTCGCGAAAGCGGCACGTCTGTGCGCCGGTTGAGAATAAGTCCGAGAGCGCCTTGGGCATCGTAGCGGACCAGCAAGATCACGGTTTTAGCAAAATTCGGATCGCCGAGGTTTCTGCTTGCCACTAGCAACTTTCCTACACTCAGATTTTTGGCACTCCTCGATTGGACGGGAAAAGATTGGACGGGAAGAAAATCGGCTGACAGCGGTTCGCTTCTGGCATGGGACTCCGCAGCGAGTGATCGAGGGTTCGCCCAGCGGTCCATCTCCGGCACATCAAATTGCTTGACGCGACGGCTTACCCTTCCGGCTGCCGTGCAGGCAAGAATTGCGGCAAGTAGTGCGTAGAAGCATAGTCGGCGCGGTGCCATGACTGCTCTCCTTGCATCTCTGTACGCGAGTTTAACTGATTCGGTAACGGATGCGAAATTGGCATAGTACTCATCGGGAGTCAATGAGCGCCAATGTTTACGCCAACAATCGAGGATTGGGCGTGCTACAGTTTCAAGTCATGCTGAAGAAACTTATCATTCTCGTTCTGATGACGAGCTTTGCGTTCGCTGATTCCGCCAAGCGCGTTGAGCAAAAGGTAGCAGATCAAAACCTAACCAACAAAGTTGAACCAACAGTTCCACCGCTTGCAAAGACGCTGGGGATGGGGGGCACTGTGGCGCTGGAAATCACAATCTCTCCAGAAGGGAAGGTTATTTCCGTGACCGTTCTAAGCGGACATCCCATGCTCGCTCCAGCGTTCGTTGATGCCGTAAAGAAATGGGAGTACAGGCCATTCATCCAAGATGGGCAGCCGACAGCCGTGGTGACAAAGGTTGAATGGAGCGTGCCGTCCCCGAGCCGTACGAATACTGAGCAGAAGGCGCTAAAGGACTACTACCCAGCGTTTCAAACTTGCTATCAGGTGGTTCACGATGGGAAGAACTCCGATGCCGAGAAAAAATGCTCTGAAGCTGTTGCACTGTCAGACGAACTGCCCGCCAATCGCATCATCGAAAGGAGTAGTTCGCGCACGTTCCTTGCCCACGCATTGATCGCAGAGCGCAAACCAGACGAGGCGATCCCTCTATATCAGGAGGCATTGGAGATTCGCAAAGGAGTGGAACACAGCGAGAGTGACGCCGACTACGCCAGTGAACACGCCAATCTTGCTCGCGCCTATTTCTTGGTGGGTGAGCTCGACAAAGCTGACTTGTTGTATCAGCAGTCGGTCACGATCTTCGAGGCTGCTATCGTCGCCTTGCCAACCATGAAAGATAACTACACCGCTCGCTTGAGAAGCACGCTATTGGAATATGCGAAGTTGAAGAACGCGAGAGGTGAAGTGGACAATGCGAAAGCACTGGAGCAGAAGGCGGCAGGCCTTAAGACTCAGTAGTTGTCGTTAAATCGCCATAGCACCCATTGGCAGCCATGCGCCACATCCTTGAATGCTCTATGGATTCACCACGATCTTCCCAAACATCTGGCTCTTCTCCAAATACTCATGGGCGGCACGGAGTTCACTCAGCGGAAAAGTACGGTCGACCACCGGCTTCAGCCGCCCGGCAAATACATGTTTTAAGACTTCGTGGAGTTCGCCCATGGTTCCCATGTAGGAGCCGAGCAGACTCAGTTGCCGCCCAAATAGATGCCGCAGATCAATGCCGACGTTAGGCCCGGTGGTGGCGCCGCAGGTGACCAGAGTGCCACCGGTTTTGAGGGACCTCACACTCTCGTCCCACGTGGCCGCGCCCACATGCTCAACCACGATATCGACGCCTTCTTTGTTCGTGATCTTTCTTACTTCCTCGGAAATCTTTTGTTGATAGTGATTGATGGCATAATCCGCGCCCAGTTCGCGGCCTTTTGCCAGCTTGGCTTCGTCGCCGGCAGTCGTAATCACGCGGCAATGAAACAGCTTCGCAATCTGAATCGCCGCGATGCCAACTCCGGAGCTCGCCCCCAGCACCAGCACCGTTTGTCCCGACCGCATGCCGGCTCGTCCCACAAGCATGTGCCATGCCGTGACAAACACCAGCGGAACGCTGGCCGCCTGATTGAAATCGAGCGAGTCAGGAATCGGGATCACGTTGGCCGAGGGAACCGCAATGAGTTCGCAGTTTCCGCCGTCCACGGCATTGCCCAGCACGGCAAATTCCCGGCACTGATTCTGTACACCGGCGACGCACTTCGCGCACCGCCCGCAGAAAACCATTGGAGCGATCAGTACCCGCTGCCCAGCTTTGAATCCGCTGAGGTACTCGCCAACCTCGACCACTTCGCCGGCAACATCACTGCCCAGAATGTGCGGCAGCTTGACTCCGGGGAGTCCCTTGCGCACCCAGACGTCCAGATGATTCAGCGAGCACGCCCGTACGCGCACCAACACTTGATCCTTGCGCAGTTGAGGATTGGGAATATCTTCATAAGTCAAAACTTCGGGACCGCCGAATTGATGAATGCGGACTGCTTTCATAGAGCGTACTCCCTGATTAGGTTTGCTGCTACACAAGCATACTTCCCCAGATCGGGAATTCCCAATCCGGAATCTCGGTGAAATTTATTGCCCCGAGCCATTTAACCTCGCGCATGGCCGGAGTAGGATTCTTTTGACGGTCTAAGGTTTAGAAGGCGTTGCCAGTGGGTACTGGAGTTGGTCCGTCAAACCAATGAGTGGCTCATCAGCCATTGCAGTTCGACTCTGCGCCTTCTGTACGGCCACTCACGAAATTGAAGATTGACTTCGACATCGAACAGAGTAATCATGGGGTTGGTTTGACGGACTAGTCTGGTACACTTTGCAAGGCCGCAAAAGCCCCGGAGTGATGACCCGGGGCTTTTGCTCGTCCGCGTTTGACTCTCTCCTGTTAACCGACTGATAATCAGGACTGCGACCGGTTTTCAAGACCATGGATATTTATGAACAAATCGTGCAGCTCCGACGCGAAGGGCGCCGGGGTGCCGTAGCCACGATTGTTAATGTGCGCGGCTCGGTTCCTTCGTTCCGCACTGCGAAGATGCTGGTGCGTGACGATGGCTCAATTGTTGGGACGATCGGTGGAGGCTGCGTCGAGGCCGACGTGTGGCAGGCGGCCCGTGAGGTGATGGAATCCGAGAAGCCGCGGACCTTGACGTTCGACCTCAATCAAGATCCCAAGTACGATACCGGGCTGGTTTGCGGGGGTACGCTGGAGGTTTTTGTGGAGCCGGTTCTACCTCCAGCATTACTTTATGTTTTCGGTGCAGGTCATGTGGCTGTTAATTTTTGCCAGGTTGCTGCGAATGCCGGATTTGACCTTATTGTCACCGACGACCGGACGTCCTACGCCACCAAAGAACGATTTCCTGCCGCTCGCGAAGTGCATGCCCTGGAGTTCGACGAAGCCATCCTGAAGTTCGAGCCCAATGAGACTTCCTATATCGTTATCGTTACTCGCGGACATCGCGACGACATGCGCATCCTGCGCTGGGCGGTGCAGACNNGCGCCCATCGGACTCGACATCGGCGCCATCACGCCCGAGGAGATTGCGGTTGCGATTACGGCCGAGTTGATTGCCATCCGGCGGCATGCCAATGCTGCTCTGCCTCACATGAGTTGGTTTCGTTCGCAGAAATCTCAGGCGGTGGGCGAAGATGCGGCGGACGCGGCGCTCGATGAAAGCAAATAAGATGAAAGCAAATAAATTGCAGATTTTAATTTCTGATTGTTGATGAAAGCCGTTGTTAACTCGTGGTTCCGATGGACAATCAGCAGTCAAAAATCAACAATTTCCTGCTGTTAATGCTATCTTCGCAGTATGGCACGTGCCTCCAGCTTCGCCGGTCTCATCCTCGCGGCCGGAGACTCCTCGCGCATGGGCAGAGATAAAGCCTTATTGCCGTGGCCGCCGCCAGCAGCCGGGCAAGCGCCTTCCAATCACACATTCCTCTCGGCGGCAATTAGGTCGCTTTCGCAGGCTACTGAGTTTGTGCTGGTTGTGGTGGGAAAGAATGCAGCGGCGCTGGCGCCGATTATTTATGCTCACGGGGCGTCTCTGGTGGTTAACCCGGACCCGAGTCGCGGCCAGTTCAGCTCATTGCAAGTCGGTCTGCACGAAGTGCTCAACCACGGCCGTGACGCGGCCATGGTAACCCTGGTGGACCGTCCTCCGTGTGGTACCGCGACCATCCAAACGCTGCGTGATGCATTCGAAGTGGCGGATCACGACGTGTGGGCGGTCGTGCCCGAGTTTTCGGGAGCGCATGGGCATCCCTATCTGGTGGGCCGCGAGATGATGGCAGCGTTCCTCCGGGTTCCGGCCACATCGATCGCCCGCGACATTGAACACGAATACCAGGCGAACATCCAGTACGTCCGCGTTGACGATCCTCTGATTGCTCTGAATATCAATACCTCGGAGGATTACGCGGGGCTGCTGGCGCGGCCGTCCTGACCCGTGCCCGTCTCGAGCCCGCGCCCGTCTAGACCTATTGCGCGCCATTGCGCGCTTCCCCCGAAGCACGTTATCGTCGGTAGATGGACGCCGCAGAGGCCCAGGCATTTCTTCCGGTTACTAACGAATTTCTCGACGCGATGGTGCGCCTTAGACCGCGGGTGGCGGCATTTGACTGCGACGGAACGCTATGGTCGGGCGATGCCGGCGAGCGATTCTTTGATTGGGAGCTGCGGCAACGCGACATTGTTTCTGCCGCGCTCGACCGTCCCATGCGCGAGCGGTACGCCGCGTACAAGCGTGGCGAAGTCGATGAAACAACCATGTGCGGCGAAATGGTGACGATGCACCAGGGCATTTCAGAAGAGAAGCTGATGGCCGCCGCTGCCCGCTTTTTCGAACAATTCTTCGTCGAGCAAATCTTTCCCGAGATGCGCGAACTGGTGCGCCGGCTGCGGGAAAATGGCTGCGCCGTGTGGGCTGTTTCTTCTTCGAACGAGTGGGTGATCCGCGCAGGCATGAAGTATTTTGGCATCCCGGAAACACGCATCCTCGCGGCCAAGGTGGAAGTGAGTAATGGCATCGCCACAGACCGGCTGATCCGCGTGCCCTCGGGCACGGGCAAACCTGAGGCGCTGCGCGAAGCAATAAAAGAAGACATCGACGTAGCCTTCGGCAATTCTCGTTGGGATACGGAAATGCTAGCCATGGCAAAATATGCAGTTGCGCTAAATCCGAATCCGGACTTGGAGGCTACGGCTCGAGAACGCGTTTGGCAGATCTATTTTCCCGAAGGCACTGGTTCGCGTGGCTAGCTTGCCATGCGCCTTCTCCATTTACAATTGAGCGGCCAATGTATTCCCCGCAGCTACTCGATCATTTTCAGAATCCGCGTAATGCAGGAGAAATTGTGGACGCGGACGCCGCCGCGGAAATTGAAAATCCCGCCTGCGGAGACGTGTTGCGCCTTACCTTGAAAGTGAGCGGAGGCCGAATTACCCAGGCGCAATTCAAGGCTAAAGGATGCGTGGCAGCGATTGCGTGCGGCTCGGTATTAACGGAATTAATGGCGGGGAAGACCCTGAACGAAGCTAAAAACTTGCGTCGCGAGGATGTGAGCGCGGCTGTCGGCGGCCTGCCCCAAGCCTCAACTCATGCCGCGCAGTTGGCGCTGGATGCACTATCAACCGCCCTGAGTGACATTAAACTGTAATTTCAGATTCATGCCGGACCATTCGCCACGCCGCATCGCCAGCCTGCAGCCCAGCGCCACAGTTATTCTCGCGGAGATTGGTGAACTCGACCGCGTGGTCGCGTGCACGAAATATTGCGCCGATGTGGTTCCCGGAATTGTTGCGCGGCAGTGTTTGATACTTTCCGATTCCTGGACCGCCAACGCGGAACAGATCATCGCTGCCAAGCCCGACCTCGTGATCGCCTCCGTGCCTTACCAGGAAAAAGCGGTGATCGAAATACTTAAGTCCGGAGCCCGCTTTCTTGGTTTTGCCCCAAGAACTTTATCGGACATTTACACCGACATTGCGATCATCGCCGGCATTGTTGATGCAAGCCATCGGGGCAAAGAAGTGATCGAACTCATGCAGCAGCGAATCGAACAAGTCGGAAGCCGCGTGGCGCGGACAGAACGCCTCAAAGTTTTCTGCGAAGAATGGGGCAAGCCATTGATCGCATCGCAAGTCTGGGTCGCGGAGCTGGTCGAGGCCGCCGGAGGTGAATTTCTCGGCGCACCGGGGCGGCAAATCTCAGCAGAAGAAGTGAGCCGCATGGATCCCGACATTTTGATTGCCGCATGGTGCGGAGCGGGCGACCGCGTTCCTCTGGAGAAAATTGTTGCGGACCGGCACTGGCAGGGAACTCGGGCTGCGCTTGCTTTGCGGGTCTTCTGCATTCGAGATGAGTACCTCAACACGCCGGCTCCAACGCTTATACGCGGGCTGGAGGCGTTGGCATTTGCCATTCATCCCGAGCTGTTTGTCCGGCCGGAAGGAATCCGTCAAATTACCAGCGTTTCATCTTCTGCGGCCGCGAATCGCGCGCTCTGAGTTAAGATTTTTCTTATGCCTGTCAAAACCAGAATGGAAGAAGTTCGCTACGAAGTCATGACGCTCGCGGAAGCGGCGCCGACAGCAAAAGATGTCATGCACGGGGTCTGCAAGCTGTTGCATGAGCGTATGCTGAAGTACAACTGGGTCGGTTTTTACATGCTCGAGCCCGGCGCCAAACCTCCAGTGCTGGTGCTGGAAAGTTTTGTGGGAGCCATGACTCCACATACGCGTATTCCGCTCAACCAGGGCATTTGCGGCGCTGCAGCCTCGAGCGGCAAGACGATCGTGGTAGACGATGTCAGCAAGGACTCTCGCTATCTGGCCTGTTCTCTGGAAACCAAGTCGGAAATTGTTGTGCCTATTTTCGTGAAGAATCAAGTCGCTGGTGAACTTGATATCGATAGCCATTTCTCGGCCGCCTTCGGAACTGACGATCAGAACCTTGTCCAATATTGCGCGGAGGTTGTGGGCAAAAGGCTGGAGAAGTTGTGAGAGTCGAAAAAGGCCAAGTGCGGGCGCCCGAGATCGGACGCGTTTGGCTGAATTCTCCGCCGCTGAGTTTCCGTCAGTTGCGCGGACGCGTCGTTCTGGTGGACTTCTGGGACTATACCTGCCTCAACTGCATACGTACACTGCCCTATGTGCAAGCCTGGCATGAGCGCTACCGGGAAAAGAAATTGACAGTGATCGGAGTACACACGCCGGAGTTTACCTTCGCACAGTACGAGTCCAACGTGGAGCGGGGCATTCGCGAGTTTGGAATTACTTACCCGGTGGTCGTGGACAGCAATCGCGAAATCTGGAAAGCCTTCGCCAACCGGTACTGGCCCACCAAGTATCTGCTCGATAAGGATGGCTATTTGCGCTACGGCCATNNCTGAGATCATGGAGCCGTTGCGGGAAGAAGATCATCCGGGAGCAGTGTGTTACCGGCCTTCCGGCGAACTTTATCTGGGCCATCGACGCGGGCGGATTGGGAATGAAGGCGGCTTCAAAGAGGACGAAGTCGCCGACTATGAGTTTGACAATAAACTCGAAGAGAATTTGTTTTACGCCAGTGGACGCTGGGCCTCCACCGGCGAGTACTTTGAAGCCGCCGGGGAAGGTCCGCACATTTTGAAGTTGAAATACGAAGCCTCGGCGGTAAACCTGGTGATGGCCGCGCCCCGCGGGGCCTCGGCCGAAGTTCAAGTGCTGCAGGATGGCAAGCTGCTGACGCGCAGTCAGGCGACGAAAGACATTCATTTCCGCAACTCCGGCGGGACCTCCGAAAGCTGCGTCGTGGTGGACTCTGCCCGCATGTATGCCCTGGTGGACAACCATGAGTTCGGCGAGCACGAACTGGAACTGGTTTGCGATCCGGGGATCGCGGCCTTCGCTTTTACTTTTACGGGATGCGTGGATCCGGTCGCCAGTGCGTTGCATGCCACCAGTAGTGCGGAATTATGAAACGGGTTGTAGCTGCAGTGATTGAGCGGGACGGCAGGTTTCTGGTCTGCCAACGGACGCGGCACCAGACCATGCCCCTCAAGTGGGAGTTTCCCGGAGGAAAAATCGAAGAAGGCGAACAGCCCCGCGACGCACTGCGGCGGGAATTGGAAGAGGAACTGGGAATTCATGCCAACGTCGGCGACGAAATCGCTCGCATACAGCACACCTATCCGAATGGCGCCGCGGTTGAGCTGAGATTTTTTATCGTGCGAGAATATATCGGCGAAATTGAAAATCGCATCTTCCGCGATCTCCAGTGGTCGGCCCCCGATGCTCTTCCGTCCTACGATTTCCTTGAAGCGGATGCATCGCTGGTGCAGGATCTGGCCGCCGGAAGGTTGCCCTGAGAAGTGGCGCTGCGCGGGATTATCCGGTCTTACCGGTAATGTAACCCAATACGAGTGCCACGGATAGTCCGGCGACGAGGATGGTTGTTCCCCAGGCTACGGCATTGAATAAGTGCGAATTCACATACTCTCCCATCAATTCTTTCTTGTTAATCAGCAGGAGCATAAAGATCAATACGAATGGCAGGACGATTCCGTTCACAACTTGTGACCACAGGACGATTCTTACCAGTTGCGGTCCGGGGATCAGGAGCACGAGGATCGCACCAGCCAGGATTAACAGAGTATAGAGCCAGTAGAAAAACGGGGCCTCCGAGAATTTCTTATCGACACCGGATTCAAAACCCAGGCCCTCGCAGACGGTGTACGCGGTGGAAAGCGGTAGTATCGACGCGGCGAACAGCGAGGCATTGAACAGGCCCACGGCAAACAAAATGTAGGCATATTGCCCCGCCAATGGTTTGAGCGCTTGCGCGGCGTCCGCAGCGTACTTGATGTCGCGGAAACCGTGCAAGTACAGCGTGGCGGCGCAGGCGACAATAATGAACCACGCCACCACGTCCGTGAAGATGCAGCCTGTGATTACATCCCAGCGCGAAGCTTGGAGTCCGCGGCGGGTTACGCCTTTTTCAACGATGGACGACTGAAGATAGAACTGCATCCAGGGAGCGATGGTTGTTCCTATCACGCCGATTACCATGAATAAATACGCCTGGTCACGGAAGGCTTTGAGGGCGGGCGGTTTAATGGTTGCGAACGCGGCATCTTTCCATAAGGGATGCGCCAAGGCTCCGGCAAATATGTAGGTAATGTAAAAGAACGACGCGGCGAGGAACACTTTCTCAACGCTCTTGTATTGTCCTTTGACCACGATCAGCCAAACGATTACGGCGCAGACCGGCACGGTTATAAAGCGCGACAGCCCGAATAATTCCAGACTGGTGGCGATACCAATAAATTCTGTCACCACGTTTCCGAAGTTGATGAATAGAATTGCCAGCATCATCAGAAACGTGATGCGGAGGCCGAATTCTTCGCGGATGAGGTCGCTCAGGCCCTTCCCGGTGACCGCGCCCATGCGCGCGCTCATCTCCTGCACCACAATCAGCGCCAGGGTAATCGGGATCATGGTCCAGAGCAGGAGAAATCCATACTGGGCTCCGGCCTGCGAATAGACCAGAATGCCGCCGGCATCGTTGTCGACGTTCGCCGTGATGATTCCCGGCCCCACCACTGCGAGGAACAGAAGGGTCCGGCTTTTCCAGCGTTTGAAAGGTCTCATGCGCGCAATTCACAACATAGGGATGGAACACAACAACCGCTAAGACAGGCGACGGAACAGCATAAACGGAACCCACAAATCTGAACACCCCAAAAGTGCGAAATCAGAAGAAAGATTCGGCGGGGAGTGGTTTCCGCCGCCGGTTATGACTTTGTGAAGCGGGGACGAGCGATACCGGCCCTACCGGGTTAAGATATTTCCAGGCTCAAAATCTGGATGACCAAAAACTCTGCGCGCGCCATTTACCTTCTGATTGTCCTCGTGGTTGTCGTGCTTGACCGCTGGACAAAGCACGTGGTGGCGCAGCGCATCCGGCTTTACGCGCACATCCAGGTCATTCCGGGCTTTTTTCGCCTCACCCACACCGAAAATACCGGCGCCGCCTTCAGTCTATTCGCCGACTCGACTGCTCCCTGGAAAACCGGATTGCTGATTGCGTTTTCCATAGTCGCGTTAATTGTGGTCTCGGCCTTGCTGTGGAAAAACCACCATGCTCACATCGCCACCGGCGTGGGTTTGTCGCTGATCATGGGAGGTGCGTTAGGGAATCTGTGGGATCGCCTGGCCAGCGGGCGCGTGGTTGATTTTCTGCTGGTCTACGTAAAACAGTATCAGTGGCCGGTCTTCAATTTGGCGGATAGTGCGATCGTGGTGGGGGCGGGGCTGCTGATCGTGGAGATATTATTTGCGAGCCCGAACGCTAAAGAGAATTCTCTTCCAAGCTGAAATCCGTTTACCTCTTGCGCGGGGCAGCGTGAAGCTTAACGCATTCATGCTTGCAACCACATTGACACATAATACGTGTGCACTTATAATGTGTCAATGAATGTTACCCTTTCCGTCGACGAACAGTTAGTGGCTCGCGCTCGCAAGAAAGCGGATGCCCTCGGCAAAAGCCTTAATCAATTGATTCGCGACTACCTGCAAACGCTGGCAGGGGTGGACGATCCTGAACGAAGTATCGCGGAGTTTAAACGTCTCTCCGGTAAGGGCCACTCTCGGGGATGGCACTTCAATCGGGACGAAATTCACTCGCGGCGCGACGATGCCAGCTCGTAGTTTCTTCGACACCAACGTTCTGCTCTACGCCGACGACAAAGCCAGTGCCGCAAAACAGAAGGCCGCTCTTGCGCTGGTCGCAGAGCATCGGCGCGCTGGGACGGGTGTGGTCTCGATGCAAGTACTCCAAGAATATTTCGTGTCAGTCACACGGAAATTAGGCGTAGACGCGGCAATCGCTCGCCGCAAGGTTGAACTTCTGGCGGAATTTGACGTCGCCGCACCGGACGTCGGGGATATTCTGGGTGCGATCGATCTGCATCGCCTGCACGGCTTTTCTTTCTGGGACGCGTTGGTCCTACGCACTGCTAAGCAGTCCGGTTGCACCGTCCTCTTATCGGAAGACATGCAAGATCGCCGCGAGATCGACGGAGTGAGGATCGTAAATCCGTTTGGATAAGCGATCTAAAATCTTGCGGACAGCGCGATTGTGGTGGGAGCGGGGCTGCTGATTGTGGCGATGCTGTTTCACAAATCGAGCGCCGGGAACGAGTCTCTGCCGAACTGAATTTCCGGGTTCAGCTCAAACACCTAGAATCCCGCTCCTACGGCGTCCCATACAGCTGTTTATAAACGTTGGCATTCCTAAGAATCGCCTGAACGTATTCGCGCGTCTCGGTGAAGGGAATCGATTCCACGAACTCCTGTGGATCGCGATATTTTCCCTGGGCGAGCCAATCGTCAACGCGATCCGATCCGGCGTTGTAGGCGGCGAGCGCGTATTCGAATGATCCGCCAAACTTGTCGACCATGCCGCGGAAATAACGCGTGCCCAGTTGCATATTCACCGCCGGGGTATACAACTGGCTGGCGTTGAAGCGCTTCAGCTTCACTTCTTTGGCCACGGCTTTGCCCGTCTTCGGCAGCAATTGCATCAGCCCGACCGCATTGGCGCGCGAAACCGCGTTGGGATTGAACTCAGATTCCTGCCTGATCAGAGACGCTACGAGATAGGGATCCAGTCCATTGGCCGCAGAACTTCGTTTCAGATCGCTCCAGTAAGGTTTGGGAAAAAGCGCTTCCCAGTATTTTCGCGGCAGGTCTGGAATGTCGAGAGCAAAGTAGTTCGGAGCCGAGTGCTTCATGTACTCGATGGCGCGGTCGTAGTGCCCTGTCTCAACATACAGTTGGGCGGTTTCCGCCGGCGCCCAACTGCCACCGTCGGTAGCGGCGGCCGCTTGCAGTTCGCGCACGGCAAAATCGACGAGCCCGCCGTTGCCGAGCAGCTGTGCTTTCTGCACGCGGAGTTCATCCGCGGGCGCTTCCGTCTCCGTTATTTTTTCCGCGTGATTCAGAGGCGGCACGCGGTCGAGAATCGCGTACTGTGTCACCGCTGCCGGGTCGGTTGCGGCTGGGAGGTGCTTCATCCGCTGCCTGGCCAACTCCGCATAATAAAAATTGCGATAGCGATCCGAAAGTTTCTCGTAGAACGCCCGCGCCATGACGAATTGATTGTCTTCCTCAGCCAGACGAGCGCGCCAATAGAGCGCCGCAGGTGTTTCCGCACCGGAGGGATAGAGCGCAATCTGTTCCTCGAAAGCTTTTTTCGCATCCTCGTTGCGTCCCTGGCGCAGCGTGAGCCAGGCCGCTTTCCAGTGCACATAGGATGCGCGCGGGCCATCTGGAAAGCGCTGCTGTGCCTCGCGGAAGGCATCCAGCGCCTGGTCGTACTCGTGATGCACAAGGTGCAAGTTGGCCGCGGAGAGCAGTGCCTGCTCCAGCCACGGGCTGGCGGGGGCGGCTCGCCGTAAGTCATCGACAGTCCGATAGAACGTCTCGTTGTCATTGGCCGCCCATGCGATTTGGCCGAGCAGATAAAACCGCTGAGCATTCAGTTCGCCAGAGACATAGCCGAGGAGAGCCAACACCTGCTTGGCGTCCCGATTCTTTCCGCTTCGATGCAGCGCGTCCGCCAGGGCCAACTGCATTGTCGGCCTCTCTTCAGGGCTGACCTGGTTTACCAGACTGCGATATTCGTCCGCCGATTCCGCATAGCGCTTTCGGCTGAGCAATCCTTCGGCCCGGATTCTAAGTTGAGTGACGGTGGGCGGAGGCGCGGACGGCAGTTTCTTTAACTCGGCATACGCGGCGTCGGCCTCGGCGCTGGCCGGCATGGTGTAGTAAATATTCCCAAGAGTATCGGCCGCTTTCGAAGTTTGACCGGACGCGGCATAGGCGCGTCCCAGCGCGAATTCAACGTCCGAGCGGATCGGTACCAGAATCTTTTCCAGCAATGCGGCCGCTTCTGTTGCTTGCCCCTCGAGCAGAAGCGCATCGGCATGACTTACTTCCGCGTCCCGCACCAGCAGGGAGTCCGGATGGGTTTTGGCGAAGTCAGACAGCGCCGCCAGGGCCTCGGCGGTGTGCCCAGTTTGCAGGTAAGAAATTCCGAGATAGTAAGCCACGTAATCGCCCAGGTCCCCGGCATGGATTTTCGCGCGGCTGAGCGGGTCGATGGCCTGGGCATAATCCTTATCCAGCACGTGCGCGTAGCCGAGCACCAACCAGGCCAGTGCTCCGGCGTCTTCTTTGGCATGGGCGCGGGCGTAGGCCTGGACTCCGGCGTAGGCTGGCAAAGTCCGGTCCTGGAGGAGCTGTTGCGCCATGGGCCGCAAACTCGCCGACGCTACGAAGGCCTGGCGCATGCGGCGGACTCGCGGAGAAACCGTGTGCGGCTTTCGCGCGCCGGTGTTGTGACGCTTGGTGGCGCTGGCTGCTGGCTGGCTGCCGGCGGGCGCTTTATGGGTTGCAGGCTTACTGGGAGCGCTCGCCTTGTTGCTGCTGGGAGCACTCTGACCAGGCTTCGCCGGGGACGTAGCTTCCTGGTCTTGCGAAGAATTAAACAAAAGTGGCAGCGGCGCTTCCGCTGATGCTAGCGGAGCGCCAAGCAAGCTGCAGAGAAGCGCAGCGACGAGTATCCACCATCCCTTGGAGACTGATCGAACCACTTTTTACTTTTTTCGCGCAGCTACAACGGCCAGAGAAACTCACGCAAAATCTAGCGCCGGAAATTCGGCCCCATGATGGAGAGGTCGTCTTCCGCGAGACTCCGCACCAACTCATTCTGAAAATAATCTCCGCTTGCCGCCACGGTGCTGCCGTAGCGCTTCTGGAAGGTACCCCGGCTTTTATCGATATCTTCCTTCAAACGGTCGTATAAGTCTTTGTTGCGCCGGCCCTCTGCAACCTTCGCCTGGTTGTAAAGTTTGATCTCATCCACCAGAAGCCGCGCGAAGCGCTGCGCTTTACGGTGGACGTCGGCGTCCTCCGGTGAGAGGCCCGCCAAGGGATCAGTGGCCGTGGCTGGCGCGGCCGCACCGGCAGAGTGCGCCGAAGCCACTTCCACCACTTCAGCCGCAGGTTCGGGCTTGACTGGAACGCTGGCGGGTACATGCTTGGGCGCGTGGCTGGCGAAGGGATCGGAAAACGAAGATACGGTTTGCACCGGCGGAGCGGCGCGCTCAACGCTGCTGGGCGCGTCCGTGTCCTCTCTCGACGCCGTCAGCTTGCGCAGCGAGATGACCTCTAACCATCCGCTGGTGGCAATCACCAGCAATTCCAGGGCGTCGGCATCCAGCCTGCCGCTGTCGCCGCCGTCGGCATAAACCAGCGCTGCCACTTTGTCCTTGAGCGCCAGCGGCAATACCAGCACCTGTTCGTTGGCGGGGCCGCCGAACTGCTCGACGAATCGTCCGCCCATTTCCGCGATGTTTCCCGGCGTGGCCACACGATTTTGATAAGTATGTGCCACCGGCCCGGCGGTAAGATCGAGAGGAAAATCCTTCACTACTTCTTCATCGCCGAAGCCGCGTGATTGCCATCCCGACGCAGCTCCCGCTTTCACCACGAATAACGCGATGCGAGAACAATACTCACTGCCCGCATCCAGCAGAGCGCGCAAAATTTCTTTCTGAGTGGAACCCGCATGGATATTGCCAACGGCATGAACCAAGGACTTCGACTGTGCTCCGGCCGGCGCGGGAGTTTCGCCGTACTGACTGGGCAAAGCGTTCAGCACCTGCTGCACAATTTGCGCCTGCAGTGCTGGAACCTGCGCCTGAAGGGCCTGTGAAACAGCGCTCGCGACTATCTTTTCGATCTCGATGTGCTGCCCCTCGTTCTGTTTCTGATTCCGTTCCGACATGCTTGGGAAACCGTTTTTCCTTATAGAATCGCGCCTGCGCCGAATGTCAGACTAAAATAGCGGCTCTAACTGCTGATTATACGGCACTTGTGGGACTATCCCAGAGTACTTCGGTACCTGTTCAACCGCGTGCCCCTCAATCTCGACTCTACTTCAATCTTATTCTGCTCGAAACCTGAAAGCGATTGGGCAAATACGCGGGCACCAAGTAGAATAACAGTTCGCCTTTCAGTACCGCGGTTGTTGCCGGCAAAATACTGCATCGCAGAGAGAATGGAAACCATCCAAAACAAAGTAGAAGGGCCTGTCACCGATGAGCTAACGCTGGTGCGGGCGGCCAAGCAAGGCGACGACTCTGCCTTCGAAGAGTTGGTTCGCAGGTACGACCGTAACGTCTTTCGGATCGCACAACACATCACGCAAAACCGCGAGGATGCGGAAGATGTGGTGCAGGAAGCGTTTCTGAAGGCTTACGGGAATTTGCAGAAGTTCCAGGAGCAGTCGAAGTTTTATACCTGGCTGGTGCGCATTGCTGTCAACGAAGCGTTGATGAAGTTGCGCCGCAAGAAGCCGGAGCGCACGGTTTCGCTGGACGAGGACATTAAGACGGAAGATGATTCGCTTCCGCGTGAGATTGCCGATTGGAGCCCTAATCCTGAGCAGCAGTACACCCAGGCGGAGATGAGGGAGATTTTAAGTAAGACGATCCAAGGCCTTCCCCCAGGTTTTCGGACCGTGTTTGTGCTGAGAGACGTGGAAGGACTTTCGACCGAAGAAACTGCGGCCGCCTTGGAGTTGAGCGTGCCGGCAGTGAAGTCGCGATTGTTGCGGGCCCGACTGCAGCTTCGCGAACGCTTGGGACGGTACTTCCAGAAACGCGAGAGTGGAGATGGCAACCAGTGAAATGCTCTGAATTTTTGCACGAGCTGACCAATTATTTGGACGGCGTGATCGACGAAACCACCAAGGTCGAACTGGAGAACCACCTCTCCTGGTGCCATAACTGCTATGTGGTTTGCGATACCACGAAGAAGACGATTGAGATCTATCGCGACTCTCAATTGTACGAATTGCCCGAAGACCTGCGCACCCGGCTCCGTTCGGCCATCATGACCAAATGCCAGCAGCACAGGAAGCGCGGTCCGGAAAGCGTGTGATTTCCGGCTTAAGACTTTGAAGAAGCAGCAACCCTGCAGCCTTCGACTCCATCGCATATAATGGGCATCACGTCTGGGGGTGCTGCATGCGACGTTTGCGGACTACAACCCTTCCCGCTTCCCTGATTCTGTTTGCCTCAGTCTTGCTTTATGGGCAGGCCGGCCCTGACGGACAAACTCAGCTTTCTCCGGCGCCTTCCTCGACTAAGCAGCCAATTGATCGAATGGAGGCGCCGGGTCCCGCGTCGATCCCTCCCAATGCGCCGCGTATATCCAAGGAGGCGCGCTTACAGATTATCCGCGATTTTGAGACCCAACTGGTTTATGCGAGGACTGCCTTTCCCATGGGAACCAAGGGGCTGCAGTTGAAAGAGGGAACGATCACCCCTAATGGTACCGAATTGGAACAGATGCTAAACCTTTGGGGACCGGCGGTAAAGCCCGGTGATCCCGCACACATTTCATTTGTCCAGATCAAGAACGACCACATTCACTTCGAGATCAACGGCGGACCGGTGCGCAGGCAAAAATGGTATCAGCGCGTGCAGATCTCCGGGGCTTACGGTCAGCCCGTGACGGGCGGGGGGGGACCGCAAACCAATGCGCATGGATCTTACGTTGACCTTTATTTCGACAAATATGTTCCCGAGATGACGGCAGCTCAGTTGCGAGATCAGTTGTATCCCGTGCTCGATTTCAACGCCCGCAACAAGGAGCAAGCCTACCTCGATACCGTGCCTCCCAAGGTGAAAGCGGCGATTCAAGCGCATCACGTGCTGGTAGGCATGAATCAGGAGATGGTGCTCCACGCCAAGGGCAAACCTCCGAAAAAAGTCCGGGAGCGGGCCGGTGAAACGCAATACGAAGAATGGATTTACGGCGAGTCGCCGGCGGACGTCGATTTCGTTCGTTTTGTAGGCGACGAAGTGGTTCGGGTCGAGACCATGAAAGTGGATGGCCAAAAAATCGTTCGCACTGAGAAAGAAGTCATCTTGCAGCGGGACAAAGATAAAGATCAAGAGGCGAAAAAAGAGCCGAACGAGCGTCCAGCGAACCCTCCAAGTCTGAAGCGTCCCGGGGAGGATTCGGACGACGTTCCGAAGCCCTCCAACGGCGCTCCGCCGCCGATTGTTATGCCGCCACCGGACTTCCCCCAACCTCCAAACGGGCCGGGAGAAATTGTGTCAGCGCGATAAGACGGACAGCCCGAAGGACAATCGCTCCAGAAGCTATTTCGTAGCGATGCTCGCGCCTGCGTCGGTAAATGAAAAAGCTAAAGACACATTCGGGTATTCCCGCCCATCCACTTCCACGTAGGGATAAACAAAATAGTTGAGTGGCTTGCCCTCCTGCGGGGGGCTCAGGCGAAGGTCGCGGCCCATGCTGAACTGCACGCGATTCACGTCGTGCGAGCCGAAGAAGTAGTCGCGTTTTTCCGGATGCTTCCAGGCTTCGGAGATGTCCACGGGAATCCATCCTTTGCCGTCGACATAAAAATCTGACCAGCAGTGATAGCCTGCAATTTCGGCGGAGTGCTTATCGGGTGGAAGTGGGAATCCAATTTCGAAGCGCGCAGGAATTCCTTGCGAGCGAGCCATCGCAATGAACAAGGAATGGAAGTCGGTGCAGTTACCCTTCTTGGCATCGCAGGCGTAGAGAACGTCGCCATGTCCCCAGCCCGTTCCCGTCTTGTCATAGCGCATGGTGGTGAAGACGTAGTCGTAGATGGCGCGAGCCTTATCGAGGGGCTGAGTCTTGCCCTGAGTGACCTTCACGGCTAGCTCGGCGGGTAGGCCGGTGACGGGCACGAGAACATCGGGTTGCAAGTCTTGTTGTTTTTCCGAAGATGAAAGCGAAACAGGAACTACGTGCGGCGCGGTTTGCCCCAGGGCCACGCGTTCATGGCGTATCACTTCATATTCGATATCGAAGTGCAGCTCCGCCGGACCGGAGCTGGTCTCGGCATAATAGATCTGATCGCTGTACCTCGATTCGCTGGTCTTTTTCAAAGGCAGATCGCCTTTGGCCGAGATGATCTTCACGTCTTGATAAGCGTCCGACTGGGCCGCCGGGATCCACACTCGAACTTTTTCGCCGGCGGAAAGATTCTTAATGGTGAAGGCGTAGGAGAAAGTGAAGTGGCGGGAATCCTGTGCGGCGAGGGACAGAGCGACGACGAAAAATACTGACGACACCACGCAAGCCTTGCGCAGCATAGGCGGCTTCCTTTTCATGCTCTCGACTGAGAACCGAGAACTGCCCACCGGGAACTGAGGACTGGTTGAAAACGACACACGGGCGTCTTAGAGGGAATGCCGTCAAGTGAAGCCGCGCCGGAGTATGCGCATAAGAGAAAGATGCCTTCCAAAGACCAGCGGTATTTTAGCAGAACGGAGTCCGCCGGATAGGAGACCGTATGTCAACTTGTTTCTTACTTGGAAGAGATCTGAAAGCGGAAGGCAGAATTACTTTCCGAAGCTTGGGCCTCGTTCGCAATGAGTTACGAACGAGGCCGGCTGCGGTGCTTGCGAAAGCATTACTGTACTTACGTCACTTACGTCTTGGCTAGCTTGGCGGCGGCCTTTCGGACCTTGGCCCAGCGTAGCTTTTGTGCTTCGGCAATTCGTCGGCGGGCATCCTTGCTCAAGGTACGGCCCGTCAACTTGAGCTTCTTCCCGCCCGAATGGCCGAGGGCGTCCAGTGCTTTCCCTACCTGTCCCATCTCTTTTTCGAGACGGGAGTATTCCTTCTGTAGGGAAACGACTACTTTGTTCATCATCATTAACACCCCCTTGTAACTAAGGCTAACACGGTTAGACAAGACTAGAAATATATTAGAAGTGACCTCGGTACGGAGAAGGATTGGCGCTGACAGATTTGGGGCTATTGCCCAGATAGATACCGAGGTTACTGGCCGGTTCCGATGGTAGATAGGAAGCGTGGGGTTTGTCGTCCGTTGACGGTTTGCTCGAACGCAAAAGCCAGCCGGATGAGGGTCGGCTCACTCCAGGCACGTCCGAAAAACGAGATTCCGACCGGCAAGCCGGAGATAAATCCCGCGGTGACATTGATGTTTGGGTAGCCCGCGACTGCGGCGGCATTGGAGCTTCCGCCGGCCACGTGATCACCGTTGATCAGGTCGGTGATCCACGCCGGCCCGCCGGTAGGCGCGACAATGGCGTCGAGGTGGTACTTGTCCATGGTGGCGTCAATGCCCTCGGTGCGTGCGAGTTGGTGGTTTTTCTCCAGCGCGTCAAGATATGCCTTCTCCGTCAGCGGACCTTTGGCTTCGGCTTTCACAAACAAATCCTGTCCGAAATAGGGCATCTCCTTCTGCCGGTTGCGGTCGTTGAAATCGATGATGTCTTTCAGCGTCTTCACGGGAGCGTTCGGTCCGAGACCTGCGAGATAGGCATTCAAGTCAGCCTTAAGTTCATACATGAAGACGAGCAGCTCGCTTTCATCGAACTTACCCAGAGTTTCAATATCCGCCGGATCAATCATGATAGCGCCCTGTTTTTTCATGGCATCGACGGATTGTTCCATGAGTGCGTCGACGGCATCATTGAATCCGAAATATTTCCTCGCGACCCCGATGCGGGCGCCCTTGAGACCGTTGGGATCGCAAAACCGGGCGTAGTCCGTCAAAGACTTGCCTTGACTATTTGCGGTAGCGGAGTCTCGCGGATCGACTCCCGTAAGCGCACCCAGCATAATCGCGGCGTCGCGCACCGTTCGGCACATCGGGCCGGCGCCATCCTGGCTGTGAGAAATAGGAATGATGCCGCCGCGGCTGACCAAGCCAACCGTGGGCTTGATGCCGGCAATCCCGTTCGAAGACGAAGGACAGACGATGGAACCATCGGTCTCGGTACCGATGGCAGCGGCGCACAGATTCGCCGACACCCCCGCGCCTGAACCTGAGCTTGAGCCACAAGGATTGCGGTCCAGCGCGTAGGGATTTTTCGTGAGACCTCCGCGGCCGCTCCATCCGCTGGTGGAGTGGCTCGATCGAATATTGGCCCACTCACTGAGATTGGTCTTGCCCAGAATCACCACCCCGGCGGCGCGCAGTTTTTCAGCGACAAAGGAATCCTTCGTCGGCTTGGAGCCGACCAGGGCGAGAGAACCGGCGGTGGTCATCATCCTGTCTGCGGTATCGATGTTGTCCTTGATAAATACCGGGATGCCGTGGAGCGGACCGCGAGGTCCTTTGGCTTTTCGCTCCTCGTCGAGACGGTCAGCGTTCGAGATCGCGTCAGGGTTCATTTCAATGACACTGTTAAGCGCAGGGCCATGCTTGTCAATTTCGTCGATGCGCGCCGAATACTTTTCCACCAGGGATCGGGCTGTGAACTTGCCCGATTTCATTCCATCTTGTAGATCGGCGATGGTCGATTCATCGAGTTCGAACGCCTTAATATCGGAGGCCGGAAGGTCAGATTCGATCTCCCGCGCCGCGCCTCGCGCAGAATAGAACGGAGTCAGCGCCGCCGCAGCGCTTCCGGCGACGGTGGCTTTGAGGAAGGTGCGGCGGCTGGCGGCAGGCTGGGCACGGTTTTCCTTTCGGGGCATGGTTCGATAGATCCTTTAAGTCAAAGGAATGTGGCAAATCGCAACAACATACTAATCTACTTCGGTCACGATGTGCCGCCACATCGCGCAAGGGGAATACGGGCAATCCAGTCGGCTGGGCATATCCGCTTGATCTCCACTGCGCCACCTCCGGCGGGCCGCAATTTTTGCTGTGCATTTTGCCTTCGCCGTGTATAATAAAGCTCAGCTAAGTTTGACTCACAAGCAATTGAAGGTCGGTATCGCCAACCAGCGTCACCCCCTCACTAGCAGCGAATCTTCCATAGCACAATTCAAGAAACAGGAATAGGACTATCAATGGCAGAACAAGGAACAGTGAAGTGGTTTAACGACGCCAAGGGCTATGGCTTTATCAGCCGCCAAAATGGCGAAGACGTCTTCGTGCATTTCTCCGCGATTCAGGCTGGCGGCTTCCGCAGCCTGCAAGAAGGCCAAACCGTGCAGTTCGACGTGACCAAAGGCCCTAAGGGCTGGCAGGCGGAGAACGTTCAGGCTGTCTAAGTAACACCGCTCTTGAAGCGCTAACGAAAGTGCCCGTGATCCGAAAGGATTTCGGGCATTTTTTCTTGAAAAATATTTTGCCTGACCACCAGCTCTCAGGGCTGCTGACGCGCTTGCTGCACCATTTCCACCAGAACTTTTCTGGATTCCATCGCATCCCGCACTTCCCGCAGGAAAGCAATGCGAACTCCGCGCACACCCTCCGTGGTTTTCAGGCGTACATTAAAGCCAAGCCGGTCCACCGCGGTCATTGCCGCCTCTTGCGACTCGACCCCGGCGCTCGTCCGCGCCAGTAAGATGAGCGCATCTTTGTGGTCGGCATTCATGTGTTCGATGATCCCGGAGGCCACGTCAGCCAGCGGGTCGGGTTGAGCCTGGTCGTAGTCGGATGCCTTTACCCAGCCCATCACGCCGAAGCCTCCTACGTAGTAAACGTCTACTACATCCATTCGGTAAAAGGAAAAATCTTCGAAGTCTACCCAGTGTTTACTGTTCGCGTAACGCTCCAGGTAGAGCCTGCGAGCCTCGGCTATTTCGGGCTGGGGAATGGTCAGAGCATTTCCCACTAGCGTAACTCTCGACGCGCCCAGCGGGTCCCCATCTCCGTCGGCCTGAGTAACCAGGAGACTCGCGCGCGAATCGGCTTGCAGATTTTGAGTGTGCATAGCCATCGTGCTGATGAGAAAGATGGGACGCCCCTGCGCATCCAGCCCATAGGGCATCACCGATCCAAAGGGAAACCCCGGCTGCCTGCGGGAAACCGTGGAGAGGCTGCCGATACGGCCTAAATACACCAAAGTGCGTGCCCGCTCGGAGAAAGAAGGCTCAGGAGCCGCCGGCTGATTGCTGGCGGTCGCAGTTCCGCCGTGATTTCGGGGGGTTGAGGAAGCCATGATTGTTCTCTTCAGGAAGTCTAACAGGCTGTTGAGGACTCGGCAGACGCAGATGCGAGGGGCCAAAGCCTCCCCGGGATTGACGAGATAAGGATGACGATCAGGATGAAGAGGAAAACTAATTTAAATCGGGTGATGCGGAGATTAGTGCTCATTGCCCGGAAGGGAATGAGTTTCCTCCGCGGTTAAGCGAGAGAGGTCGCAGTAGCCGTAGCCTTTTAGGCAAGCTACGTAGTTGCGCTTATGTTCAGCGTCGGCCAGGACCTTGGACTCGGATGCGGACAGTTTTGCGTAGTCACAAGCCTCTTTGCCATCCTTGCAGGCGGCCATATTGCGTTCGTGATCTGCGCTGGAAGTGCGGGCCGCTTCCGACGGAGTGAGTTGGGATCGGTCGCAGTCGTTCCATCCGCTCTCACAGTTTAGCGCATTGCGCCGGTGCTCCGCGGCAGCGACCACCTTGGTTTCGGACGGAGTCAGCTGGGAATGGTCGCAAACGCCCAGGCCTTCCTTACAGTCGGAAACGTTGAGTTGGCGGCGGGCGGTAGCAACTGCCTCGGTTTCCGGCGCGCTCAATTTGGAAGGATCGCAGGAGCCCGCTCCATTCTTGCAGTCTGTGAGGTTGCGATTGTGGTCGGAGAGGGATGAATCAAGAGCTTCGGATGCCGTGAGTTTTGATTGATCACAGGCGTGCATTCCGTCGGCGCAAGCGGAAACGTTATTCTTGTGATCGGCGACGGCTAGCGCGGTGAGCTCCGGCGGGCTGAGTTTCGAGCGGTCACAAGCGTCATTGCCGCTTCTGCAATTCGCGACGTTGCGAGCGTGGAGGACGAGCGCGAGTTCCGCCGACTCCGACGAACTCAACTGGGATGGATCGCAAGCTTCGCGGCCCGCCTTGCAGGCCTCCAGATTTGCAGCACGATCATGGGTTTGCCCGTTAGCAAGGATGGACCAAAGAGTGAAGCAGATTACCTGTGCCAAGAAATGCTTCTTCAGACCAAGCTTCATAAATGACCGCCTCGGCAAATAAACCATNNGACTTGCCGATGCAGTTACTTGTCTTCTCTAGCTTCGGCGATGTGAGCCTGATGTCCGGCTTCCGATACAGCTTTCACAAACGCATCCGCGCTTGCCGGAATTGGCGCTCGGCCGGAAAGAATGTCGCGGAACATCATGTGCTTGCCATAAATGGCGCGCGTCGAGTCGTTATCCTGCTCGATTACCGCACCTTCCAGCGTTAAACCAGCGAACACGCCTTTGGAGCGCGAGTAGGTAAGAACTTCAGTGTTCAACGTCCAGTCGGTTCCGGCGGATGCGTGCCGGCCTACCGGGCCGGCTGCAACCGAGCCTTCGCCGGTGAGTTCGAACTTGCTGGAAAGGAGATGCTGCAAACCACGGTCATTCATGACCAGCATGACCAGGTCAATGCCTTCTACGCCGATCTGTAATCCCCAGCTACCGCCGCCTACCGAGACGAATGCGGGAGCGCTCCAGCCTTCAGCAGTGCGGCACGTAGCCACGCCGCGTCCGTGCTTGGCGCCCACGATGAAGCCACCTTTAATCAAATTTGGCACGACGACGATGCACTTTGCGCCGCTTAACACTTCTTCCGGAATACCTTTGTCGGGGGTCGACATGATGGACTGCAGAACATCCACCGATTTCTGCATGCGGTCAATGGTTTCTTCCCGATCCGAGCCGGCAAACGCGTAAGTTCCAACCATGCCGAGCAAGCTCATTAACAGCAGTGAAATTGTTTTTTTCATGAATTCTTTCCTTATGGATCGCGAACTAAGAGGAAAAGACTTCAGATGGCTGACTTAGTTCAGGGGACCTGAAAGAGCGAGAAGAGGTGCTCATCTCTAAGGTCATGATCGCTTAGGCAGAAAAGAATAGCTGGTCTGAATTGCTCACTTCTGCTTGGCGCCGAGCCCCTCGCATGGCAAGTTTTCAAGTAATGTGAGCAATCCGACACAGCGTTGCACGCTTTAGCCTGTCAAAGTTGAGTTGCTGGGAATCGGTGTTGCCGAAGATTCCAAGAGCGAGTTATTTATCGGCTCGCCCTGACAGCCGTCCTTTACAACGGTTGGTCCCAAATTGGGAAGAAAGAGCGCGGGAAGTTCAATGGGCCGTCGTTTTCGCAGCCGGATCGCTGTCATCCTGGGTTCATTCACGAAGTTGCTTGGGATGGTTAAGCCCGCGGCGCCAGCCTTCGGGAAACAGAGGATGTGCCCGTCCTGTGGCTTGATCACTCCGCGAGGCAAACCATTGTGTTTGGAATGCGGCAAACCGCTCGGGGTCATGTAACTGGAGCGGAAAGATGCGAGCTGAGGATAAATACTGAGGACAGAATCATAAAAGGAGAAAATCATGCTTTGGACAATTTTTGTTGTGCTTCTTATTCTGTGGTTACTGGGTTTCAGCCTGCATATAGCTGGAGGTCTGATTCACCTGCTGCTGGTAGTGGCCTTGATCGTCCTGGTCATTAACTTGTTCAGTGGTCGCCGTTCGGCATTGTGATCGTCTTTTGAGAAAACAAATGTCGCTGAGGTTCTCAGCCTGCGCCTATTTATGTCGAAAAAGCAGGCGCAGGCCCCGCTTGCCGGCGTTCATCACGATTCGAATAGCGGCTTGGGGGGAAGTTTCCGGGCTGGAAACCTTGGCAGCCGCCTGCTCCCGGGCGAGATGGGCCTTGGCAGAGGGGTGTCCTGTGCTAAGCGTGCATTGCTCTTTCGCCTTAGCCCGGCACATAGGGCAACGGACGGACAATATATGTCGTAGCGTGAGCTTTGCAGTTTCCACGTCTCATTGTTCAACATCGCGGGTTGGAGAGATGGTCAATTGTGCTCCCTCCTGGATATCGAAGGTATCGGTTCGCGAAGGCGCCTAGTCGTGCAGAACTACATTGAGAAGAGAGCTGTGGACCTGTAGATTGCCTTCAACTCCCCCGGCGTAGTGAATGAACCCCAGTTTCCTGAACCGGTTCATGAAGAAGCTGACCCGCGAACGAGTGGTCCCGACCATCTCCGCCAAAGTTTCCTGGCTAATCTTGGGGACTACGGTTTCCGGGATGCCCTCTTTGCCGAAATGAGCGAGCAATAGAAGGACGCGGGCTAGTCTCTTTTCGCTGGAATTAAAAAGCTGGTCGACCAGATCCTCTTCGTAACGGATATTGCGCGCCAGCAGATATGCGACAAACATCTCAGAAAAAGCGGGCTCGCGGTGAAGCGCTTCCATCATCGTCTTTTTATCGACTCGTAAAATCTCGCAATCGGTCATGGCTGCCGCGGAGCCCATTCTAAGTAATTGCCCAGCCAGGGAACCTTCGCCAAAAAAATTGCCTTCGCTGACGATCGCGATGGTCGCTTCCTTGCCCGCTTGGGAAACGACGGTGAGCCTGACTTTGCCTTTCTGAACATAGAAGACCGCGTCGGCTGCGTCCCCTTGGGCGAAGATGACTTGCTTTTTCGGAACAGACAGGATTTTTCTGCCGTCTCCAATAGTGGCGAGGAAAGTGTCGGAGTCGAACTCTCTATTTTTCTTGCTCAACGCTGGGAGACGCATGAACTCTGATTATAGTCTGGCGCAGGCAGCGAATTTACAAAATCTGGCGATGTGCAGAATTTTCGCAAGTGAGCTATTTTGCACAGTATTTCGAACCTGGATGACCGAATCGGGGCGGCGACTGTCTTTTGGGCACGGGCTTAATCGGTATTGCGGGCATTATCCGGCGCAAGCTAAAGCTGGCGTAGCAGAACCATTGCAAAATCCTTTCAATTAGACCCTCGTGCGGCCAAACACGAGGGGTCTTTTTGTTCCCGAAGGTGCTTGGATCCGTCACCGTCATCTAGCGGAATGTTCGCGCATGTGAGCTATGTTGCTCAGACATGAAGTTCCAAGTCTGTCATTCTTCAGTTCTGAGAGTGGTGGAGGAGCAACGGGCGCTGATTCGTAGCCCTCATTACTTAGGTCGCGGCGGGCTGGGCTCGATTCAAGTCCAGGCGAAGCGGCCACATCCAGCCAATCAGCGTCAGTTCATCCGTGTGTATGCCGTGAAAGTTTCGGCGGACACGATCCGACCCTAAACTCTTGAAATTCGAATTTGGGCGATGCCTCGCTTAGGTCAAGGGGCTGCCTGCGACAGTAAAGAAAGGTGTAAAGCAAATGCCTTTAATTCAACTCCTGGAAGTTCTCATCGTGGTGGGTGTTCTGTTGTGGCTGGTAAATCGGTTCATCCCGATGCAGGGATCCATCAAATCAATTCTGAACGGCGTGGTCGTAATCGCAGTGGTTCTGTGGTTGCTGAATGTGTTTGGACTGTTCCATTCGCTTTCGCACATTCGCGTCGGCACTTAGAGCGAAGCAGCCATCTAAGTCCGACTCGCAGATCGCTACAAAGCAATACAGCAGATAGCTGTCATAAGGAGATAGTGTGAAGAAAACGCTTTTGTTTGCCGCTGCAATCGTGCTGAGTGTTCCCGCGGTAGCTCAAACCAATTCTCAAAATCGGACCGTCGAGCAGACGAGTCCTATGCCGACTTTCCGCGTCGTTGTGATCAGCCGCAGCGTGCAGGCGGTCAACTATCAGCATCGCAGCGGATCTTCGAAACTGGACTTCGCGGGCACGGATCTGATGCCGGGAGCGAACGGGGTAGCGCAGGTGAACAGCAAGCGGGGATCCATTGAGATAGAAGCAGAATTTGGCGATCTGCTCAAGCCGACGACCTTCGGCAATGAGTATCTTACCTATGTGTTGTGGGCGATTTCTCCCGAGGGACGGGCAGTAAACCTGGGCGAAGTGCTGCTCGGTGGGAATCACCGCAGCAAACTTCGCGTCACCACGGATCTTCAGGCGTTCGCTCTGATTGTTACTGCGGAGCCTTATTATGCCGTGCGGCAGCCCAGTAACGCCGTGGTGCTGGAGAACGTAGTTCGCGACGACACCAAGGGAACAACCGAGGCGGTGAATGCAAAGTATGAACTGATGGAACGCGGCGGCTACATCCCCACGGGCTACAAGTTCGATCCAGTCGTGTTGAACCTGAAGTTGCCATTGGAATTCTTCGAAGCACGGAACGCGCTCCGGATTGCCCAATCCGAAGGAGCCGAAACCTACGCGAGCGACAGCTATAAGCGTGCCGTTGAGTTGATGGACACTGCCGATAGCTATGCCATCAACAAACATGTCGACCGCAAACCGCTGATCGCAGTTGCCCGCGAAGCGGTGCAGACGGCGGAAGATGCGCGCGCCATCGCCGTGAAGAAGATGGACGACGTGCGACTGGCGAACGAACGTCAGGATTCAGCGGATGCGCAGGCACAATCGCAAGAGCAAGCGGATAACGCTCGGCGGCGGGCGGCGCAAGCCGAATCCGACACGGAGCGAGCCCAGGCGGCAAAAGCCCAGGCGGAATCTGACACCTTGAATGCGCAAGCAGCCAGGACTCAGGCCGAGTCCGATGCAACCAGAGCACGCAACCAAGCGATGGATGCTCAAGCTGCAACCGCGCAGGCGAACGCAGACTTGGCGAACAGCCAGACCGCATCTGCCAGTGCACTTTCTGCAGCGCAGGCTGATGCGGAGCAATCCCGCCTGGCGGCGCAGCAGGCCCAGTTGAGCGCTCAACAAGCTGAGACCGACAAAGCGGCCATGCGCGCGAAATTGTCGGAGCAGCTGAATTCCATTTTGCAGACTCGCGACAGCGCGCGCGGGCTGATCGTCAGCATGTCCGATGTTCTGTTCGACACGGGGAGGTATTCGTTGAAACCGGGAGCAAGGGAGAAGTTGGCGAAGGTCGCCGGCATCCTTCTGGCCTATCCTGGACTCAACATTGAAGTCGGCGGCTATACCGACAATGTTGGCGGAGATGCGATGAACCAGACTTTGTCCGAGAATCGAGCCGACTCAGTGCGCGATTATCTGGTACAGGAAGGCGTGGCGAGAAATTCGGTTTCGGCCAGAGGATTCGGCAACACTTTGCCCGTCTCCTCCAACGATAATTCCTCCGGACGGCAGCAGAACCGGAGAGTGGAGCTTCTCGTATCCGGCGACGCCATCGGCAGCCCAGTAAACCCAACCACAGGAAATTTGCAGTAGTAGGCAAAAGGCGCGGGCCGGTTGCCCGCGCCCACACAAGCAGTAATGGAGGCAACACCCAAATGAAACTAATTGGAATAGTCAGCACAGCAGTATTGTCTTTGGCCATCGCGGCTCCGGTCTACGCACAGCAGGAGCAGCACGACCAGGAAGAACAGAAAGATAAGCCCGCGGAAAAGAAGGCTCAACCCGAAAAGTCCGCCAAGCCAGAGGAAAAAAGCGCACAGCCGGAGAAGAACGCCAAGCCGGAAGAGAAGAGTGCGCGACAGCCGGAGAAGAACGCCAAGCCGGAAGAGAAGAGAGCGCAACAACCGGAGAAGAACGCCAAGCCGGAAGAGAGAAACGCCCAGCAGCAAGATCAGGAGAAGAACAACAAGCCGGAACAAAGAAATGCGCAGCAGCAAGCCAAGCCGCAGGAGCAGCACGCGAGCGGCAACGGTGGTGGCCGCATTCCCGACGATCGTTACAAGGCCAACTTTGGACAGCAACACACATTTCGTGTTTCCCAAGGCGATTACAATAACCACCAATTTCAATACGGCGGCTATTCGTTCGCATTCGTCGGCGCGTGGCCGAGCAACTGGCTCTACACGCAAAACGTTTATGTGATCGACATCGACGGCGTGTATTACCTGTGCAACCCGATGTATCCCGGCGTGAACATTGCGCTGGACGTCAACCTATAATAACGACCTACGCTGAGCACACTGTCTTGCGTAGGCGCGGGTCCACCGCTGGACTCGCGTTTTTTGACAACATCGCTGCGCGATGAATGACTCCCGGCGATTCACAAGCGGCAGCCTATACGAGTTAGGGGTCAATCGAGGCAACAAGGAGAAAATATGCTTGGAACTGTATTAATCGTGATTCTGATCTTAGCGCTCTTAGGCGCGTTACCCAGGTGGCCGCATAGTCGAGGATGGGGATATTATCCAACTGGAGGAGTAGGGCTCATTCTCTTCGTCGTCGTCGTTCTCCTGGTTCTCGGACGCATTTAAATTACACGGCATGGCCGCTATTTTCGCGACCAGGCGCGGCTGAGGAAGCACCCCCGGCCTCCTCAGTTGCGCTGACGCCCTTCTTTACCGCTTAACTCTCCGCCGGCGCACTCATCCTTCCTCCCTTAGCCTGCAGTATTTTTCCCTGTACCGGTTGACTTTCCATCGACTTTAAGTTGACATTGGCGTGGGTTCGGCAAGCTTCCACGTTGAAGCACGGCCTCCAGATTCAAATGGGGCTCGAATTGTTCGTGAAGGAGAGCGATGTACTTCGAACAGTTTTACCTGGGCTGTTTAGCGCATGCGTCCTACATGATAGCGTCTGAGGGTGAGGCGATTGTCGTGGACCCTCAGCGTGACGTGGAGATTTACCTGAAGGCTGCGGAGGCGAATCAGGTTTCTATTGGTCACATTTTTGAGACTCACCTGCACGCTGATTTCGTTTCCGGGCACAGGGAATTGGCGTCGAGGACGGGCGCGAAGATCTATATCGGAGCACAAGCCGGTGCGACCTTTCCGCACGTAGCGGTGGAAGACGGCTTCCAATTGCGAGTGGGGAAAATGCGAATCACCGCGCTGGAAACTCCGGGACACACCCCTGAAAGCATTTGCCTGGTGGTTGCGGATGAAGAGAAGTCCGCCGATTCGTCTTCTGTAAAGCCATGGGCCGTGCTGACTGGCGATACGCTTTTTCTTGGAGATGTGGGTCGTCCGGATTTGTCTCGGCGATATACTCCCGCGCAACTGGCGGGCATGCTTTACGACAGCCTGCACAACAAAATCCTCAGACTTCGGGACGATGTGCTGGTTTATCCCGCGCACGGGGCCGGAAGTTTGTGTGGAAGGAACATGCGGGCCGAGAAAGTTTCCACCATTGGCACGGAGCGGCTTACGAATTACGCGCTGCAGATCAAGGGCAGGGAAGAGTTCATCGAGCAGTTGACATGCAACTTGCCGGCTCGTCCGGAATATTTCTTGCGGGACGCGGAAATCAATCGTGCGGGAGCGGCAGCACTGTCGGAACTGCCGCCTTTGTCTCCGCTCGGACCGGCAGAGTTGAAGACCCTGCTGGCAGAAGGTGGAATCGCGCTGGATGTTCGTCCCGGCGAGGCGTTCGCCGCTGGTCACGTGCCCGGATCGGTGAACATTGCGTTGTCTGGACAGTTTGCCTCCTGGGCGGGAGCGCTGTTGGGTTTGGATTCTCGTCCCGTGTTGATCGCGGAATCAGAGGCCGCAATGGCGGAAGCGCGAATGAGGCTGGCACGGATTGGACTGGAGGATGCGCGAGGATATCTAAACGGCGGAGTCGAAGCGTGGGAAAAAGCTGGATTGCCTCTCGGCGAACTGCCGCAGATTTCGGTGGAAGATTTGAGCCAACGGTTGCAAAGCGGACGCATGCGCGTGCTGGACGTGCGCCGCGAGCGGGAGTGGGAGGACGGGCACATCGAGGCCGCTTCCTGGTGGCCGCTGGATAACTTCAAAGTTGCGCCTCCTGAGATCGATCGCAACGTTGCGATTGCGGTGCACTGCAAGGGCGGATACCGCAGTATGATCGCGTGCAGCCTCCTGCAGCGGGCTGGGTTCGAGAATGTGGTGAACGTGGTGGGTGGCTTCGACGCATGGCAGGCGGCAAAACTTCCTGTCGCTGCGGAGAAGCCGGTTGGGGCCTAGCTCGCTAAAATCACTTCCCCCCTTATCTCAGCGTAACCGAGTTGATGACTCGTTCAGGGCAACAGAGTAGCGGCGAGCACAAGAACGTGTGAATCATTGGGTAAGCTAATGCTCTGCACAACCTTGGTGGAATGCAGCGCAAACCTGTAGGCATAAAGATTGAACGTCCTGTTGTCCTTGGTTCCGTTCTCATAATTCCGGTATGCCATGGCGACGCCTTCCGACTCGCCTGCGAATTTCTGTGGGGTGAACCAGTCGCTAAAGCTTTGAACGAATTTCGAATTCGTTCCGTCGGTGTAGCTTACTGTGAGAGTCTGGGATGTTTGATTTCCCTCCACGCCAGTTGCTAGCAGCATGAGACCGGAGAACTGGCCCTCTGGTAGAGCAACCGATTGGCCGCTGCAGCCGACGGCATCGAGTTCATTGGCCGGGCCAAAATCGAACAGTGTGCTGGTGAAAACTCGCGACGTCGTCAGCAGATTCGCTGAGTACGAATAGCCTGTGCCATCCAGGCCCCCGGTCGAATACGTCGTGCCGTCAGTGTATATTCCGTTCACGTTGAATTGCGAAGATAGATTGACCTGCGTGCCAGTTCCCGCCGTGCCCACGGCCGCGCTGACGGCCAGGGTGAAAGTAAAGGTTTGAGTGATGCTGCCGGAAGTGCCCGTAACGGTCACAGAAGTGAATCCCGTGGCGGCAGAAGCGGCTGCAGTGAACTGTATTTTTCGTTTACTGCCAGTTTGTTGGATCGAGGCCTTAACCCCTTTCGGCAAACTCGAGAGACTCAGAGTCACAGCGCCACTGAAGCCACCGAAGTCCGTAATCGTGACCGAAGCAGTAGCCTTCGAACTCTGGTTCAGGAAAACGTTCGTGGGTCCCGAAAGCGTAAAGCCGCTGCTGGCGACCGCGTTGTTGATGGCGCTGGCGTATTGTGCCGCAAGACCGGTGCCGACGAAGTCGTCATAGATCCACATGAAGCCGCCGAGAATGCCGCATTGCTCATGCCAGCCGGTCATAATGGTTTGCACTTGGGCGGGAGTGTCGTCCTGATCCCACAGACCGGGAAAGACTGGGACGGAACCGAAATTCCATCCTACGCACGGGTTATTTCCGCTGCCACCAGCGTAGGCTTGCAGGTGAACGCCATCCGCGGTGCCGGGAAGGTGAGTGTTTATTTGTGAAACGACATTCGTCCAATAACTACTGTCGTCGAAAGCGTCCGGCATCACGCGATAGCCCAGTTGGCCCAACATCACTCCAAACTGAATCGTAGTAGGAGAATTGAAGCTGTTCTCATCGTCGAAATCGATGGCATCCAGAGCCGGGATGGCGGCCTTCAGAGCTTGAAAATCCTGATAAAGAATGCTGGTAGGGCCAGTGCCCTGGGAGTTGACGAGAGCGGTGATGTCTTCCCAGTCTCCATAATTGGAGGAGCCTATGCTGAACGTGACCCGCTTTACTTTTCCTTGTTTCAACTGTGCCATGTCTGCGGGGAAATCGGGATAGTACTCATTGCCGACATAGACACCGCCGGAGGTCAAGGGAAACTCCCCATTAAAATTCAAGTCGCCGGTGTTGCTGACCTCGATGCTCCAGACAATGGCTTCGGTAAAACCGGAATTTTCTATTTCGGTGATGTTGTTGGCCGCGTTCTTGTAGAACGGACCGCCGCCAAAGATGCCGGTAAATCCGGTCTGAGCAGACGCCGCTTCAACCGAGAATGCTGCTGCGAGAAGCAGAAAAAAAAGAATTGCAGCGCCGCGGATGACTGCCTGATGAGAAGTGCGTACTAAGCTCATTGTTGAGTGCTTCACCTTATCTCCTGGTTGGGTGCTCGCCTTGCTGGATGCGGGTTCTGGTCTAGTCCAAGTCGGCGAAGTGGCCGCGACTTCGTCCCCCGCAGAGTCCCCAGATTATACACGGTGAGGGCTCGCACCCTGATCGTTGGCGCGGTCGTCCCCTGGCCGGCAAAGCAAATTGGAAGCGCCTCCAAACTCAATATTCCTTCCGGAATGCGATAAACTTCCTATCAAGGCCGCTGGGCGCCTGACGAATAATGAAAACCGCCAAATTGGCAAACTCCTACCGCGTTAACGATGGAAAACATTTTCGGCTGAAAGACTTTGATCCGGCTGACACGGGGCACTGGCACTCCGTCGAAGAAGCCAAGGAACAGGTGCAGAAGGACATCCAACGCATGGAGGAGTTGCAAGCCATGCTTTATGCCCAGGATCGATGGTCGCTGCTGCTGATTTTTCAGGCCATGGATGCCGCCGGCAAAGACGGTACGATCAAACACGTCATGTCAGGAGTGAATCCTGAAGGTTGCCAGGTGCACTCGTTCAAAGCGCCCTCTGCGAGGGAACTGCAGCACGACTTCTTGTGGCGCACGACGTGGGATTTGCCGGAGCGCGGCCACATTGGGATTTTCAATCGGTCTTATTACGAAGAGGTGCTGGTGGTGCGGGTGCATCCTACGGTGCTCGAGAGCCAGTTGGTGCCGCCGTCTTTGATCACCAAGGATATTTGGAAAGAGCGCTTTGAAGATATTCACTCGTTTGAGCGGCACATGGCGCGCAATGGCACCGTGATCCGCAAATTCTTTCTGCATCTTTCGAAGAAGGAGCAGAAGCAGCGATTCCTGGCTCGGCTCGATGAACCAGAAAAGCATTGGAAGTTTTCCGAAGCGGATATTCACGAGCGCAAATATTGGGACGATTATCAGCAGGCCTACGAAGAAATGATTTGCCACACCGCCAGCAAACATGCTCCGTGGTATGTGGTTCCGGCGGACAATAAATGGTTCACGCACCTGGTGGTTGCCGCGGCGATTGTGGAAACGCTGGAAGAACTTGATCTCTCGTATCCCAAGGTGGACGCGGCAAAACTTAAAGAAATCCAGGCTGCCCGCAAACTGCTCGGGAAAAAATAGGTCGCAAACTCACGACGGCCTTTCTATTCAGGCGAGGCCGCGTTACCATAGCAACGGTTCCGTATTGTTTGCATTCTTTCTCTTTACTTTCGTTCCATTTCTCTAAATTGGGGAGCTTCGAACATGGGTGGTCGAAATAGGTCTTGCGGGAAAAAATCGGGAACGGCTCTGGTAGCGGCATTACCGGCATTGCTGGTTACCCTGCTCGTTCTTTGGGCGCAGGGCGCAGCATTCGCACAAACCAAGCCCGAGCGGCAATCGAAGGCGGTAAAGCCAACCCAATCGGTGCCCCCGTCAACTGCGAATACGCCTAACCAGAACGCAAACCCTGACGACAAAGATTCCGGTAAGCCGGAAGACAAGCTTTTCAAGGGCATGAAATATCGCATGATCGGCCCGTTCCGCGGCGGACGCTCCCTGACGGCGGCTGGAATTCCGGGCGATCCCACGACTTATTATTTCGGCGCGACCGGCGGCGGAGTGTGGAAGTCGACTGACGGAGCGATGACCTGGTCGCCGGTGTTCGATAAAGAAGGCAGTGGAGATATCGGCAGCCTGGCGGTCGCGGGTTCCGATCACAACACTATTTATGTGGGCACGGGCGAGGCCTGCATTCGCGGAAACATCTCTCACGGCGATGGAGTCTACAAATCTCTCGATGGCGGCAAAACCTGGAAGAACGTTGGGCTGCACGACAGTCGCGCTATCGGCAAAGTTATCGTGAATCCGAATAATCCCGACATCGCGTTCGTAGCTGCGCTCGGCCATCCTTTTGGACCGAACACCGAACGCGGCATTTTTCGCACGACCGATGGTGGCAAGAGCTGGGAGAAAGTTCTCTACAAAGATGAGAACACCGGCGGCATCGATGTGGCCTTCGATCCCCACAATCCCAATATTCTGTTTGCCGCGCTGTGGCAGGCGCGGCGCACCTCGTGGAGTATGGCAAGCGGCGGCCCGGGCAGCGGACTTTACCGCTCGAATGACGGGGGTACTACTTGGAAGCGGCTGGAAGAACATGGTCTGCCGAAAGGTCCGTACGGACGCATCGGGATCGCCGTGGGAGCTAACTCTGATCGAGTTTATGCACTCATCGAGGCGCACAATCCTGATGGCGGCCTCTACCGCTCCGACGATGGCGGCGAGACTTGGGATTTCGTCAATCCCAGCCATAGCCTGTGGCAGCGGCCCTGGTATTACATGCACATCATCGCCGACCCCCGGGACGAAAACGTCGTCTACATCATGGATGTGGAGGCGTATAAGTCGACCGATGGCGGGCACTTGTTTAACCGGATCAGAGTTCCACACGGCGACAATCACGGACTATGGATTGATCCGAGAGATACCCGGCGCATGATTGCGTCCAATGACGGTGGAGTTACCGTCACCTTGGATGGGGGCAAGAACTGGACGCGCGAAGACAATCAACCGACGGCGCAGTTCTACCACGTCATCACCGACACGGCCACGCCGTACCGCGTATACGGCTCGCAGCAGGACAGCGGAACGGTGGCCATCGCCAGCCGCAGCGACGATGGCGCCATCGATCGCTCGGATTGGTATGACGTGGGTGGGGGCGAGGCCGGCTACATCGCGCCGTATCCGCTGGACCCGAATATTGTCTATGCCGCGGATTATCAGGGCAACATCACGCGCTTCGACAAGCGTATCGGACAGGTGAAATCGATAACCGAGCAGCCTGAGCTTTCCGATGCTCACGGAGCCGGCAACCTGGAACACCGTTTCCAGTGGACCGCGCCCGTTTTGATTTCGTCGCACGATCCCAACACGCTGTATCACGCGGGCGAACGCCTGTTCAAGACCACGGACGGTGGCGCGCATTGGCAGGCAATCAGTCCGGACCTGACGCGCAATGACAAGACCAAGCAGAATGTTTCCGGGGGTGAAATCACCCTGGACGATTCTGGTACCGAGTACTACGACACGATCTTTGCGCTGGCCGAGTCGCCGATCACCAAAGGGTTGCTGTGGGTGGGCACCGATGACGGTCTGATCCAGATTACGCGCGATGAAGGAAAAAACTGGACCAATATCACGCCCAAAGATTTGCCGGAGTGGAGCCGCATCAGCCAGATCGAAGCGTCGCCCCATGATGCCGGCACGGCATACGTTGCCGTGGATCGGCATCAGAGCGACGACCTTAAACCATGCATCTATAAAACCAGCGACTACGGCCAGAGTTGGACGAAACTCACCAACGGGATTCCCGATGGCAGTTTTGTTCGGGCCGTCCGCGAAGATCCCAAGAAGCGAGGACTGCTCTACGCGGGAACCGAGAACGGTGTGTATGTTTCCTTCAACGATGGAGCGGAGTGGAAGTCGCTCAAGTTGAATCTGCCGACCACGCCGGTGCACGATCTGGTGGTTAAAGACAACGACCTTGTCGTGGCTACTCATGGCCGTGCGTTCTGGATTCTGGATGACATCGGTCCGTTGCGGCAGTTCAATGACGACGTGGCGAAGAAGGATGTACATCTCTACTCTCCCGATACGGCTTACCGCATTCAAGCTGGTGACAGCGGCGAGCATCATCCTTCCAAACGCACCGGACAGAATCCTCCCGCGGGGGCTGTGATTTATTACTACTTGAAAGATGCGCCGAAGGTGGGGACAGAGACGAAGCTGGAAATTCTTGACCCGACGGGAAAGCTGATTCGTAAGTATTCAAGCACCGAAACGGAATTGCTGGACGAGCCTCTCGGACCGGACGATAAGAAGCCCGAAAAGGAGATAAAACCGGACGCTGGCTTGAATCGGTTCGTGTGGGATCTGCGTTATGAAGACGCCCATCGCATTCCCGGTTACTACCTTTGGGAGTACAACGGCGGGGCCAAGGGACCGGTAGCGGCGCCCGGCCAATATCAGGTGCGACTGACGGTTGGATCTGAAAGCCAGGTTGCCCCGTTCGAGTTGAAGCTGGACCCGCGGGTGAAGGTGAGCCAGGCAGATCTGGCGCAGCAGTTCAACCTGCAGGCGCAGATTCACGAGGAACTTAACCGAGTTTATGACGCGGTCAACCAGATACAGGATGTGCGCTCGCAAGTGGCTGGCCTGAAACGTCGCCTGCCGGCGAACGCCAGCACGAAAGCCATTTCTGCATCGGCCGAAGATCTGGAGAAAAAGCTGGTAGCCGTACGCGATCAAATGGTGAATCTCACCATCAGTGCGAACGAAGATTCACTGGCTTACCCTCCGCAAATCGATGCCAAACTCGCCTACCTTGCCATGGACGTAGGCAGCGCGGACTCCGCGCCCACCGAGGCGGAGCAGCTTGAGTTCGAGAAGCTGAAGCGCGAAAGTGGAGAGTTGCTGAGCCGCTGGGATGATTTGCAGCGTCGCGATCTGGCGGCCTTCCAAAAACTGACGGCGGAGGGCAGCCTGTCCACCGTGGTGGTTCCACCTCCGGGTCGTGCGGGGGATGCGGAAAACATTGATGCACACTAGATTGATGCACACTAGATTGATGCACACTAGATTGATGCTCATTGGCAGTTCTCGGGTCTCAGTTCTCAGCGAAACGGCGCTTTAGCTGGCTTCTCGCTGAGAACCGGGAACTTGTTTTGAGCTTGTCCGTGCGCGGCTCGCCTCGGTGGTATTACTTCCGTGCCACTCCGATGGCACTGTTGTGCCCTGTACAGCGTGTCCTCAGACTGATAACTTGCCGATAGTGATGCTGATCCTCCCCTGAGGTGGTGGCCGATTTGACACGGGGGTGTCTATGAGGTTCATGCATCTTTGTTACGCAGCTGTGGGCTTCGCGGTGGCTCGCTGGATATTTCGTCGCCAGCCAGTGGTCGATCCTGTTACCCGGTTGCGTTCTTCGGGCCTTCTGTAAAAAGTTCTGGCTAAGTATTGGGCGTGCGTGCCCGTTGCGCTTCCATTTCGTCAGCGCACGCCCAGTTCCTTTTTTCTGTGCGCAGAAGTTCTAGCACTAAGGTTTGCCCGAGTTATCTCTGTTTCGTCCCTGCTTCTCACTACAATTCTGGAAGGACCTCTGCGGTTCGTGGTGATTTACCGCGTGCCGGCAGTTCGCGATATCTTCTCGCGTCATAGCGCTTTGCGCCGGATAGCGATTCGGGTCCATGGGAATTCCAGGTGCGAACTCCGACCACAATCCGTTTGACCATGGCCCTGCTGATCGCGGGGTTTCTCGTGCTGGCTCTGCCGCAGCGCGTTCGTGCGCAGGACGATCCCAACGAAGCACCCCTCGGAGATGTGGCGCGCAGTTTTCGCAAGAAGGTTGCCACGCCCGAAGAAGTCGTTATCGATAACGACAATTTTTCCAAAGTAGTGGAAGACGCCGAGAGCCGCAGAGCATCAGGGTCTACTATGGTCTTCTCGCTCGATCCGGGAGCAAAGAACTTTCAAGTCTCCTCCCCTGACGTTAGTTGCAGCTTTTCTTTTAGCGCCAAGACCAGTTCGCTGCTCTCCGATCCGATTGCGCTGGACGAGTTGCCGCGCAGCGAATTGGCCAAATTGGACGGGCCGGCCACGATCGATGGAGATTCGCTGCAGGTCTCGATGCATAACGGAACAGCATGGGAGCTGCGCGAAGTAGTGATTGGGCTGACGATCCTGCGGCGTGGCACCGGCGATACGGCCACTTCTTACGGCGCGGCGCGGATTGTGCCCGCGGTGGCAGATGGTTCCGCACCGCCGGGACAAGAGTCTTTTCAGAAAAAGCCCGATATCACCGTCCTGTTGCGAGTGAAAGGGTCGGCGGCTCCATCCGCTACGGCGTTGTTTCGCACCCAACTGAACTTTGCTCTGTTCCCCGACCAGGAGTGGCACTGGGCGATCGTGAGAGCCAAGGGGGTTCCACCGCAACCTGCGGCTGAGACGACAGCGACGCAACTCGATCAAGTCCCCGGCCAGCTTCCAATGCCGCCGCTAACCGAGGGCACGCAAACCGCGCCCTTGACTCCGACTCCTGCTAATCCGGATGCCGCGGTCCACTAAGACGTCTGCTATTCGCTGGCCGACCCTGCTCAAATCTCACGTGTTAAACTGGGCACGAATCCCACATTAAGGACACGCGATGAAATTTGGAGTCATCATCTTCCCCGGTTCCAACTGCGACCACGATGTTTTCTGGACCATTCAGCAAGTGGCCAGGCAGCCCGTGACGTTTTTGTGGCACGAATCGCGTGATCTGGAAAAGTGTGACGCCATCATTGTCCCCGGGGGATTCGCGTTTGGAGACTATCTGCGGACTGGGGCCATCGCCAAGTTCTCTCCGGTGATGGAATCTGTGCGTCGCTTTGCCGATAGTGGAGGCCTGGTCTTGGGAATTTGCAACGGCTTCCAGATTCTGTGCGAATCGGGGCTGCTGCCGGGGGCCCTCATGCGCAACGCGGGGCTGAAATATGTTTGCAAGCCGGTGCAGGTGCGGGTGGAAAATGCTCTTACTCCATTTACCAACGCTTGTTCGCAAGGAGAAGTGTTAACCATCCCTATCGGCCACATGGAGGGCAACTATTTCTGCGATCAGGAAACACTGGATGAGTTGCAGTGCAACAATCGCATCGTGTTTCGTTATTGCACCGCTGCCGCTGAAATCTCAGGGTCGGCCAATCCAAACGGCTCTTTGGACAATATCGCGGGCATTTGCAGTGCGGGCGGCAATGTGGTCGGCATGATGCCTCATCCCGAAAGATCTGCCGAACCCGAACTGGGCTGTACCGATGGCATGAAGATCTTCCAGTCCATGGTGGGTGCGATGGTGAGCAAGTAGAACGTCCCGAGGCTGAATTTCGCAGCTCGGTTTTTTCCACAAGATATTCTGCTTGCAAATTGTCCGATTTCTGCTAGTGTCTGCGCAAAGCGCTTCCCATTTTCGACCCTTAGGAACTAAAACGTTCGGAAAAAGTATAGGGAGGAGTGTGCGCTATGACATCGAAACAAATTCTTGACGCCTTTTCCGAGACTCTAATGCAGGATGAACGCATTCTGAGCCTTCGCGAGCGCGAATTGCTGATGAGTCTTTTGCAAAATGCGAAGGATGCAGCCGGCAATCCAGAAATTCAATCGGCTGTAACCGCTGCCATCGCTCGGTCCGTTGGCGAGACGGTGGCACAACGTGCTTTTGGGCTGCTGGGAAGCAGCATCGTGGAGCAGATTGTGGCGCGTGGTGCGGCATCGTCTGCTATAGAAGAAAGCATTCCTGCGACCGTGTTCGGCGGCCCACAGCCACCTTCCGGGCCTATGCCTACAGATCGGCCCAAAGGGCCGCAACCCCCGAGCGGCCCGCAGCCACCTTCGGGGCCTCTTCCTATGGATAAACCTGCGGGGCCGCAGCCCCCAAGCCTCAGTCTCCGGCCTGAAAACGCAACTGTGAGGCGGGGAACCCAGGAAAGCGAACCCGCCTCGGGGAGCGGTGTCGCGGTGTTGGAGGAACCCACAGTCGTTCGGGCACAGTGCGTCGTCTTGGATGAGTTCCTGGCGCCGCAGGAGATGGAACAACTGATTCGCTATACGCAGGAGCACGAAGCGCAATTCACGACCAGCGAAGTGATTTCTCCGAGCGGGGAACCCGGAGTTACCGATTACAGCCATCGTCGTTCGCGAGTGCTGTTGGAGCTGGGACCGCTCGAGGAAGTCATTCTCAATCGAATTCGTGGAGTGCTTCCAAGAGTGCTGCAGCAGCTGGGGATGGAGGAGTTTCCAGTCTCCCACACCGAAGCGCAGATCACGGCCAGCAACGATGGAGACTTCTTCCGTGCACACTGTGACGATGCGCAAGAGATGATTGCCTCCCGCCGGCTGACGTTCGTATATTTTTTCCATCGCGAACCAAGCCAGTTTGAGGGAGGGGAGTTGCGACTTCACGGCTCAAAGAAGACCGGCGCACATCCCCTTAGTATCGGCAGCTATCAGGCGGTTGTGCCGCAGCAGAATCAAATTGTGTTCTTCCCATGTTCCACACTGCACGAAATCACCCCAGTACAGTGCCGGTCACGGGCCTTTGCCGACGGCCGCTTCACGGTGAACGGATGGCTACACCAGTACCAGTAAAAGACACGGCATGGCTTGAGTGGATTGCAGGCCTGATGGGAGCAGCATCGCGGCAACGACACACCGCGATGCTGCCTCCGCAGCAGTTTCATTGCTTGCTGGACGAGTTGCCGCTGCACTTGATCCCGCAGCATAGTTTAGATCGCCAGCTCCTGCGGGTTGGCCCTCCTCATCCGCTAATCCTCAACCCCGAATGTTTGGTTCTGCCCGCCGGACAGATTCCGCCGGACCTGGAATCGCATCGAGAATTGCTGGCAGGCTTCAGTTTGCAAAGCACTATAGCCTGGGTTCGTGACCCTGCAACCAGCTCGTTGCATCCGTTCTGGCTTGGTCCCCAGTTCGAGGAGGTAGTTTCAAGTCTGCACGCAGGGAAACTTGCTCCAGCAGCGTTGCCGAAGGCGCAGCGGTTTTTGCTTGCAGCGGCGGGCATCCTGACGCCCGCGGATTATGCGCAACGCCGGCGTGCGCGGTGGTCGGAGATAGTCAGCACCTGCAGACTAGTTTTTCGGGAAAGGAATTACGTTCCCCTCAGTGACTTGATTCACCCCTTCAATCTCGCTGCTTTGCGGCGCTACTACCGGCATGCGATCCGGCGCGGAGGGATTTCGCTGGGGGACGAGCAAAGCCCGCGGCGCTATGTCGCCCATAATGAACCTGTGGCCCGCTACTTCCACCATCAGATCACGAATGCGCTTAGCGGCATCGTGGGTGAGCCAATCAAGCCTTCCTACGTTTATCTGGCGTCTTACTTGAGCAGCGCAGAGCTGAAGAAGCACACCGATCGGGAACAATGCGAGTTCAGCGTGACGCTGTGTCTGGATTATTCTCCCGAACCCCAACTGGCAACGCCGTGGCCGATTCGTCTCGACACTCCCGAAGGCACTTTTGCTGCTTATCAGGCGCTGGGCGATGGCTTAATCTACCGGGGAACCAAGGTGCCGCATTACCGCGACGTTCTAGCCCCCGGGCATACCTCGACATCGATTTTCTTCCATTATGTTCCGGCGGATTTTTCCGGGCCTCTGGATTAGGCAGGTCTCCTGGTGCGCCAGCTGCGTTACCGCAAGCCCGAAATTACGTAAAGCACGGACAAGACTTGGTAGTAACTGTAGGCAAAACGTGAAGCGTCGCGGGTCACAACCACGGGAGCTATATAAACCACACCGGTAGTTGTCTCAGGCCGCAATTCCTGGATAAGAGTTTTCTTACCCGTAACAAGGTTGACCTCATACACCTTGGCTGGAACCTGGCCCTGCCGATATCCATACACTGAAGAGTTGTCCTCGGACCACTGCAGGGGAATAAATCCCGGTTCGAGATCGGGGATAGGACGGGCCGCGCCCCCGGCGATAGGATAGACCGCGACTACTGAGGCGTCGTCCGCTCGAACAACGAACTGTACGTCGGGTGAAACCAACCCGCCGGCAATCCCTTCCGGCGTGATCGGAATTGGTTTCCCCCCATCCAGGTCAAGCAGGTAGCAGCGCACGCCATGGCCGGGTTCGCTGGCGTTGACCGTGATCCGTTTTCCGTCTGCCAGGAAATGAGCAATGCCGTTGTAAATCTCCTCCAGCCCGGGTACGGCAATTGTGCGAGGTTGGCCCGCGCCGATGGGAATGAGCCTTACCTGTCCTGGCTTGCCCGGCAGGATGGAAATCGCCCATTTGCCGTCCGGAGACAGGCCGCCCCCGCTGCCCTCGCCCAATTGCACCGGCGGTGTACTGTCGATTCTGCGAATGGCAAGTGAATAGTGGGCCCCAGTGGCCTCACTGGCTTCTTCGAACAATACCGACTGCCCATCGCGCGAAATGTCTTTGGCAACGTTCCAATCAAGCCAGGAGAAATCCATGGGCTTGCCATCCCGTGCGCTGGTTGCCATGGCAAGACGTTCGGCATCCAAACTCACCAGCACCCGGCCATCGGGCGCCACATCCTCTAGGGTCATGCCCGCAGGCAAGTCCAGGACTTTCCGAATCTGTCCCGACAGATTCACCGCCAGCAGTTCGCGGTTGTTGCCCTTTTGCGCGGCGGTAAACCAAACTTCTTTCCCATCGGGGCTCCAGGCCACGCCAGCCGCAGAATTACACTCGGGCGAAAGCACCTTTACATGGCCGCTGAGGTCCGTGACGGAAACAAACCCACGATCATCCCACGCTGCAGGGTGGTCCATAAAGGCGATATTGTCGCCTCGCGGGGAAAAGCGAAGGTGACTGATCCAGCCGTTGCTCTGGTATAGAACTTGACGCAGCATGGCTCCATCGACGCCAATCGGGTATTCAATTCGATCCCGGCCCTGGGCATGGTGAACGACAGCCAGTTCACCCTTTGCATCCCAGTCTGCCCACGGAACGTCTTCGAGCAACTCCCGGGGAGAGCCTCCGGCCAGGGGCGTGCGAGCAAGCATCCCTCCCTCCGTTTCCAGGTGCGCCCCGTGAGACCCATGGAGTATCACTGCCAGTTCGCCAGTGCGAGAGATCGCGAGCAGGTTTGCGTCCACGTTGAGCGGTTGAGTTAAGAGGGAATCGCCGACAGTGGAGAAGATCTGCAGCGGTTTCCCGTTCCAGGCCGCACCGTATACAATCGCCTGAGAGTCGGGCGCAAAGCGCGCCGAGTAGATCGTACCTGCTTCAAAGGTCAAGCGCCGGTATTCGGGAGATACTTTGTTTTGCTGCGATTGTCTACCCAGAAGCAGCAGCGCGACGATCAGAAGCACTCCCGCTACCGCCCAGGGGAGCACCTTCGGGCTCACTTTTCCGGGGCCCCGACGCGTGACCCGTTCGCCAGGCTGGTTCGAAAGTGTTTCCAATGCGAACCCGAGATCCCTTGCCGATTGAAAGCGCTTCTCGGGATCCTTCTCCAGGCAATGTCGCACGATCTGTTGAAAGGATACGGGGATTCCGGCCTGCTCTAGATCGCTCTCGGGCGGGGTTTCCCGCAGGACGGCAGTGATCGTGTCGACTTCGGTCTCGCCGCGAAACGCTCGTCGACCGGCCAGCATTTCGTAAAGAATCGCGCCCACGCTGAAGATGTCGCTGCGATGGTCTACCGGCTTACCGCGCAGTTGCTCGGGAGCCATATAAGCGACGGTGCCGAGTACCATGCCACTTCTGGTAATCGTGGTTAAGTCTTCCACCGTGCGGCCGGATTCATCAGGCCCAGATTGCAGCTTGGCTACACCGAAGTCGAGAATCTTGATGCGGCCATCGCTGGTCACGAATAAATTCTCAGGCTTGAGATCCCGATGAATAATTCGGCGGTCATGCGCCGCTATGAGGCCTTGTACGATTTGAAGCGAGTATTCCACCGCCGCGCGAACTGGCAGCGCGCCTTCCCATAGCCGCTTGCGCAGAGTCTTGCCTTCCAGCAACTCACAGACAATGTAAGGATCCCCTTCGTCGAGACCGAAGTCATAAATCGCGACAATGTTGGGATGATTCAGAGCTGCGGCGGCGCGGGCTTCCAACTCGAAACGACGGAGATGATCGGGGTTGCCGCCGGAGCCTGGACGAATCAGTTTCAGGGCGACGTCGCGGTCCAACCTCTCGTCCCGGGCCCGGAAGACCTCGCCCATGGCGCCAGCCCCGATTTTCTCAACGACCCGGTAGTGACCTATAACTCGGCCAGTCATGCAAGAACGCCCCGGAAGGCATGTTAGGGGTGCATGTGCACTGCCGTCAATCACCGAATCACAATCTTCTTGATTCGTCTAATATTAGAAACTTGCCCTGGCCCGCCCCTCTGTTTATTATCAAGGCAGTGCGGGCCACCGGATTCACCATGTCGTGCTATAATTCTTGTTCGCCTGCAGATTTATCGAGGCAGCCTGTGATTCCCTCTACGGGCGAATCCCGCGCCAATCAAGATCATTAGAGTCGAGGTCTAGCTATGTCTGGCCATTCAAAATGGGCCACAATCAAGCATAAGAAGGGCGCGCTCGACGCCAAGCGCGGTAAGATTTTTACCCGTCTGATTAAAGAAATCAGCATCGCCGCGAAGAATGGCGGCGGCGATCCTGATACCAACCCCCGCCTGCGCGGCGCCATTCTCGCTGCTAAATCGGAGAATATGCCCGCCGATAATATCAAGCGGGCCATTCAGCGTGGCACCGGAGAACTGCCCGGCGCCACTTACGAGGAGTTTTCTCTCGAGGGCTACGGCCCGGGTGGTGTTGCCATCCTGCTGGATATCAATACGGATAACCGTAACCGTACCGTGAGCGAGATTCGCCATTGCTTCGGCAAGAATGGCGGCAACATGGCCGAAGCCGGCGCCGTCTCCTGGATGTTCCACAAGAAGGGCGACATCATCATTCCGAAGACTGCGGCGAAAGAGGACGATCTGATGAACATCGTCCTTGAAGCCGGCGGCGAAGACTTGAACGACGATGGCGAGAATTGGGAGATCTTGACTGAGCCCTCTGCCTTCGAAACCGTTCTTGAAGCCGTGAAAAAAGCCGGAATCGAGCCCGCATCTTCCGGCGTGGCCATGATTCCGCAAAACTACATCAAGCTGGAAGGGCAGGCTGCCAATACCATGATTCGGCTGATGGAAGCGTTGGAAGATCAGGACGACGTGCAGAACGTCCACTCCAACTTTGATATCGACCAGAAGTTGCTGGAAGAAGTGGCTGGCTAGTTGCTTGCGAAGAATTTATTGGAGCCGCCTTTTTTGGGCGGCTCTTTTTTATTCTTATTCGTTGTAACTTTTTTGGAAAGTTTTCAACACAACCGTGGATAATTCTGTGGAAAAGTACGGAAGTATCTTTGTAAGTGATTCAGCCGGAGATGGTTCAACTCTTTGCACCGCAGCGAGTGCTGGCACGTTCGTGGTACGGCTGCAAGCCATCGCAGGCGGCCACGAGGAAGTTGGGGCGCGATCCAACTTTGAAACTTAGACTCGACAAACTTCTGGTCGATCGTGGGTTTGCTGCTTCACGCGAACGCGCTCAGGCGCTGATTATCGCGGGCAAGGTCTTGGTTAACGATCAGAAACTGGATAAATCCGGCGCGCAAGTGGTCGCGGACTCTGCGATTCGACTGCTCGGCGAAGATTTGAAATACGTAGGCCGCGGCGGACTCAAGCTGGAGCGCGCGCTGGAACATTGGCAAGTCGAGGTAAACGGCAAGGTTTGCCTTGATGTCGGCGCCTCCACCGGCGGCTTCACCGATTGTCTCCTGCAACATGGTGCTGCTCGTGTAATCGCGCTAGACACCGGTTATGGGCAGATGGATTTCAAACTGCGCCAGGATCCCCGCGTTCGGCTGCTGGAAAAAACCAACGCCCGTTACCTCACGAAGGAAGTCATCGGTGAGATCGCAGAGCTAATCGTGGTCGACGTGGCATTTATTTCCGCGACGCTGGTTCTCCCTCCGGTGGTGAATGCTGCTTTCCCGAATTCTATGGAGGATCGTCGCGGGCGGCAGGTGATCGTCTTGGTTAAACCTCAATTCGAGGCGGGAAGGGAATCTGTGGGCAAGGGGGGTATCGTTCGCGACCCCGCCGCTCAATTAGGCTCGGTCGAGAAAGTTAGAAAAACTTTGCTGGATCTCGGCTGCTCTGCCCTTGACGTCATCGAGTCGCCTATCCTCGGCGCGGAAGGGAACCGCGAGTTCTTGCTGCGTGGCGTGCTCTAGTCCCTCCGATGTTCCTCTGGGCGCTCTGTTACGGCTTTTCAGCCGAATTCTGTACAATCTTTCTTTCCACCTCTCATCATGGCAATCTCGCCCTTATCCGCCCATTCGAAGGTTGCAGCCATCATCTCGCGTACCGCGCGTTCGGAGGTCGCCCGCACCGTTCCTGAACTGCTGGCGTGGCTTCACGCCCACGGCTACGAGGTGATCGTCGATCCAGAGACCGCTAAATATTCCAACGGCGAAGAAGAAGTGGCGCGCTCGCAAATGTCATCGCGCCCTTTGGACCTGGTCGTAGTGTTAGGCGGCGACGGTACTCTACTCTCCGCGGCTCGAGCTACCGCCCCCATCGATGTTCCATTGCTCGGCGTGAATCTGGGCTCGCTCGGCTTCCTCACGGATGTGCCACTGTCTTCTCTTTTTTCCATGCTTGACTCGATTGCCCAGGGGCGCGCGGCGGTCGAACAGCGCACGCTCATGCAGTGTGAACTGCTTCGCGGGGAAGAGATTCTGGGAAGTTACCTCGTGTTTAACGATGCCGTGGTCAACAAGACGGCGCTGGCTCGTCTGAATAACTACGATCTCTTCGTCGATAAAGCGTTCGTCTCCAGCTATCGGGCCGACGGAATGATTGTGGCCACGCCTACGGGATCAACCGCTTACTCGCTCTCCGCGGGCGGTCCTGTGCTAATGCCCACGGTTGATGCTTTTGTGATTACGCCTGTATCACCCCATTCTCTAACGCATCGCCCGTTGGTTGTGCCGGATTCCGCCGTGGTTGAGCTTCTGCTGCGGAGCGACGAAGAAGTAGCCTATCTCAGCCTCGATGGCCAGCCGGGCCTCGATTTGCGCGACGGGGACCGAGTCCGCTGCCGCCGCTCCGAACATCGAGTCAGCCTGTTCCGCACCGATCATGACTTCTTCCATGTGCTGCGAACCAAGCTGAAATGGGGAGAGAGATAAGCCGGAGAGAGATAAGCCTGCGCCCCCGGACGTGGCCTTAATTACAACTCAGGAGAATACAGTTCGCGAGCCTTTTCCCGGCGACGAATCACCTTCGCAGACTTTCCTCGAACCAGGATTTCCGCGGGCCTTGGACGCGTGTTGTAGTTCGAGGCCAGCGCCATTCCGTATGCTCCGGTATCGAGAATCGCCAGCAAATCGCCTTCTTCCACTCGCGGCAACTCCCGGTCGCGTGCGAAGAAATCGCCTGACTCGCATACCGGACCGACTACATCGGTCGTCTCTTTCTTAGGTGTTGAATTCTTGGCCTGTACTACTGGAACAATCTCATGGTAGGCCCCGTAGAGAGCGGGTCGGATCAGATCGTTCATGGCTGCATCTACCACCAGAAAGTGTTTACCGCCGTTTTCTTTTCGGTAAATAACGGAGGTGAGCAGCGCGCCGGCCGGTCCAACAATCGCGCGGCCCGGTTCGAGCAGCAAATGCACCTTCAGTCCGCACAAGGGATTGGTCACAGCTCGCGCATAGCGCGCCACACAATCGGAGAAGTCCGGCGCCGGCTCCTGATAATCAATGCCGAGCCCACCGCCGGTATCGACGTAGTCGATCCGGTGACCATCCGCGCGTAACTCCCGAACCAGCGCAGCAACCCGTTCGACAGCCTCCGCAAAAGGCGCGACATCGGTAATCTGCGAGCCGATATGAACGCTGACCCCTGCAACTTTCAAGTAACGCGCTGCCGAGGCCTTGGCGTATAGTTCGCGCGCACTTCGGATGGGAACTCCAAATTTGTGCTTGCGCAGGCCGGTAGAAATATACGGATGAGTCTCAGCCGCCACATCTGGATTCACGCGCAGAGCGATTCGCGCTTCCCTGCGAGAACGTATTGCGCACTCCGCCAAAGCCCAGAGTTCCGACTCGCTCTCCACATTGAATAGCAGGATCCCGGCTTTTAACGCTGCGGTCATCTCTTCACGAGATTTCCCAACGCCGGAAAAGACAATTTTCCGGGCCGCACGCCGGTCGGCAACCAGCACCCGCTCCAACTCTCCGCCTGAAACCACGTCAAACCCGCAACCCTCCCGCGCCAGCAGGCGCAGAATGTTTATGTTTGAATTTGCCTTTACCGAGTAACAAATGGTGTGGGGAACATGGTCGAACGCATGCTCAAAGGCGGCGAGCCGCTCCAGGATCGCGGTTGCCGAGTAAACGTAAAGAGGAGTGCCATAGCGTTCCGCGAGCTTGGCCAGTGGAACATCCTCGCAGTGCAAGGCCGGCGTTACACCCCCGCGAAATAATCCCCTGCGCCTTTCGCGCACGACGAATCCTGGCCGCTGCTCCATTCCCAGCGTCTTATATTTCGTGGGTGCGCTGGGCCGCGTCATTTTTGCTTGGAAGAATCCGAGGCCGGACTTTCCTTCACCTTAATCGCCACCACGGTTTGGTCGTCGAACGATTCGACTCCCGCGGAGTGCTCGGCCACGGCTTTGAACAGCGTGTTGACGACGCAATCCGCCGACTTATCGGCGCATTCAGCGACCAGGTGTTCCACCCGTCCCCGGCCAAACAGTTGTCCGCGGCGGTCACGCGCGTCCAGAATGCCGTCGCTGAAGAAAACAAACATATCCCCCGGCTTCATTTTGAAGCGAAACTCATCGTAGTTGGCATCGTCGAAGAGTCCGAGAGGTAGACCGGTAGCTTCGATGACATGGTTCTTTCCCGCGTGCACATGAATGGGACGCGGCAAGCCCGAGTTCGCCACCAGAAGTGTTCGATGTGCATCGTCCCATACAGCGTAGATGAGCGAGACGAATTGCGCTTCGATGCGGCGCTCGGCTAGCGAGAGATTCACCGCTCTCAGCATCTCGGCTGGGCCGGGTTCAATGGGCGCGTGCGAGCGGAGAATTCCGCTCACCAGCGCCGCGTAAATGGCGGCAGGCGCGCCTTTCCCGCTCACATCGCCAATTACAATTCCCAGGCGCGAAAGCGAATAGGGAATAAAGTCGTAAAGATCGCCTCCAATGGCGCGCGCGGGGACGAACTTCGCCGCCAATTCAAGATTCGCAAGCTTGGGCAGTGTCTGCGGAAGCAGCCGCATTTGCAATTCGCGGGCAAGAGCCAGGTCCCGTTCCAGACGGCGCTCCTGGCGCGCAATCTCTTCATACAGGCGCGCATTCTCGATGGCGATTGCAACCTGCGCCGCCAGCGTCATCATGGTGCGGCGGTGATCGTCGGTAAAAAAACCTCGCCGCGTGTGCTCCAGGTCGAGCACCCCGATCACTTTATCTTTGTAGATCAGCGGCACGGCCAGTTCCGAGCGCGTCTCCGGATTGCCCTCGATGTAGCGCGGATCTTTACTGACGTCGGGCACCAGGATTGCTTCTTTGCTTTGGGCCGCGTGACCGACGAGGCCGCGCCCCAGCGGAACCTCGTGCTTCAGATGGATGTTTTCGTGGAAGCGGAGAGAGAATCGATGTTGCAGCTTCTCGCCGGAAGCATCGAGTAAAAGAATGCTGAACATCTGGTAGTCAATCAACTTGCGCAGCAGCTCGGCCACCCGGCTCAGCAATTCGTCCAGATTCAGAATCGACGACAACTCGCGCGCAATTTCATTGAGCAACTGCAGAATGCGGGCTTGCCGCGTAGTCCGGGTGTAGAGCTGCGCATTTTCGATCCCGCCCGCAATTCGCGAAGCCACCAGAGTCAGCAGACGGCTATGCTCCTCGGTGAAGTAGCCCGGGTTGCGCGCCTCCAGATCAATCACGCCAATCACTCTGTTCTTGGTGATAAGCGGTACCGCCAGTTCGGAGCGCACGTTGGGTACGGCCGCGATATAAGTCGGATCCTGAGTGACATCGTCGACCAGAACCGCCCGCCTTGACTGTGCAGCCTGCCCCGTGACGCCCTCGCCCAGCTTGACCCGGGCGCGCTCCGCAAAATCGGCCGGGTAGCCTACCTGGAAGCGAAAGCGCAACTCCTGGGTTTTTTCGTTGAGAAGAAGGATGGCGAAGATTTCATAGTCGATGACCTTCCGCACCACCTCGGCCACGCGGCGCAGGGTAGTATCCAG
>PKVZ01000151.1:56619-76770 GCA_003131635.1 Acidobacteriaceae bacterium
TAGTCGAGGCCGTAGCCGACGACAAACTCGTCGGGGATGGTGAAGCCGACGTAGTCGCCCTGCAGCGGCAGCTTGCGGCGCGAGGGCTTGTCGAGAAGAGCCGCAATCTTCAGCGCCTTGGGCTCATGCGCCAGCAACAGCTTCTTCAAGACCGTCAAGGTCAATCCCGTATCTAAAATATCTTCCACCACAATCACGTTTTTATCTTTCATCGACTGGTCGACGTCTTTAGTCAGCTTCACCTCGCCGGTGGAATCCCATCCACTCTTCAGTTCTTGACTGGGGCTGGGGCGGTTGCCGTAACTGGAGACGCCAATAAAATCGAAGGTGGCGTCGAGGTCGATTTGTCGCGCCAGGTCGGCGAGAAAAATCGCAGAGCCCTTCAACACCCCGACAAGGATGACAGGTTGGCCCGCGAAGTCGCGCGTGATGTCCGCTCCCAGCTCGGCGACTCGTTTTGTAATTCTATCGCGGGAAATTAGTACTTTTAGTTCACCCATGGGTTTCCATATTAAACTATTCAGTCGCAGCCTATCCCGGTGGATTTCCTCTCACGGCCACCGCAAACCGGCCAGCGGCAGGAGCTGCATTTATGAATCTGAAAGGTATTCAACTCACGTGGCTGGGCCATGCGACATTTCGCATCGAAACGCCCGGCGGCCAGACCATCATCATCGATCCCTGGATCATGAACAATCCCGCGTGCCCGCCCTCCGAAAAAAAAGTAAAAAACGTGGACACGCTTCTGATTACGCACGGCCATGGGGACCATATTGGCGACGCTGTGGAAATTATCAAGGATCACAATCCACAGGTTGTCGGTATCCCCGAACTGTGCGGCTGGCTGGAGAAGAAGGGCGCCAAAAAAATTTCCATGATGAATAAAGGCGGTACGCAAAAAGTTGGCGATATCAAAGTCACCATGGTGCATGCCGATCATTCCTGTGGCATCCAGGACGGCGATCAGCTGATTTATGGTGGCGAAGCTTGCGGGTACGTCGTCGAATTCGAAAATGGCGTCAAGCTTTACCACGCTGGCGACACCAATGTTTTCGGAGACATGGCAATCATCCGCGAGCTTTACGCGCCTGAAATCGTTATGCTGCCGATTGGCGATCACTTCACCATGGGCCCGCGCGAAGCCGCTTACGCCTGCAATCTTCTCAGGCCCAAAACAATTATTCCGATGCATTTCGGCACGTTCCCCGTGCTGACGGGCAGTCCGGCGGAATTGAAGAAGCTGGTGAAGGGCGTGGAAGTCCTAACCTTAAAGCCAGGCGTGACCGTGCGCGATTTGGATCGCGCAACCGCATAACGAAAATTGCAAAATGCCGAAGGAGGCCAGTGGCCACAAATAAACCAAAGAAGGCAAACAAACCGGGTTGGCGACACTACAACTTCACTACCACCGGTCCGGTCGATGACTACTTGTATTCCATGCTGCCTGAGCGAGACGAAGTGCTGGTGGAAATGGAAGACTTTGCCGGCAAGCATGGCGTGCCCATCGTAGGCCCGGCGGTTGCACGCGTGTTAAAGCAATTGGCTTTGATGATCGATGCCAGAACGGTTTTCGAGTTGGGCTCGGCAATCGGCTACTCCACCATCTGGTGGGCTCAGGCAGTCGGCGAAAAAGGCCGGGTGATCTACACCGACGGCGATTCCAAAAATGCCGAGAGAGCTCGCGGTTACTTCGATCGAGCCGGAGTCTCCAATCGCATCACGCTGCACACCGGCGATGCGCTGGAAGTGCTCTCCGAGCAAAAGCAGCAGTTCGATATCATTTTCAACGATGTCGATAAAGAAGACTATCCGCGGGTTCTGCGTCTGGTTGCACCGCGTCTCCGCAAGGGTGGATTATTCATCACCGACAATGTTTTGTGGAGCGGACGGGTTGCGGAAAAGAATCCTAAGACAGCGCAGACCAAAGCGATTCTCGAGTTCAATCGTCAACTTTACAGCTCTGCGGATTTCTTCACGACAATTTTGCCCATTCGCGATGGGTTAGCCGTTGCGTTAAAACGATAACCCCATCTCACTGTCATCCCGAGCGAAGCGAGGGACCTTGGTCTGGTCTTCCTCGCTGTGCGGGAAGACAAAAGACTTTACCAGCGATCAGATCGATTTAACCGGAATCGCCAGCAGATCCTCCACCAGCCCGACTTCCTTTTGCAGGAACGGCTCTGCATAGGTGACGCCGCCGAGAGCCCCGTAATACCGCGCCATCGACTCCACTCGCGCATGAATTTCGTCGTGAGCAGGGAAGAGACCTTTGCCCGCCTCCTGGTCGCTGAACTGGGATTTGTAGGCGAGAATGGAAGCAAATTTCTGCTCGAACTGAGCGCTGATATCCACCACAAACGTCGGCCGCACGTCGTAGTAAAGCGTAGCGTACACGATCTTGAAGGGGCGGTGAGGCGCAAGTTTCGCAGCGGACACATCCTGCCGGCTCCCCGCTGAGTGCTGATTGCGGAGTGCCTCTTGAGGGTCGAGCTTCGCCAGTCCTGCCAGAAAGCAAGCCTCGTATCCCAGCACCGAGCAAGTGTAATGATCCGGATGCCGACCCTTCCAGTACGGCAGAATCACCACGCGCGGCCGAGTCTCGCGGATCACGCTCGCCACTTTCAGGCGATTCTCCCAGGTATTTTCCACTCGGCCATCTGGAATATCGAGAGCCCTGCGCCACCCTGCGCCAAGAATACCTGCGGCAGCTGCAGCTTCGCGCGCGCGATCCTCTGCCGTTCCGCGCGTCCCCAGTTCTCCCTGCGTCAGATCGAGAATGCCCGTCCGCTGCCCGCGCTGAGCCATTTTCAGCAGCGTGCCGCCACAAGTCTGTTCCACGTCATCGCGGTGCGCCGCGATCGCCAGAATGTCGAGAGAAGAGATAAGCATGAATCTGGAAGCGTACGCGTATGATGCGGTGATCTGCAAGCGAGCCGCTCGGGTGGCGAAATCACAGCAACTAAGCCCGAGTCCTCAATCGGAAGCTAATGGCGGACGGAACGATGGAACCGTAATCTTCCGGCTCTCGTACCCCACAACAGGGAGCCCCAAAACATGAAAAGAATATTCCACAACGGGACGGAATTGCGGGCAGGATGGCGGCTGCTCTTGTTCTGCATCTTGGTATTTGCCTTCGGCTGGGCGGCAAGAGCGGGACTTGTACGCTTGCCCCTGCAAAGCTACAGCGGTCTTCATCCCGTGCTGTTCATTCTTGCAGACGCCCTCATGCTGGTGGTCGCACTGATCGCCACCTTGATCATGGGCCGTTTCGAGGGCCGCAGCCTTGCCACCTACGGCATTCCCGGCATTCGCGAACTCGTTGGACGAAAATTCTGGCTGGGCGCGATGTGGGGTTTCGCCATGCCGTCTGCGATCATCCTCCTGATTTTTCTCGGCGGCGGCTATCAAGTGCACGGATTAAATGTAACCGGCGCCGCGCTGCTCAAGTACGCGGCCCTTTGGCTGCTTGCGAGTCTTCTCATCGGGTTCAGCGAAGAAATTATGTTCCGCGGCTATTTCTTGTACACCTTGGCCGACGGCATCGGATTCTGGCCCGCGGTGATTCTCGAATCCATTGGCTTCGGCGCGCTTCACTACTTCACCAAGCCGTTCGAGCGCTGGGAAGATTGGTTTGCCGTGACGCTAATAACAATATTCATCACGCTCGCCCTGAGGCGCACCGGCAGTTTGGCTTTTCCCATCGGCATGCACGCCGCCTTTGACTTCGCTCTCATCTATCTTTTTCGGGAATGAATGGCGGAGAATTCGCGGTCGGGCGGCTATTGAACGCACAGTTTCCAGGCCCGAACCGGCTGACCGGCGGATTGCTGGGACCAGAGGCTAGTTGGTTTACGTTCATTGTGGCGATCACGGCGATTCTCCTTTTGCACTGGACATACCGTCAAGCGAAGTGGCCAGTCCCAGCGAAGACTAGGGATCGGCTAGAGACGATCGGCTAGAGATGTTCCAGAATGCCAGTACACTGCCCGCGCCGAGCCGCCGTCAAAGGAAAACGGCCGCGGTAATTACGCCAGCGCACGTATCAGCAGAATGGTTTGATCGTCTGTGCGGTTGCCGAACTTTTCCAGTTCCTTCATAAGTCGGTTCATGATTTCCTTCAGCGGCTCCGTACCGTGCCCAACCACTACCCGCTCCACACCCGTGAAGCCGAATTCCGCGCCTTGCGAGTCTTCCGTTTCAATTACGCCGTCGCTCAGAAGCACGAATAGATCGCCCGGATCGTACGATGCGATCGAAGACTCATAAGCACAGTCGCCAGTCAGCCCCAGCGGAAATTGCTCCATGCCACGGCGTTCCGCTTCGTGGTTTGCTGCGTGGTAGTGAAGTATGGCGGGATGCCCCGCAATCAAATATTCCACCTGGCCCCTACCCGAGAAGCGCAATCCCGCGAACGTGGCATACATCTCAGCCGGCTTCACCTCAGGCAAGACCTTGCAGACGGCTGCAATCACAGCGGCAAGCGATTGCCCCTGCGCGAAACCAAAACGCAAAGCCGTTTTCAGATTTCCCATCAAAAGGCTGGCTGTATGCCATGACCCGAAACGTCGGCCAGACAGGCGATCCAGCCAGCCTCCGTAGGAATCAGATCGACCAGGTCGCCGCCGACTTCTTCGCTGGGCAAGCTGTGTCCGTATGCCTCGAAAAGCTCCGTGCGATGCGTAATCGCGGGAGCCAGCAGCTGCTGCATGCTGTAGGCGAGGTCCAACTCGGTCCGCGTCCGCACTTGTTCCAAGCCTTGGGTATTGATGAAAAGAAGGAACGACCAGTATCCCAGCATCTTGGCTATCATGATGCAAATGGCATCGAGTGTAATTCGCTGATGGGCGGCGTCAGAAAGCAGGATGTGCGGCCCCCGCGGCAACCAATCGGGCACATAGCCGGCCGCGGCTGCCAGGATGATTAACACTGGAATCAACTTGAATACGCGACGGCGCACCGTCACAAAGGACACGACACCAGCCACACCGAACAATGAGGCCGAGATCAATAGGGCCCATAACGGAAGTCTCTTCCACCTTATGAGGTCTAGGAAAAACCCCCACGCGCCCACGGTGAAAAATAATGCAATCAGAACTCCAGCCATGCTGCGGACAGGCAAAGCTTGCCAATAGCGCGCCTGTTTTCGTTGAAAAACGACGGCACTCATCGGGAGCACGGTGCTAAGCATGGAAAGCGCAGTCCGAGCAATCTTGCGTAAAGCCGGCTGGCGCTAATCCCGAGTAGTCATCAAGGTTAGCCTCAAAATGCCCAACGCTTACCGTCTTCCGCTCACTTCTTCCGCTCCACCAGATACCGAGCCAACTCCTTCAGCGTGTCCGCCCTTTCGCCAAAACTTTCCAATTCCTCAAACGCCGCACTCACCAGCGCATCCGCCTTGCGTGCCGACTCTTCAATCCCGAACAGCGCCGGATAGGTTGCTTTTTGTGCAGCCGTATCTTTCCCGGCGGTTTTGCCTAACTGCTCGGAGGTTTGGGTCACATCGAGTACGTCATCCACAATCTGAAACGCCAAGCCAATGGAACGTCCAAATGCCCTTAGCTTCTTAACTTCACTTTCCTTAGCTCCCGCGTAAATTCCACCACTCACCAGACTCGCCGTAATCAGCGCAGCCGTTTTCGCGCGATGAATATACTCCAGCATCTCTGCCGTCGGCGTTGTTTGCTCCGCTTCCAGATCCACGACTTGTCCGCCGATCATGCCATCCAGCGTGCCCGTACCACGTGCAATCTCTTCAATAATCCGCACGCGTGCCTCCGCCGGACACTCCAGCCGCGCTAGAACTTCGTATGCCTGAGTCTGCAAAGCGTCTCCAGCCAGGATCGCAATCGCATCGCCGAAAACTTTGTGGCAGGTCGGACGTCCGCGCCGCAGATCGTCATTGTCGAGCGCCGGGAGATCGTCGTGGATCAGCGAATAGGTGTGCAGCATCTCCAGCGCTGCGCCCAGTTCCTCAATTTTCTTGGGTAACGAACCAGCGATCATGCGGCCGGCCTCCATGCACAATACCGGCCGCAGCCGTTTGCCGCCGGCAAACACACTATGGCGCATGGCTTTGTGAATGGATACGGGATGCTGGGTTTCCAGCGGTATCAGGCGGTCCAGTGCCTGGTCCGTCCGCGCCTGGCCCTGCTCCAGAGTGTCTTTCAGCATCGCGCAGTGAGTATAGCAAGGCGCGGGTTCAAGCAGACATTTACGCGGAAACTGTTCGACATGCGGACTGCTGAGGGTCACTCTTCGTTGGCAATGGCTTACGGCAAGTGCAGCATTGACACGGCTGCCCATGTGCCGTATTGTCTTGCAAAAATGGAAGATGTCAGCACTCCCTTGGTGCTCACACTTCGAAAGAGAGGTTTTTGTGGACGACGAATCGAGGAAAGACAGCTATTCGCGGCGAGGATTTCTGGGGATGGGGTCGGCGGCGCTTGCGGCTGCCGGAATGCTATCGGCTGACGCAGCCGCCCAGGAGCAGAAACCGTATCCCACCAAAGACGATCGCAGCGCCAGCGCGCCCGGCCCAGGCAATAAACCGCTAGACGATCAGAATCCGGACTCTTTCTTCCCGCCACCCTCCGACGCTGGCGGAGTACAGACCTTCAAATATCCCTTCGGACTCTCTCATAAGCGCATGCAAGAAGGAGGCTGGTCGCGCGAGGTCACGATACGGGAACTCGCGGTTTCAAAGTCGATTGCCGGCGTGGACATGCGATTGACCGCTGGCGGCATCCGGGAACTGCACTGGCACACGGCGGCCGAGTGGGCCATCATGCTCTACGGAAATGCGCGCATTACCGCAATCGATGCCGAAGGCAAGAGTTTTGTCGCCGACATTACCGAAGGCGATCTCTGGTATTTCCCCACCGGAATCCCACATTCCATTCAGGGTCTGAAGCCGGACGGCTGCGAGTTTCTGCTGGTGTTCGACGATGGCAACTTCTCGGAATATGAAACCGTATTGCTTACCGACTGGATGGCTCACACTCCGCACGATGTGCTCTCAAAGAATTTTGGCGTGAGTGAGCAGGCGCTCGACAAAATGCCAAGGCGCGAAAAGTTTATCTTCCAGGCCGAGGTTCCCGGTCCGCTTGAGGCGGACCAGAAGGCGGCTGCCGGCTCGCTGGGCATGTCGACGCAGGATTTCGCCTTCCGTGTAGCACAGCAGCCAATTTCGAAACGCACCAAGGGAGGCGAAGTAAGAATTATCGATTCCAGCAAATTCAAAATCTCCACTACGATTGCGGCGGCAATTGTTACCGTCCACCCGGGAGGAATTCGGGAACTGCACTGGCATCCGAATGCTGACGAGTGGCAGTACTACATCAGTGGTGCGGGAAGAATGACCGTGTTCGCTACCGGCGGCCGTGCCCGCACGATGGACTTTCAAGCGGGCGATGTTGGCTATATTCAGAAGACGCTGCCGCACTACGTTGAAAATACCGGCGCCACCGATTTGAAATTTCTGGAAATGTTCAAGAGCAGTTCCTATCAGGATCTCGCGCTTTCGGAATGGCTCACCCACACTCCTCCGGAGCTGGTGATGGCCCACCTTGGCATTGATAGGGCTACGCTTGAGGCAATGCCAAAAGACGAACCGGTAGTGATGCCGAAATAGCGCCGCGTGCCCGCGGGCGCGCCTATTTTGAACTGAAGAAAAAACGAGGACGCCGCAAGGCGTCCTCGCTGCTGGGTTCTTTGGTTTGATCTTATGCTGCGGCCCTTTTTGCCACTGCCACGCTTCGCAGGACCGAAGTCAGGACGTTTTGCACGTCGTCGGATTGGCAGACGTCGCTGGCGCCAGCCTCCAGCGCAGCGATCCAGAGTTCCTCATCCGGAAGGCGATGGGTGCACACGATGGGTAGCGATGGAAAATCGTCGTGCAGGCCTCGCACATCGCTCAGACGAGAATATTCCATATCGAGGACCACAGCTTCGGGACGGCTCCGCGCGACGCGCTCGCGGAGTTCGTCGCCGGAAATTGTTAAGTGGACTGCGTGGAAGTGAGAGGAAAGCTTTCCGGCCAGAGATTGCGCGACTCGGGGATTGGTTTCCAGTATTACAACACTTAAGCCCATAGATCCTCCTGACTCAACACCGTCAACAACGGCGGACTAGGGCTGCGGGGAAGGGGTCGGAACCACTACGCCACAGACATTGAAATAAATCTTAACAACGGTGCGAGTTGCCTATCTGCGGGCACTCGCCTTTTCCGCTACGGACTCATACGGCTCGGCCTGGAGCTTCCCGTTCTTCTTCAGCAAAATTTCTACTTTGCCTTCCGCCTGCTCCAACTCCTTGCGGCAAGCCGAAGACAGATTCATGCCCTCTTCAAAAAGGGTCAGCGATTTCTCTAAAGGCACTTCTCCCTTTTCCAGCTCCTGAACAATTTTTTCCAGGCGCTGCAGGCATTCCTCAAATTTGGCCAACGAGGTTTCGCTCCGTGTCTATATATTTAATGCTCCCATTCGGGAGGATGTCCAGTGTTTTATTGTAAATAGTTCGTGAAACTGCACCTTCGCGTATCAAGAATGGAATCCTAAACGGGAGCGGGAGTTTTCGTTCCCAAGGCCTCCAGAACGTCCACCGCCGAGCTGTAACGTCCCAGCGGCGCGCTGATCTGCGCTCCCTGCACCGTATGCCGCACCGCAACCAGCATCTCCCGCGCGATGGCCACACCTTCCGCCCTCGCGCCTTCAGGAGTCTGGGCCCGCGCCATTCGTTCCAGGATCGCATCTGGCACGGAAACCCGCAGTTCGTTCTTCATGAACTCCGCGTTGCGCACGCTGACCAATGGCCAGATTCCCGCCACTACGGGAATGCGGCAATGCTCGATGCGCCGCAGAAAGTTTTCCAGCAGGCGGATATCGAAAACTGGTTGCGTGACCGCATATTCGGCGCCGGCTGACACTTTGTATTCAAAACGGCGAACTTCTTCATCCAGGTCGCTGAGTCCCGGATTCGCTCCCACGCCGATTACAAATCCCGTGCCGGCCCCGATCGGGTTTCCACCCAGATCCAGCCCGCGGTTCAGGTTGTGGACAATATTCACCAGCCCGATGGCGTCTACATCGAACACCGCCGTTGCATCCGGGTAGTTGCCCATTTTCGGCGGATCGCCCGTGATGCAGATCAGGTTCTTGATCCCCACCGCGGCCGCGCCCAACAGATCGCTTTGGATGCACAGCACATTCCGGTCGCGGCAGGTGTAATGCAGAATGGCGTCGATTCCCGCTTCGCGCTGCACCAGCAAGGAGAGCGCCTGATTGCTCATGCGCGCCGAAGCTCGCGGACTATCCGGAATATTGACCGCATCCACTCCTACCGATTTTAGGAAGCGCGAGCCTTCCAACTCTTTGCGAACATCGGTTCCTTTGGGAGGGACCACCTCCACCATCGTGACAAATTCTCCGCGAGCGAGCTTCGCTCCCAGAATCGACCGCTCTTCTAAAGGCCGTGCCGGCGTAGCCGCCGGTGTAGTCGCGCTCGTAACCTGAGCTGAGACTGACTTCCCTCGCGCTTCACCCGCCCGTAGAGCAGATTTCATCACCCGAATATGGTCGGGGGTGGTACCGCAGCATCCCCCCACGATGCGCGCTCCGGCGGCCACAAACTTCCGCGCATAACTCGCCATGTATTCCGGCGAGCACAGATAAATGTTCCGGCCTTCCACCGAGCGCGGAATGCCGGCATTGGGCTGCGCGGCCAGCGGCAGGGAAGTGAGCGCCCGCACCCGTTCGATGGCGTCCAGCATCGCCACCGGACCCACACTGCAGTTACAGCCGATCACGTCGGCGCCCCACTCCTCAATGCGGGGCGCAAAAGTTTCCGGATCGGAACCATCCAGGCAGTTGCCGTCTTCGTCGATCGTGACTTGCACCACCAGGGGCAATTTCGCTCCCACATCCTTGGCGGCCAGCATAGCCTGATGCAGTTCCTCGAGGTATCCGAAAGTTTCCAGCATCAGTAGATCGACGCCGCCTTCCGCCAGCGCTTCGATCTGCTCGCGGAACGCCTGGCGAGCTTCTTCGAATGAAGTTTTTCCCAGAGGCTCGATTCTTGTTCCCAGCGGGCCAACCGATCCGGCGACGTACACATCGAAACTCTTGGCGGCTTCCCGGGCAAGCCGCGCACCCATCCGATTCATGTCACGCACTTTGTCGGCTAGGCTGTGCCTTGCCAGGCGAAAGGCATTGGCTCCGAAGGTATTGGTTTCAATCATTTCGGCGCCGGCCTGGAGGTAGTCGTGGTGAATCGCACGAATGAGATCAGGCTGGGAAAGATTCAATTCGTCGTAGCAGCGGTTGATGAAAATGCCTTTTGAGTAAAGCAGCGTGCCCATGGCGCCATCACAGAGGACGGGGGATTGCTTGATCCGTGCGAGAATGTCATACGCCATATTGAAAGCATACTAGATGAGCGCGGATTCTTGCATCTCATGAGAAAGGCATGAACGTGAAGCCATTTCAGTACGTCCGGGCCTCAAGTGTTCTTGGCGAGGCTCTGTTATAATCCGCTATTTCGCACCTAAATCTCTGCTTTTCCTGTAGTTAGGAGTTTGCCGTTTGAAGAAATCCGCTCTGTCTCAAATTGTGCTGGTACTCGCCGTTCTAGGATTTGCCTCATGCAATGCTGGAGTGCACATAAACACGCCTCCGAGCGCGGTCTACCAGCGTGTCCTGGCTTCGCAGAGCGCGTCAAGCCCCGCGGCATCTTCAGGCTTGCTCATCATTAACGGCGAAATCGATGCTCTGGCAAGGGGCGAGATCAGCGCCGGGACTGCACCCGGCCTTATGGCGATTTCTCCGAACCGCGCAACTTTGTTGTCGTTCGATTCCCTGACAAACAGGGTCGACGTGGTCAATACGACAAAAGAATCATTGACCGGAAGCATACAACTGGNNTTCGTCGGCTCCTCGCCGGGTGCTGTCGTCGAGATGAACCTTACCTCCGGAGGCATCACCGCTACCATCAGTGTGCCGAATGCGCAAACCGTAGTCTCGAATGCCACTGGGACCCAGCTTTTGGTCTTCGGCAACGACTCCGATGCTGTGACCGTCGTCTCACCTCTTTTGGTTAACACAGGCAGTCCGGTAACCGTCACCGTCCCGGGCTTCGACCGTCCCGTCTACGGATTCTTCAGCGGGAGCAGCGTCTACATCCTGAACTGCGGCGCCGAATGCGGAGGAACCCAGGCCAGCGTGCAGGTTCTGAACCTGGGTACGACTCCGCCCACAGCCGGAGCGGCGGTTCCCGTGGACGGCGCAACCATCGGATATCTCACCGGCACAACCCTCTACGTGGCCGGCAATTCTCCTGCCAACAGCGCGTGTACAGGCGAGACCACGGCGGCCACCACCTGCGGCCGCCTCGATTTCGTGGATCTCAGTTCCATGACCGTTACCGGCAGTGCCGTCATCACCGACGGCTACCATAACCGCATCGATATGGCATTGAACGGCCAGCTATTTGTAGGCTCGCAGGGCTGCACCAATGAGGGCAATGTCAACAACCCTCAGGGCGAAGTGCGTGGCTGCCTCTCTATTTACAACACCCTGAATGCGAGCGTGGTCATTCCCCCCGACAACGGAGATGTGACCGGCCTGCAAAGCTTCAGCACTCGTGATGTGGAGTACGTAGCGGAGGGGGGCAACGTGCGCGTCTACGACACGCTCATCGACAGTTTGCTCTTGGATAACGTGAACGACACGAACATTCCGGAAACCGGAACCGTCACCATCACTGGCTATGTCATCGATGTGAAGGCCATCGATTTTTTCTGATGCCGCAGCCCGGACTTATTTCCCCGGTTCCAGCACCAACCGGTGCGTACCGCTTGCTTCCACCGCCTGCTGCGTGAAAGGTAACGTGAACGTGGAGCCTTCATACCAAGCCTTCCATTGATCCATGTAGTACGGGCTGAGGAAGTTCCCGCCCTGGCCGGTAACCGTGTTCAGCGTGGATTCATCCAGGTCGGCGAGATTCGCGGTGAACCGCTCCGACGGTCCATGATGGCGGGTCACCGCTTTCACCGTATATCCGCTCCCCGATTCGTCCTTGATTCCCGGCGCCGTCCAACGCAGCAAGCCGGGGATCTTTCCCAGGATGGGGTGCTCAATGTCCACTGCGTTCACCCGGCCCCAATGCCACGATCCTAAATCCTTTGGCGCATCCGAACTATTCACCGCAGCCTCTACCCCCGCGGTCAGCAATTCATCGTAGTTCGGATATTTTTCCGGCAGCCAGCGCTTGGGCTGATGCAGCATGACATTCTGCAGCCACACCGTTCTCATTTCCCAGTGGTAGGTCTTCCAACTCAAGGTTGTTTCCTGCTGCTTAGGATCCCCCGGAGCCGCTCCCAGGCGGGGTTCGAGCAGCAGTCGCGTCAGTTCTTGGCCGGAGCGTACCGCAATCGTCGCCGCTGTCGATGACGCAATCATGCGCCCATCCCAGTTGCGCATAAGATCCGCAGCCTGCTTGGCCCGCGCCGAGGGCTTGGCAGCGTGATCGACCGCATACACAAAACGTTCGGCGGCAAACAGGTCGTTCTCCGACTGTATATCGTTCTCCAGCGCAAGCATGTCCGCGGTTGCGAACTTTCGGCCAGACTCGAGCACATGATAAATCCGCGCCGTTCGCCACGGTGCTTCCCACTCCGCGCTTATGGAATAGGGATAATCATCCGGCGCGATGCGCCCGTTCGCCGTGGCGATGATTCCTGACGGAGGATTGTAGATACGCGGCAGCTTGTCGAACGGTATGTAGCTGATCCATTCATGGGCATCGTCGCTGACCGGCAGACTGCCATCTCCCGCCGCACGAATCGGAATGTGGCCGGTCGTCTGATATCCAATGTTCCCGTCGACATCGGCGTAAACCACATTCTGTCCCGGAGCATCGAGCTGCGAAAATGCTTTGCGAAAACCTTCCCAGTTCTGCGCCGTGTCGACATCGAAAAATGGCATGTGCAGCCCATCGTAAAGCGTCCAGCGCAACGCCACCTGTCGCGTCTCGCCTGGAATCAATTCCGAAATAATCGGCCCATGCCGCGTAATCTTCACATCGACGCTGACATCCGGTTTCCCTTTGACATGGATCACCTCTTCGCGATGCTGCGGCTGCTGCCAGCCCTGCGGCGTCTGATACGCTCCCTGAGCGTTGAAGTTCTCGATGAAAGCATCCGCCACCGTCGGCCCCACATTGGTGAACCCCCAGGCAATGCGCTGATTGTGTCCCACGATGACGTACGGCATTCCAGGCAATGTCACGCCTGCAACATCCACGCTTCCACACTTCAGATGCGCCTCATACCACAGGTTCGGCATCTGGTGCCCAAGGTGCATATCGTTTGAGAGCAGCGGCTTGCCCGTGACCGTGTGCGCTCCGGAGACCACCCAGTCATTCGATCCGTTAACCGCTTCCGGCGCGTGTTGCGTCCAGATTTCGAGCCCACCCCTGCGCTGCGTCACCGCATTGTCCGGGCCGGAATCGTCATCGTCGTCATCGTCGTCGTCCTTATCGCCGGAATCGCCCTGATTCGGCTGATCGCTCAAGTCTTCCCGCATCACCGTCGGAGGACGATCATGCCATGACCGGTTCACGTATAGATCGGCCGTCAGTTCAGGCCCCAGCTTGGCCAGAATCTTCTCTCGCGCGAACGCGTCTCCGAAAGCGTAAAAGTTGAGGTCTTTCACCATCTGATTTGCGATGACGATGGAATCCTCCGCCTGCCAAGGCTTCGGCCGGTATTTCAAAACATGAAACTCAATCGGTAGCGCATTGCCGCGCTCTTCGATAAAGGCATTCACGCCGCGGGCGTATGCGTCAAAGTACAAGCGATCGCGCGGGCTCGCCGCGCCTAGGGATTTTTGTGCCGCCGCGCGCAATCCCAGGATGCGCTGCTCGCGGTCGATCTTGAGTGTACCTTCCCCCAGAACTTCAGATAGTTCACCCGCTCCGAAGCGCCGCATCACGTCCATCTGCCACAGCCGGTCTTGCGCCGTCACGTAGCCTTGGGCAAAGAACAAATCTTCCAGACTGGCGGCCTCGATTGCCGGAACTCCATGCCCGTCCCGCGTGACTTTCACTGGCGCCGATAAACCTTTCGCGAAAATGCTTCCGTCAAGCTGAGGCAGGGCAGAGCGAGCCATGAAATACGCGTAGCCAATCAGGCCCGCGATCAAAAGAACCAAGACCAAGATCAGCCACAGAAAAATTCGTAGCCCGGTCGAACCTCGGGAGGCAGGAACGCCAGTTGCTGTAGGAGCACTCATGACGAGACTCGATTGTAGGAGGGTCCATGCCCGCAAGACAAATAGGGGTGCTTCCGCAAGTTCCCCGCCTCTCCTGAAAATGAATTTCATTTTCAAGATGTCCGATGCTATCCTGTCCCTTCATGCGGCAGAAGCGCATCCCCCAGAAGCGCATCGACGACCAGCCCTCCATCTCCCCTGAGATGGTGCGCGAAGCGCAGGGCATTCTCCACCAGCATCTCAAGCGGGTTGGCCTGAAGCAGACCGCGCAACGCGACACCATTCTGCGCACCTTTCTGGAAACTCGCGATCATCTCTCCACCGACGAACTGCACCGCCTGGTGCAAAAAAAAGACGCCGTCATCGGCTACACCACGGTTTACCGCACGCTCAAGCTGCTCGCCGAGTGCGGATTGGCCAGCGAAGTCGCCTTCCACGACGGCATCGCCCGTTACGAGCACCAGTACAACCGGCGCAGCCATCACCACATGGTCTGCACCGAGTGCGGCAGTTCAGTGGAATTCTTTTCCCGCGAAGTGGACCAGTTGGAACAGGAAATCGGACGCCGCCACAACTACACGACCACCCGCCACACCTTCCAGATCTACGGCGTTTGTGAGGACTGCCGCAAGAATTAACTCGCCTGCGCTTAACGAAGAACGCTTCCTGCCGGAGCCAGCAAGTCAAAGGGATGGACCGGAATATTCCTCGCGATGCCAAACAGAATAATCACGGCACAGAGCGCGCGGATCGAAACCGCCGGCAAGAAGACCCTTGGCAAATGCTGCCCGCGAATCTGGAAGAACGCGTAAGAGGCCATCCCATACGCGAGAAAAGGCAGCAACACAACGGTCAGCGGATTCAGCGCCCACGCCGCACTCAAATTCCCCTGCAGCAACTGATGAATGGCGCGCAACGACCCACAGCCGGGACAATACCATCCCGTCAAATATCGTAGTGGGCACGGCGGAAACACTCCCGATGTNNGTTCTAGTGGTTCATGCGGCTCATGATTCCCGCCGCCACGATGATCCCGTAAATTAAGCCGAACGCCAGCCCGAGCCCCAGCGAGATCCAGCACCACATTTTTGCGTTCTTGGAAGCGGCCTGCGCTCCCGCCACATCCCCCGCCTGCAACCTCCCGTTGACCTGCGCCGCGTACACGATGGCCGGAATGCCCGCAGGTAAACAACACAGCACGGTGGACAGAATCGCGAACACGAGATAATTCGGCACGTAGACCACAGGAGTCTGAACTAACGGGGGCGCTTGCACTGCAAGGGAAGGTGCCGGCGCCAAACTCCGGCCACATTGTGCGCAAACCGTTGCGCTGTCCGTGTTATTCGCCCCGCATTGCGTACAAAACATTTCGCTCCTCCGCTAATCCGTGGTTTTCGCTGCTTACTGCAAAGCCAACCCATTCGCCATACTGTCTGTCGTCCCGAAACTTAGGCCAATCCACGCTTTGCCGAAATTGCAGAAACACTACTCCTCTCATTGTCACCGGTCAATCGACAAGCTTGGTCCGCGGCCTGGGTTCCAAACTAAGCCGGAGCCAGGCAATAGCATTCGCAATAGCAACAGCAATCAAGAACAATAATTGGTTTGCGGCGGCCGAAGGCGTATGCTTTTGCCTGGCGGAGCGGTCTTTTCCGCACTGCCGAAGTACGCTGTAACTCCCTGATTCTACGAACGAAACAACGTGACAATGATCACCCCGCGAAGTGTTCCATGTCCTTGTATGCTGCGACAGGAAGCACAGAATGAAAGCGGATTAGTACATGACATACCTACGGAGGTAGGACTATGACTTCTGGCACTCTGACATCGCCTGGAATCAAAGCTCCAGGCGACTACATTGAAAATGTGATGATCAGCGTTAAAGCCAAGAACCCAGCCGAACCTGAGTTTCATCAGGCGGTGCGGGAAGTGTTTGATTCTCTCCGGTTAGTTCTGGCAAAACATCCCGAGTATCAGTCAAACCGCATTCTGGATAGGATTGTCGAACCAGAGCGCGTGCTGATGTTCCGTGTGCCTTGGACGAATGATCAAGGCAATGTTGAAGTCAACCGTGGCTTCCGCATCGAGATGAACAGCGCCATCGGACCATACAAAGGCGGCCTGCGCTTCCATCCCTCGGTCAACCTCGGCATTTTGAAATTCCTTGCATTCGAGCAGGTGTTCAAGAATTCGCTCACCACGCTGCCCATGGGCGGCGGCAAAGGCGGATCGGATTTCGATCCCAAAGGCAAGAGCGACAATGAGGTGATGCGGTTCTGCCAAAGCTTTATGACCGAACTGCAGCGCCACATCGGCCCGGACACGGACGTTCCCGCCGGCGACATCGGCGTGGGCGGACGCGAAATCGGCTACTTGTTCGGCCAGTACAAACGGCTGCGCAATGAGTTCACCGGCGTTCTTACCGGCAAGGGCCTGAACTGGGGCGGATCGTTAATTCGTCCAGAAGCCACCGGCTACGGCTGCGTGTATTTCGCCGAGGAAATGCTNNAATGTTTCTCAATACACCATCGAGAAGCTGCTCGACTTTGGGGCGAAGCCGGTCACCGTGTCCGATTCGAACGGTGTGATTTACGATCCGGACGGCATCGATCGCGAGAAGCTGGCCTATGTGCTGGAGTTGAAGAATGTGAAGCGTGGCCGTATTCGTGACTATGCGGACCGCTACAAGAAGGCGATCTTCATGCCCACGGACATAAAGCTGGAGCACAACCCGCTGTGGAACATCAAGGCGGATTGTGCCTTCCCCAGCGCCACGCAGAATGAGATCACCGCGAAGGATGCGGCGAACCTGCTGAAGAATGGCATCAAGGTAGTCGCAGAAGGCGCCAACATGCCAAGCACGCTCGAAGCCACCAAGCTCTTCCTGGAGGCCAAGATTCTCTATGGTCCGGCGAAGGCGGCGAATGCGGGCGGCGTGGCCACGTCTGGCCTCGAAATGTCGCAAAACAGCGCGCGCATTTCCTGGACCCGCGAGGAAGTGGATGACAAGCTGCACAAAATCATGATCTCCATCCACCGCAACTGCTACGAAACGGCCGAGAAATACGGCACGCCCGGCAACCTCGTCAACGGCGCCAACATCGCCGGCTTCCTCAAGGTGGCCGATGCCATGCTGGATCAAGGATTGGTGTAGTTAACGGTTGTATTTGATTGTGGAGGGGCGGACGCCTTCGTCCGCCCCTTTTTACGAACCATGTAGGGACAGCCGCCCTCGTCTGTCCGGCCGGGCGAAGTCCGGCAGCGCATGTAGCACTACTGAAGTGGCTGCCCCACTCTTGCCGCGTTCTTTGCGGCGAGGGTGGGGATTTTGACGTTGAGGCGCCCCATCTACCGGGCTGCAGTTGAGGTAAGCCGCGCATCGATTGGACCCATAAAGTCATTCCCGCAATGGGATTTGCTCACCAGAATTTCCCCGACAATCACATAGTTCCCCGGATATTCTGGCCTACAATCCGTACATTATGAGCAATCACAACGCAGACTCTATTCTTGTCTCAATTCTGGAGCTTCTACGGGAGCAGGCCATTCACATTGACCTGATTGGTCACTGGACTGTCGCGATCGCAGACACTCTGGTGAAACAGCCCGAACTTGCGGCACCGCTAAGAGAGAACCCGTTCTGCAATTTGGGCCCGCAGCCGCAACTGCGAAAGCTCGACGAGATGCTTCAACACATTGAGGGACTGATTCATCAATTAGAGGACCGCCGCTGTTCGTCCGTGTGATGCTCAAGGAGAGGCCGAGGGGCTAGACGCGGATGATCGACTTTGAGTGCCAGTGCGGTGCCATCTACCATTCGGAAGAAGCACACATCGGCAGATGCCTTCGCTGCATTAAGTGTGGAAGTCCTGTCCCAATACTCAGGGCAGAACGCTCAGTCGTTCCGGCCTCGACAGGCTCTCCAGAGGTGCAACGCCCAGCTGGCGGTCGTTCGTCCAAAGCGGCAGGGAAGCGAACGCCATCGCACGGCTATGCACTAGCGACGGCGGCGGCTATTATCCTGTTGATATCGTTGGGACTGCTCCTGCGGGCTGCTGTCAGGGATAATCGATCTCCTTCTCGCGCGGTCCAGACGCAACCTGATGCAGGCCATGGGTCGCGAGGATCGTTACAATCTGGACCTGGGCCTTCCGCCTTCGAAGTGGTCGAAGTAACCCCGGCTCCGAGGCCGAGCCCTCGCGCATCTAGCGGGCCTGCTCAGGAGAAGAAACCGGCCCATTACAATTCGCTCCCAAGTGGCACGAGCATAACCCCGGACGTCGGCACAGACGGCTACGGAGTCTTGACTGTCGAAAACAAAACGGGCGAGGACGCTGTCGTCCGACTCGTCGATGCAGCAACGTACGAGACCAGACGATGGTTCTTAGTGGAGTCTGGCGGGTCAGCGCAAAAGGAATCCATTCCGGTTGGGACATACGTGCTTGTGTACACGACGGGCCTGGACTGGCTGGAGGCGTCGGACACGTTTCGTTGGCATCCCTCGTACAGCGAACTGGAGCGCACCCTGCGATATGAGGAGGAGAAGAACAGCGAAGGGGTTCAGTACCACGAAATCAGCATAACGTTGCACCCTGTGATCGGAGGCAATGTTCGAAGCCGGGTGATCTCACGCGACGAGTTTCTGCGAGGTCACCATCATATGCCCGTGCTCCGATAAGACATTCTTGCGCGAGAGTACCCCGGAACACTTTGCTTACCTTCATAAACTGTCATATTATGAAGCGATGGCTATGACCTCGTTGAACATCTCTCTCCCAGAAGCCCTGAAAGAATACGTGGAAGGGCAAGTCGCTACCGGCGACTGGGGCACCCCGAGCGAGTACGTCCGCGAGTTGATTCGTCGGGACAAGGAACGCCGCTTGGGCAATCTCGAGCAGGAACTCGTCGCCGCTGCTCAGGGACCGAAAATTGAAATCCCTGTTGCCGAAATTCGCCGCAGGGGCCTGATCCCAGCGCTCCGTGAGCGCGCCCGCCGTTGATGAGGAAGCGCCGGCTCGTCTTCAGCGATGCGGCCATCGCCGACATCCTGGAGCAGGCTGATTGGTACACCGCTCAGTCGGGAAGGCGATTGGCCGGGCGCTGGCAGAAGGAGGTCACGTCAGTTGTGTCTCTTATCGTCAGCCGTCCGGCTGCGGGTGCGCCGTGCACATTTCGTTCCCCTGAACTGCAAGACGTACGGCGAATGAGAGTCTCCGGATTTCCCAAGCATCTGCTCTTCTACCGGTTCGACGATGAGGAAGTATTCGTACTTCGCGTCGTTCACGGCGCACGCGACTTGGAGCGTCTTTTTTCCTAGCTAAGGAATGTCTTTGTTTCCACGGCGTATCATTGGCTGTTAACGCTCTCGCCATGACCACGCGTCCCATCCTCGAGCCCCTTCTCGATGCCGAAGCCCGCCTTGAAGGCTTCGACAATCTGATGCCGTTCAAGGTGCAGAATATCCTTCTCGTCTCCAGCCTCTACGACTCCTTCATCCTCCGCGAAGACGGCCGTCTCAACGAACTCTTGATCGACGAATCACTCGAACTCAACCTGCAACAAATCCCCGGCATCACCCATGTTTCCAGCTGCGCCGAAGCTCTAGACCTGGCCCGCTCCCAGCCGCGCTTCAACCTGATCGTCACCAACCTCGCTGTCGGCGACATGACCGCTGCCGAACTCGCCCGCGAGGTCAAGAGTTCCGGCCTCGACGTTCCCGTCGTCGTCCTGGCCTACGATTACCGCGCCATCAAAAACTTCATCAGCCGCAATCCGGTCACCGATATCGAGCGGATTTTTCTCTGGCAGGGCAATGCGCGCATTCTCATCGCCATCGTCAAATACATCGAGGACAAACGCAACGTTTTGCACGACACGCGCGCCATGG
>PKVZ01000006.1:0-385 GCA_003131635.1 Acidobacteriaceae bacterium
GCGTCGCCCGCGAAGTGGGCACGGACGGCAAACTCGGCGGCCAGGCGCAAGTGCCGGGTGTGGGAGGTACGTGGAAAGATCTCACGGACTCCGTCAACTCGATGGCCAGCAACCTTACCGGGCAGGTTCGAAACATCGCCGAAGTCGCGACTGCTATCGCGAGCGGTGACCTTTCCAAAAAAATCACGGTGAACGTGAGCGGCGAAATCCTGCTGCTCAAAGAAACCATCAACACCATGGTGGATCAGCTCAACGCGTTCGCCGGTGAAGTGACGCGCGTAGCCCGCGAAGTAGGATCTGAAGGCCGTCTGGGAGGCCAGGCCAACGTGCCCGGCGTCGCCGGAACATGGAAGGATCTTACCGACTCCGTCAACTCCATGGCCGG
>PKVZ01000006.1:398-4537 GCA_003131635.1 Acidobacteriaceae bacterium
ATCAACACCATGGTGGACCAACTCAACGCCTTCGCCGGAGAAGTGACGCGTGTAGCGCGCGAAGTCGGCACCGACGGCAAACTCGGCGGACAGGCGCAAGTACCCGGCGTCGCCGGCACATGGAAAGATCTCACCGACAACGTAAACTTCATGGCCAGTAACCTTACCGGTCAGGTGCGTAACATCGCGGAAGTCGCAACCGCCATTGCGAACGGCGATCTCTCGAAAAAAATTACGGTCGACGTTCGCGGCGAAATCCTGCAGCTCAAGGAAACGCTGAACACGATGGTCGAGCAGTTGCGATCGTTCGCCGCCGAAGTGACCCGCGTGGCCCGCGAAGTAGGAAGCGAAGGCCGTCTGGGCGGACAAGCCAACGTCTCTGGCGTCGCCGGCACATGGAAGGATCTTACCGACTCGGTGAACGCGATGGCCGGTAACCTCACCGGTCAAGTGCGAAACATTGCCGAAGTAACCACCGCCGTGGCTCGCGGCGATTTGTCGCGCAAAATCACGGTCGACGTAAAAGGTGAAATTCTCGAACTCANNGCCCGCGAAGTGGGTACGGAAGGAAAACTCGGCGGCCAGGCGCAAGTCCCAGGCGTCGCCGGAACCTGGAAGGATCTTACTGACAACGTAAACGTGATGGCCGCTAACCTCACCGAGCAAGTGCGCGGCATCGTGAAGGTGGTAACCGCGGTTGCCAATGGTGAACTCACTCAGAAGTTGACGGTAAACGCGAAGGGCGAAGTGGCCGCGCTCGCCGAAACCATCAACAACATGACGGACACGCTGGCCACCTTCGCCGATCAGGTCACAACCGTCGCCCGCGAAGTCGGCGTGGAAGGTCGTCTCGGCGGGCAGGCCAATGTCCCCGGCGCTGCCGGTACGTGGAAGGATCTCACCGGCAACGTCAACTTGCTCGCCGATAATTTGACCAACCAGGTGCGAGCTATCGCCGAAGTGGCCACCGCCGTCACGAAAGGCGATCTCACCCGTTCGATTCAAGTGGAAGCCAGCGGCGAAGTAGCTGACTTGAAAGACAACCTCAACACCATGATCGACAACCTGCGNNAACCTAGCCCGCTTCACGGGTATGCTGCAGGGCCAACGCGATCTGACGACCGTGGGGCGCATGCTGCTGTCGGAACTGGCTCCTCTAGTCAGCGCCCAACAGGGCGTGATCTACCAGATGGGAGGCGAGGAGTCGGCAGAGATGGTTTTGCTTTCAGCCTTTGCCGGCGATGGCGACGATGATCATCTGCGCCGTCTGAAGATCGGCGAGGGATTGGTCGGACAGTGCGCCGCGGAAAAACGGCGCATGCTGATCTCTGATTTGCCGCCGAACACGATTGCGATTCGCTCCGGTTTGTTCGAGGCTGTTCCGCGCAACGTGATCGTGCTTCCTGTGTTGTTCGAAGACCGCGTCAAGGCGGTTATCGAACTCGCCTCGTTGAGCGCGTTTACTACCTCACAGCTAGCATTCCTCGAGCAATTGACCGCCAGCATCGGCATCGTGCTCAACAGTATCGAGGCCACGATGCAGACCGAAGGCCTGTTGAAGCAGTCGCAGCAGTTGGCCACCGAACTGCAAATGCAGCAAAAAGAATTGCAGCAGACCAACGAGCAACTCGCGCAAAAAGCGCAACAGCTCGCTGAACAGAACGTAGAAGTCGAACGCAAGAACCAGGAAATCGAGCAAGCTCGCCGCGCCTTGGAAGAAAAAGCCAAGGAACTGGCGCTCACTTCGAAATACAAGTCGGAGTTCCTGGCCAACATGTCGCACGAGCTGCGCACTCCGCTGAACAGCATTCTGGTTCTCGGGCAACAGCTCAGCGACAATCCGGATGCGAACCTTACTCCCAAACAAGTCGAGTTTGCCCGCACTATTCACGGCGCAGGAACCGACTTGCTGAACCTGATCACCGACATTCTCGACTTGTCCAAGATTGAGTCTGGAACGGTATCCGTCGAGGCCGAGGAAGTCTTCTTTGCCAGCTTGCTGGACGCGGTGGGACGCCCGTTCCGCCACGAAGCAGAGAATCGTCGACTCAGTTTCGAGGTACAAAGCGATCCGCATCTCGCGCGCAGCGTGGTTACGGACTCAAAGCGGCTGCAGCAGGTGTTAAAGAATTTGCTCTCGAACGCCTTCAAGTTCACCGAAGTCGGAGGCGTGCGGATGTCCGTATCGCTGGCTAGAAGCGGCTGGAGCGAGGATCATCCGATTCTTGGAAAGGCCGCATCCGTTGTGGCCTTCGAAGTGTCGGATACCGGCATCGGCATTCCATTCGAAAAGCAACGCATCATATTTGAAGCCTTCCAGCAGGCGGACGCAGGCACTAGCCGCAAGTACGGCGGAACCGGTCTGGGTCTGGCCATCAGCCGCGAACTGGCTAGTTTGCTCGGTGGAGAAATCCAACTGCGAAGCGCGCCCGGCCGTGGTAGCACATTCACTCTCTACTTGCCGCAGACCTATGTGGGGCCCTCCAGCTCCAACGCCGCCTTAATGGAACACAGGTCGCCGTCAACAGTATCGCCTGTGCAACTCGCCGTCGCGAGCATGGCGGAACATGCAGTCGAAAAAATTGAAGACGACCGCGATAATCTGCAGCCCGACGACGCTATTTTGCTCATTGTCGAGGACGACATGCATTATGCGCGGGTCTTGTGCGATCTATCCCGCGACAAGGGCTTTAAAGTTCTCGTAGCTTCGCGCGGAGCGGAGGCGCTTGCGCTCGCTCACGAGTACCACCCCACGGCCGTATCCCTCGATGTTTTCCTGCCCGACATGCTGGGCTGGACCGTACTGAATCACTTGAAGCAGGATCCTGCCACCCGCCACATCCCGGTGCAGATGTTGACGCTTGACGAAGATCGCCACCATGGCCTCGCTCGTGGCGCCTTCGCATTTGTCACCAAGCCCACCACGCCTGAGGGCCTGGAATCGGCACTCTCCCGCATCAAGGAATATGCCTCACCCCGCAGGAAGCGGCTCCTGGTGGTGGAAGACAATCCCGGCGAGCAACTCAGTATTAGGGAATTGCTGGGCTACAACGACATCGACGTGACAGTTGTTTCCACAGGCGCCGAGGCAATTCAGATCGTGAACGAGCAGTCTTTCGATTGCGTGGTTCTCGATCTGCGTCTCCCTGACATATCCGGCTTCGATGTGTTGGAACGCTTCGGTGACACGCCTGCCTTAAGCGATTTGCCGGTCGTAGTCTTCACGGGAAAAGAACTTTCTCCGGAAGAGGACGCTCGCCTACACTCGCTGGCTCGCAGTGTGGTCGTCAAGGGTGTAGAATCGCCCGAACGATTGCTGGATGAGACCGCTCTCTTCCTGCATCGCGTCGTCTCCGATCTTCCGGTGGAGAAACAGCGATTGCTCGACCGGCTGCACCGTTCCGACGATGCCCTGGTGGGGAAGAAAGTTTTGGTCGTCGACGATGATGTACGCAACATTTTCGCTCTGAGCAGTGTTATCGAACGCAGGGGTATGACGGTGATTACCGCCGGAACCGGGCGCGAGGCGATTGCCAAACTCGAATCCACTCCGGATATCGCGATCGTTCTGATGGACATCATGATGCCCGAGATGGACGGTTACGAGACCATGCAAGTGATTCGGCAGAACGCTTCCTTCCGTCGCTTGCCGATCATCGCTCTGACCGCAAAGGCGATGAAGGGCGACCGTGAGAAGTGTCTTGAGGCTGGGGCGTCCGAGTATCTGGCGAAACCGGTCAATACCGAGCAACTGCTCTCGTCGCTGCGGATGTGGCTCCATCGGTAGATTGAACGAAGTGCTTGTTGAACGCGAGAATATTGAATGGGCAAAATAGATACAGTCAACATCCTGATGGTGGACGATCAGCCCGCCAAGCTGCTCAGCTATGAGGTCATGCTGGGTGGTCTCGGTGAAAAACTGATCAAAGCCCATTCCGCCAAGGAAGCCCTCGAAATTCTCCTCAAAACCGACGTTGCTGTGGTGCTGATGGATGTAAGCATGCCGGAACTCGATGGCTTCCAATTGGCCGCGATGATTCGCCAGCACCCACGTTTTCAACGCACCGCAATCATTTTTGTCTCCGCCGTCCATCTCACCGATCTCGACCAGCTCAAGGGTTACGAGCATGGCGCGGTGG
>PKVZ01000030.1 GCA_003131635.1 Acidobacteriaceae bacterium
GTCCGTGAACTGTATTGAATAGTTGGATACATTAGGTAGAACCTCCTTTCTGCCTGAGATTTGCTGGTGGCGATAAGTGATTCTATCCCTGACGACTGGGCCAGGCTGTCTCCCTTCACGACTCTCAATAAGAAATTCTGCTACCGCATCCAACACCGCTAAGTATGGAAGCTGTGCAGTACCCGTCCCGTAGAGCATCCAGTCTTCCTCTAAGCCAGTAAGAAAGTGCTCATTCAGTCGTGCCAGCGTTTGTTGTAACCACTCATTAATGTCCTGGACGTGTTTATCAGTTACAACCATATCGCACCACCTCAACGATCAGTTGTTTCAGCACCTGACCGTATTAGTATCTTCCACATCTGGCTCCCGAGTCGAGCTGCAGTTTTCTTATCCCATTTAAGAACCAAAGAGGCTACCTCTTACCTTAATGGATCGATATCTCAGGACTGGGATCGACTTAGATTGCATACTCTCAGGCTCCGCCGCCAGACGCCCCCTAGGCTATAACATCATGCGCGGTCGGCAAACGCAGCCTCTCGATACCCTACTCTTCCTCTTCCTTCACCTCACCCCGCGCCGCCTTGGCCTTCTCAACAATCTTTTCCTGCAGCGCTGCCGGCACCGTGTCGTAGTGATGCATTTCCATGTTGAAGCTGCCGCGCCCTTGCGTCATTGACGTCAAGTCCACCCCATAGGTCAGCATCTCGGCCATGGGCACCTCCGCTTTCACAATGGTGTTGCCGCCCTTATTGTCCATGCCCTGGATGCGTCCCCGCCGGCTGTTCAAATCGCCCATAATCGAGCCCGCAAAATCGTCCGGCACCGTAATCTCGACCGACATCACCGGCTCCAGCAGAGTCGGCTTCGCCTGCTCCATCGCCTTTCTGAAGGCGATGCGCCCCGCCATCTGGAACGACATGTCGTTCGAATCCACATCGTGATACGACCCGTCATAAAGAATCACGCGGAAATCCACCACCGGAAATCCCGCCAGATACCCGCGCCCCGCCGCATCCTTGATTCCCTTCTCAATCGCCGGAATATAATTCTTCGGAATCGCGCCGCCAAAAATATCGTTCACAAACTCAAACTGCCCGCCCCGCGGCATGGGCTCCATCTTGATCTTGCAATCGCCGTACTGTCCGTGACCGCCGGTCTGCTTTTTGTGCCGCCCCTGAACGTCAGCCTTGCCCCGGATCGTCTCCCGGTAAGGCACTTTCGGCGCTTTCAAAACCACTTCCGTGTGATAGCGCTTCTTCAGCTTCGCCACCACCACTTCGATATGCTGTTGGCCCGTGCCCGCAATCAGAAATTCCTGCGTCTGCGCGTCCCGGAAGAATCGCAGCATNNCGGCTCCGGCAGTTTCACCCGCGGATACAGAATGGGCGCGGCCTTGTCTCCCAGCGTGTCGCCCGTCAGCGTGTCTTTCAATTTCGCCACCGCGCCAATATCTCCCGCGTGCAACTCCGTCACCGGAACCGCCGTCTTTCCCTGCATGATGGAAATATGCGACAGCTTCTCGCTTGATCCCCGCGAAAAGTTCTGCACGGTCGCTTCATTCTTCAGCACACCGGAAAAAACCTTAAAATAAGAAATCCTTCCCGCAAACGCATCCGACACCGTCTTGAACACATACAGCGACATCGGCTCCGCATCCGTCTCATGCCGCTTCGGCGCGTCTCCATTGCCCGACCCCGCCGGTTCGCCCTGCACCCATTCATGCTCCGAAGGTGCCGGAGTGTAATCGACAATGAAATCCATCACCCGATCGGCGCCGATGTTGCCCAGTCCCGAAGAAAAGATCACCGGGAAAAGCCTGTCTTCGCGAATAGCATTGTGCAGCGCCGGAATCAGGTCTTCCTCCCCCAGCGTTCCTGCTTCAAAAAACTTCTCCATCAGCTTGTCGTCGCCCTCGGCCACCAACTCCACCAGTTGCTCGTGCGACTCCTGCACCTGCGCCCGCATGTTGGCCGGAATCTCCGTCTCTTTTCCTTTGCCGTTCCCGCCCAACTCGTATGTGTAAGCCTTCATGCGCACCAGGTCGACTACGCCCGTCAAATTCTTCTCGCTACCAATCGGCAGCTCGATCGGAATCACATTCCTTCCGAACGCGTTGATCAGCGATTCCAGCACGCGCTCCGCATTCGCCCGGTCGCGGTCCATGCGATTCACCACGATCAGCCGCGGCGTCTTGTATTCGTCGCAGTCCTTCCACACCCGCTGCGTCACCACCTCAACCCCGGCCACGCCGTCCACCACCACAATGGCCGCATCCACCACCGGCAGCACCATCCGGGCTTCGTGGACGAACATATTGAACCCCGGCGTATCGATCACATTAATCTTCGTCTTGCCCCACTCCACATAGGCCGCGGTCGCCGCAATCGACATCTTGCGGGCGATCTCTTCTTCGTCATAATCGGTTGTCGCCGACCCATCATCCACCCGCCCCAGCCGCGGCGTTGCCCCCGCGGTGTAGAGCATCGCCGAGAGCAGCGAGGTTTTCCCCGCATGCCCGTGCCCCACAATCGCAACATTACGTATATTTTCTCCGGTATAAACTTTCACGAGTAGGCTCCTTCGCAGGCGTGGAAAGAGTGAAGGCCCAGATCAGAATGAAGAACAGTGCAGTATACAGGCCAGCCCAACATACCTGCCAAAACCTAGGATGCTACCACGCGGGAACATCCCACCTCAACCGGTAGGGCCGGCTTCGCGTTGCGCCAGAACGTTGCACCAAAAGCGGAAAGCCCGCAAACAAAAATGGGGCGCTCGAAAGCGCCCTCTAAAATCTTCCCATAAACTGCCGCTCGCATTTACGGCATTGTACAGGGGAAATAAGGAGCTGGGCTTCCGCCACTGACCAGTTGGTTAAAAACCGTTTGGCTTTGTTGAACGTAACTTCCACTTTGCAGAGTGTAATAAGTCCACCGGACTTCTCCATAGCCCTGCATAAAGTCATAAACCTCTTCGTAGCTACAGTTGGCATAGCTGCTGTCACAGCTGTACCGGTAAGACAACTGCAAGTCAGGGTGCGTCCCCAGATTGCCGGCAGGAGTCGTATCGTCAATATTCAAATTGCCATAGTTCCACACCTGGTTGACTGTGTTGCCCAAGTAAAACTGCTGGCTTCCCTTGGTGCAGTTGGGCCCGTACTCGTGGTAGCCCGTTTGCGCACTGGCCACCGTAATGCTGCTTAGTCTCTCCCCCGCCGAGCCCGCCGGAATACAAATGGGTGTCCATGGCATACCCGTCTCGCTATCGAAAGCTTTGAAGTAATGGGGATCGGTATAGCTGTAAGGGTCGTAGTCCGTAATCCATTGGTAGATATTCGTCGAGTCGTTATACTGAACATCCCAGGGATAGCCCTCGCCGCTGTGATCACCCTTGATCCACCAGAAAAGTCCGCTCGCGGGGAGCACGGTGTACAGCGGCAAACTCTGTGGACCGTTGAGGTGCTGAGTGGTGGCGGTGTCAAGCGTCATCCAGTCCAGCATATTATCGTCTCCGGCAGGACAAGTTAGCGCCCGGCCGAGGGCAGGCATCATGGTTAGAGCGAACCCGCACAACAGCGCAGGTAAGATTAGTTTTCGCATTGTTTTTGACTCGTTTTCCTTCTGAGCCAGTTTTGGTTTAACAGACAGCTGCGCGCATGGGTCGAATCCTGGCCCGACTTTTCCGCCGTCGACACGCAGCCGACAATGAGACTTGCACTGACACAAACCCGAACGGGGTCCAGTCGAAACGGCGGTTCCAGACGCGGGCAGATCGCGGGTCGAAATGCAGTCCGAACAAACGGCGCTTATCGTGTGCCGCATAGAGGGATGCGGCTTCGCGCAGTAAGGTAGCCTCTGGAAATAGATACTGGGGTTATAACCCGTGCGCATTCGCAAGTGAAAAATACAGTCCGGAAGTGTCCGTTTTCCCGCAGCGAAAAATGCCGGAACGGTGTATCATCCTCTCCGCATGCTAGGCAACCGCACCAACCAGCAGTGGATCGCTCAATACGCCTCCAGCCATCAGCACCCCATGAACCGGATCTGCCACACCCTGGGCATCCCGACCATCCTGCTCTCAATCCCACTTTTTCTCGCCAGCATCTTTGTTCATCGCCTGTGGCTCTACGCGTTGGCTCTGTTTGTCATCGGATGGATCTTCCAATTCATCGGCCACGCCTTCGAAGGCAAACCGCCCGAATTTTTTTCCGACTGGCGTTTCCTGTTCGTCGGTGTGCGTTGGTGGTGGGCCAAAATCCACGGCAAAGCCTGAACGGTTGTAGAGGTTTGGAATAACCTAGTCGTGGAGGTCCGGGAAGGGCACGAATTTATTCGTGCCATTAAGCGGTTAAAATGAGCCCGCCCTTCAGGGCCTGAGGTACGCTTTCTGGATACACGCAATTCTCCCACAACCTCTTGGTTGCACCGAAAAGGTCACGCTTAAAGTCCGGCCTTCACGCGCTGGGGGCTGTGTTGCTCCATCAACCTCAATCAAGTCCGAGTCATCGAAAGGCATCCATGTTCCCCCAACTAGCCCGCTTCACCGACCTCGGCCTCCTGCTGCTGCGCCTCATGGTCGCTCTCGTCTTTGTCACCAGCGGCTACTCCCACCTTAAAGATCCCACCGCCCGCGCCAAAAGCATCGGGATGCCCAAGCCCTTCACCATCTTCCTCGGCATCGCCGAAGTCTCCGGCGGCCTGGGCGTCGCCTTCGGAATCCTCACCCAACTCGCCGCTTTCGGTCTCATCCTCATCATGTTCGGCGCCATCCAAAAAAAAATTTTCGTCTGGCACACCGGCTTCTGGGGTGAGAAGTCCTCCGGCTGGCATTACGATCTCATGATCGTCCTGATGAACCTCGTCATCGCCTTCACCAACGGCGGCGCCTACGTGCTGACGAAGTAACCGATCCTTGCCCGCCCTGGCTTGCACCGATTCGGGATTCTGTTCTATGCTAGCCCCACCTCGGGGTTCGGATTCACGCCGCAACCATGCATCGCCTGACCGCCAGACTATTGTTCCTCTTCGCTCTCGTGGGGAATATTGCGCCCCTTGCGCTGGCTGCCGCGGTTGCCGCGCCACATGCCTGTTGTGTTCGAAAAGCTGTGCATCGCTGCCACGATTCCGTGGCCTCGGAAGCCAACCAACTTGTCATCCGGGATACCGCTTGTTGTGACCGCGAGTGCTGCCGCGCAACCATCTCCGCCCAATGGGCTCATCCCCAGCCGCGAGCCGCTGCCTTCTTCCCGTATGCGAGCAGTGCGGGCGTATTAGGTTCCCAACCAACACCCCCCGCCTCCGCCTCCGCCGAATTCCAATCCGCTCGCGCTCCGCCCCCGTACTCATGCTGTATCCCTGCGTGACTTAATTTCTGTTTCGTAACGCATAGGCGCTTTTCGCCGGAGCGTGTCGCTGCACGCCGCTGCACTCAAGCCGCTGCGCCACGCCGAACCGCCCTAACCCGATGCACAGAATGGAGACATCTTAATGAGGCAAGTTTCTAGACTGACGGCAGTTGTTCTCTGCTTGGGTGCCGCCGCCTCCGCCTCGATTTTCGGTTCCGTTCGCGGCATCGTTCACGATCCCCAGCACCGTCCCGTTCAAGGCGCCATGGTTATGCTGAAGGCGCAGAACTCGGAGTGGAGCCGCTCGCTGGATTCCAACTCCAACGGAGAATTTGAATTCACTTCCGTACCCATTGGCAATTACACGGTCACAGTCTCCGCGCCGTCCTTCCAGCAAACGCAACAAGCCGTGATTGTTCAGTCTGACACCAGTCCGGTGCTCCATTTCAGGCTGGCTGTTTCAACCGTGAAGGAAACCGTCGCGGTCTCGGGAACTCCAGTAGAAGCGACCACAGACAGTGTCACCCCGACGACCATGCTGAACCGCGAGGATATCCAGGAAACCCCTGGAGCGGACCGCACCAACGGCATGGAGATGATCACAGACTACGTGCCCGCCGCCTATATAACGCACGATATGCTGCACATGCGAGGAGGCCACCAGGTCGAGTGGCTGATTGACGGTGTCCCCATCCCCAACACCAACATCGCCAACAATGTGGGTCCTCAAATCGATCCTAAGGATATCGACTACCTCGAAGTTCAGAGAGGCAGCTACGACGCCGACTATGGCGACCGCACCTACGGAGTCTTCAACATCGCGCCCCGCACCGGTTTTGAACGCGACCGGGAATGCGATCTCGTGATCAGCTCCGGAAATTTCTATCAAACTAACGACCAGATCAGTTGCGGAGGGCACACCCAGCGATTTGCTTACTATGCCAGCCTGAACGGGAATAGAAGCAATTACGGACTTCAAACCCCGGTTGCGCCCGTTTTTCACGACGCGGCCAACGGCTACGGAGGATTCGCCTCCTTCATCTTCAATCGCGATTCCAGGAACCAATATCGTGTGGTCGCATCCTTGCGCCAGGACTATTACCAGATCCCCATCGACCCCAACCCCAACTCAATCGGAAACTCCATCTATCCCAGCTATGGCCTGCGCGATGGCGAGCGCGAGCCTGATGGCTACGTCACTTTCTCCTGGGTTCACACCTTCAACCCAGATACGCTGCTCACGGTTTCTCCCTTTTACCACTACAATGGCGCGAACTATCAGGGCGGAACCAACGATTTTCCCGTGATCTCAACCGTCACTCAGACCGCCAATTACGCAGGCATGCAGGCGGCCTTGAACGTGAATTTCTGGAAGAACGATCTCGAAGCCGGCGTCTACGGATTCGGCCAGCACCAGTACAACTACTTCTATAACCAGTACACGGACGGCACTCCCAATGTCGCTCCTTCTTCCATTGGCGCAAGTGGAGGCGTCACCGCCGTGTTCATCAACGACAAATTTAAAGTGACTCCGTGGTTGACCTTCATCGCCGGTCTTCGCGAGACCGCGTTTGACGCTTCCATTTCGGAGAACGCGACCGACCCCCGTCTTGGCGTTGCGGTCAAAATTCCGCGCCTGAATTGGGTGTTTCGCGGCTTCTACGGCTACTTCTATCAAGCGCCGCCACTCGTGACGGCAACCAGCGCGCTGCAAAATTTGGCCACCGGTCAGGGTTTTGCTTTCGCTCCTCTGCACGGCGAGCGGGATATCGAGTGGCAGTTTGGCGTCACCATTCCCTATCGCGGCTGGAATCTCAGCGCCGACAACTACGAAACCAGAGCGCGGAATTGGCTGGATCATAACAACATCGGAGAATCCAATATCTTCTGGCCCATCACCTGGGATGCGGCCTTGATTCAAGGCTGGGAACTCACGCTGCGCTCCCCCAGCATCGCCCATCACGGTCAATTTCACCTGGCTTACGCCAATCAGATCGCGCAAGCCACCTCTCCCATCACCGGAGGCCTGATCTGCCCCACCAGCCCCCCCACCCCGTCCTGCGGACTCGATATTCCGCCCGGACTTGCACCCGTAGACCATGATCAGAGAAACACATTGAACGTCGGCTTCAACGCAAATCTGCCCTGGCACAGCTACGCCTCAACCAATGTGTACTATGGTTCGGGATTCACCAATGGCCAGCCCGGCGTGCAGTATCCCGGCGATTATCTTCCCGGCCATACCACCTTTGATCTCGCTCTCGGGAAAAGCTTCGCCGAAAAATACACCGTTTCACTCACCGCCCTGAACGTGGCCAACCGCCGCATGCAGCTGGATAACAGCCTGACCTTCGGCGGATTTCACTGGAACGATCCCCGCCAAATTTATGCAGAGTTTCGCTACCGCTTTCACTACTGAACTGAGGACATGCTCATAGTGCAGAGATGCTCATAGAGAAGATGTTTCGTAAGGGAAGATGCTCATAAGAGATGTTCATAAGAGAAGATGCCCATGTGGGGACAGCCGCCCTCGGCTGTCCGTCGAGCGAAGCTCGACGGTTTTCCTCAACGTCGGCAAAACCGACGCACCACTCCGAAACGTGGACCGCTGAAGCCCGAAGCCCGAAGCCCAACAATCGGAGATAATAGACTACACATGCCCAATAAACTCAATCCACTCCGCCTTCTTTTGTTCTGCCTGCTAGCCTTTCCCGCCGCCTGCAATCGCGGACCATCACCGCCCGCCGCCGCCAGCACCCAATCCCTCTCCGCCAAGCGTTATCCCCTCAAAGGCAAAGTCATTTCCGTGGACAAAAACGCCGGCACCGCCAACATCGACAATGAGCCCGTCGCCGGCTTCATGGACCCCATGATCATGCCCTACACCTTCAAGCCGCCCTCCCAGATCGATCAACTCCAGCCCGGCGATTCCATCGCCGCCGATGTCGTCGTCGACTCCGATAAATACTGGCTGGAAAATGTGAAAGTCACCGGCCATTCGGAAACTCCCGCCGCCCAGCCCACCGCGTCTGTCCACATCCCCGAGCCCGGCGATCAGGTCCCCGACTTCAAACTGATCAACCAGAACGGAAAGCATATTTCGCTGCATCAGTATCGCGGCCAGACTCTGCTGCTCACTCTCATCTACACCCGCTGCCCGTTCCCCGATTTCTGCCCGCGCGTCAGCCACGAGTTCGCCGCCATCGATCGCCAGTTGCGCGCCGATCCCGCCCGCTACGGCAAGACCCACCTGCTCAGCATCAGCTTCGATCCCGCCCACGACACTCCCAAAGTTCTGCGCGCTTACGGCCTCTCCAGCGCCGGCAGCAAGGACCCCGCCGTCTTCACTCGTTGGGAATTCACTGCAATTCCGCAAACCGAATTACCCGAATTTGCCGATTACTTCGCCCTCACCTACAAAGAAGAAGGCGGCCTGATCACCCACTCCCTAAGCACCGCCGTCATCTCCCCCAACGGAAAAATCTTCAAGTGGTATCACGGCTCGGATTGGCAAGCCTCCGACCTGCTCCAGGACATCGCCGCCGCCTCGCATCCCGCCAGCTGAGATGCTCCTGTGGAGACAGCCGCCTCGGCTGTCCCGTCGAGCGCAGCTCGACGGTTTCTTCGTCGCGAAAATTGACTCCCACAGTAATTCCCCCTAAGATAGCTCGACTCCACGATTGCGTGTGCAACGTGGATCCGCGTCACCCGCTTCGTCCATGATCGGCCAGACTGTCTCTCATTACCGCATCCTCGAACTTCTCGGTGGCGGCGGGATGGGTGTCGTCTACAAAGCGGAAGACACTCAGCTCGGCCGTTTCGTCGCTCTGAAATTCCTCCCCGACGTCTCTTCCCAGGACCCCCAGGCCCTCGAACGCTTCCGCCGCGAGGCCCGCGCAGCGTCTTCGCTGAACCACCCCAACATCTGCACCATCCACGAGATCGGCCAGCACGAGGGAAATCTGTTCATCGTGATGGAGTGTCTCAGCGGCCAAACCCTGAAACACCTGATCAACGGCAAGCCGATGGAGTTCGAAAGCCTGCTCACTCTGGCGATCGAAGTTGCAGACGCCCTCGACGCCGCGCACAGCAAGGGAATCGTCCACCGCGACATCAAGCCCGCCAACATCTTCGTCACCGATCGCGGTCACGCCAAAATTCTCGATTTCGGACTGGCAAAAATCGCCCGCGCCGCCCGCCCCACCAGCGGCGACTCGCAAACCCTCGCCGACGCCGCTGGCCTGGACCTCACCAGCCCCGGCACTGCCGTCGGCACCGTCGCCTACATGTCGCCCGAACAGTTGCGTGGCAAGGAACTCGACGGCCGCACCGACCTTTTCTCTTTCGGCGTCGTGCTCTACGAAATGGCCACCGGCATCTTGCCCTTCCGTGGAGAAACTTCCGCGGTCGTCACCGATGCCATCCTCAATCGTCATCCCACCGCCGCCCACCAGTTGGTTCCGGAACTTCCTCCCAAGCTCGAGGAAATCATCAGCAAGGCTCTCGAAAAAGACCCCGACCTGCGCTGCCAGACCGCAGCCGAACTCCGTGCGGACCTCAAGCGCCTCAAGCGCTCCATGGATTCCTCGCGCACCTCGGTCGCCACCGATACCTCACAGGCTTCTGCTTCCACTAGCGTGGTCGCTGCAGCCCCGGCTCTCGCACCGCGCCGCAAGTCTGCCGTCGCCGTGATTTTCGCCGTGGGATTGCTCATCGCCGCTGCCGCCGGTCTATACGCGGGCAAGAAATTCTTCGCCTCCGTGCCGGCCGAGCCGCCCGTCTACCGTCAACTGACTTTCCGCCGCGGCAGCATCCGCGCCGCCCGCTTTGCCTCAGACGGCCAAACCATCCTGTACAGCGCCGCCTGGCAGGGCAATCCGGTCGACGTCTTCACCGCTCGTCCCGAAGCTCCTGAGTCCCGTTCCATGGGCCTCAGCCGCACCCAGCTCATGTCCATCTCTCCCACCTCCGAAATGGCGGTCTTGCTGAACAGCAGGGCCATCGGAGCTTATGTGAGTATGGGTACCCTCGCTCGCGCGCCTCTCTCGGGAGGTGCTCCGCGGGAAATACTGGAGCACGTCCAGTGGGCCGACTGGGCTCCCGACAGCAGTGGTTTGGCCGTCGTTCGCGATCTTGGCGGCCGCAACCGCTTGGAGTTTCCCATCGGAAAACCCTTGTATCAGACCGGGGGCTGGATCAGCCACCCGCGCTTCTCGCCCCGAGGAGACCTCATCGCCTTCGCCGATCACCCCCTCCAGGCCGACGACACCGGCTCGCTCGCCATCGTTGATATGGCCGGCAACAAGAAGCTTCTTTCCTCCCAATTCTTCACCATTCAAGGCATCGCTTGGTCCCCTGATGGCAAGGAGATTTGGTTCACTGCCAGCAAGTCCGGCTCGGACCGCACTCTCTATGCCACGTCCCTGGACGGCAAGCAGCGCATCGTAGCCCGCCTGCCCGGAGCTCTTATGCTTCTGGACATCGCCAAGGATGGGCGTGTGCTCCTGGTTCGCGCTTCTTTTCGCCGTGAATTGCTCGGCGTCTTTGCCAAGGATCCCAGGCAGCACGAACTCTCCTGGCTCGACTACACCTATCCCTCCGACCTTTCAGCCGACGGCAAGACTCTGCTGTTTGACGAGGAAGGCGGCGGCGGAGCCCTGGCCTACTCCAAGTCCGCTGGCCTCACTTATGCAACCTACATTCGCCAAACGGATGGCTCCCCTGCGGTCCTGTTAGGCGAAGGCGGCGCGGTGGCTTTGTCTCCCGACGAAAAATGGGCCATCGCCCAAACCCAGGAATCACCCTCCCAGTTCAAGCTCTTGCCCACCGGTGCTGGCGAACCCAGAGATCTCACCAAAGACAACGTCAACCACGGTTGGGCCCGCTGGTTCCCGGATGGAAAACGTATCCTGTTCGCCGCCGACGAGCCCGACAAGGGAGTTCGCTTTTACGTCTACGATCTCGCCTCGGGCAAGAGCCAGGCCATCTCTCAGGAGGGGGTCAACGGCACCGCTTTTGCCATCTCCCCAGACTCGCAGCAGGTCGCCGGGATTGGCCCCGATCAGAAAGGCTATCTGTACCCCGTCGGCGGTGGCGATCCTCGCCTCATCCCTGGACTCAATCAAAGCGAGCAGCCCATCACTTGGAGCAGCGACGGACAATCCCTCTACATCTATCAACCCGGCGAACTCCCCGCCCGCGTCTACCGCCTCGACATGAAATCCGGCCAGCGCACCCTCTGGAAAGAACTCATGCCCTCCGATCCCGCCGGCGTAGAAAACATCGGCCCCATCTACATGACACCCGACGCCAAAACCTGCGTCTTCGGCTACCACCGCAACCTCGCCGATCTGTATCTGGTCGAAGGCATGAAATAACGTAGCTCGGCCGCACCGAAGCCAAGCTGCCTTCTTTCTCCCGAGCTACGCTGCTGAAGTGAGAGCGATTTTGATTTGCGCCATCTTGGGTGAGATTTTGGGTGGCGCAGCGCTTTCAGCGCTGCGATAAGCACTTTAATTATGATAAGGGCTTCAGCCCCTGAGGTACTTCAGCGCTCGGCTAAATATCCAGATTCTTCACATCCAGCGCATTCTCTTCGATGAACTTCCGCCGCGCTTCCACGTCCTCACCCATCAGCGTGGTAAAGATGGTCTCGCACTCGGCAATGTCTTCCAGCTTCACCGATAGCAACGTCCGCCGCTCCGGATCCATGGTCGTCTCCCACAACTGCGGAGCCGTCATCTCCCCCAGGCCTTTATAGCGCTGCACATCGTACCCGCGGCTGCCTTCTTTCTTCACATATTCAAATAGCTCTCGCGCCGTAGCCTTCTCCACCGGCTCGATCACCGCACGGGTCTTCGATCCAGGCGCAGCCTTGACGGTTTTCTTTCCAGACTTTCCATCCGACTCGCCCGAATCGTCCCCGCCTTCATCCTCCGCCGCATCGTCGGCGCCACTGGCAGCCGCAGCCTTGGTCACCGCTTCCACCACGAACGGCGGTTCCATATACGGCTCGATCTGTTTGAACTTCGAAATCAGCTGCCGGAACTCCGCGCTGGAGGCCAGCTCCCAGCTGATCGCGTGCTCCGACCCCTGCGAACTCACAAACCGCACTTCCCACAGATTGTGCTCTTCGTCAAACACCGGCTCGACACTCTTGAACTTCCGCTCTTTCTGCAGCCGCTTCAATTCTTTTTCCAGCTTCTCAATCTTCTTCGGCGGAGTCTTCTTATCGCCTTCAAAATCCGCATGCTTCGAAAAATCCATCTTCGGCAACAACTCGGTCACACTCTCGTCGCGCAGCCGCTTGTTCACCTTGTCAAAAAAGTTGAGATACTCCTTCAGCACGCTCATAAAGCGCGTCAGGTTCGCGCCCTCCAGCTTGGCCGCGCCCTCGCCGTAGCGCACGATCAGCCCGTCCGCCGCGCGTTTCAGCATCACCTTGTCGAAGGCATCGTCGTCTTTGATGTACTGCATCGACTTGCCTTTCTTGATCGAATACAACGGCGGCTGCGCGATATAAATATTGTTCCGCTTGATCAGCTCCTGCATATGTCGAAAGAAAAACGTCAGCAGCAGCGTGCGGATGTGCGATCCATCCACGTCCGCGTCGGTCATCAAAATGATTTTCCCGTACCGCACTTTCGTTGGATCGAAATCGTCTTTCGCAATGCCCGTGCCCAGCGCCGTGATCATGGCGCGGATTTCCTCGTGCGCCAGCATCTTGTCGTAGCGCGCTTTTTCTACATTAAGAATTTTTCCCTTCAGCGGCAGAATCGCCTGGAACCGCCGGTCGCGCCCCTGCTTCGCCGTCCCGCCTGCCGATTCGCCCTCCACCAAAAACAATTCGCAACGGTTCGGATCCCGCTCCGAGCAATCCGCTAGCTTGCCCGGCAACCCGCCCGAATCGAGCGCTCCCTTGCGCCGCGTCAAATCCCGCGCCTTCCGCGCCGCCTCGCGCGCCCGTGCCGCGTCCACCGCCTTGTTGATGATCTTCCGCGCCACCGGCGCGTTTTGCTCGAAGAACGCTCCCAGCCGCTCGTTGATGAACGCCTGCACAATTCCCGCAATGTCGGAATTCAGCTTGCCCTTGGTCTGCCCCTCGAACTGCGGCTGCGACAGCTTCACGCTGATCACCGCCACCAACCCTTCGCGCACATCGTCGCCCGTCAGATTTTCTTTAACGTCCTTGAACAGCCCCATCTGCTGCCCGGCATAGTTAATCGTGCGTGTTAGCGCCATGCGGAAGCCCGAAAGATGCGTGCCCCCATCCACCGTGTTGATGTTGTTCGCGAAGCTGAACACCGACTCCGAATACCCGTCGTTATACTGCAGCCCAATCTCCATGGCCACGCCGCTGCGCTCCGCTTCCATGTAGATCGGTTTGTCGTGCAGCACCTGCTTGCCCCGGTTCAAATGCTTGATGAACTCCGCGATGCCGCCGTTGTATTTAAAGTCTGCGTGCTTGGCCTCGCCGCTCTTCGCGTCGGTCGAGCGCTCGTCGGTTAGCGTAATCAACAATCCCTTGTTCAGGAACGCCAATTCGCGCAGCCGCTGCGCCAGCGTGTCGTAGTTGTATTCCACCGTCCCCGTAAAAATGCTGCGATCCGGCAGGAAGTGAACCTTCGTCCCGCGCCGCTTCGCCGCGCCCACCTTCTTCATCTTGCTCGTCGGTTCGCCCTTGGAGTAGGTCTGCTCCCAAGTCGCCCCGTCGCGCCAGATTTCCAAATCCAATTCTTCGCTCAGCGCGTTCACGCACGAAACACCCACTCCATGCAATCCGCCCGACACCTTGTACGTCGACGAATCAAATTTCCCTCCGGCATGCAGCGTGGTCATCACCACCTGCGCCGCCGAAATCTTTTCGCCGTCGATGTCCATGTCATCCACCGGAATGCCGCGCCCGTCATCGATCACGGTGATGCTATTGTCGATGTGAATCGTGACTTCAATCTTGGTCGCGAAACCCGCCAGCGCTTCGTCCACCGAGTTGTCGACAACTTCATACACCAGATGGTGCAGCCCCAGATCGCCCGTCGATCCGATGTACATCGCCGGACGTTTGCGCACCGCCTCCATACCGCCGAGCACTTTGATCGAGTCGGCGTTATAGTCGTTCTTGCCGCCGCCATTAGTTCCCGCGATCGGCGTGACAACTCCGTTTTTTGTTTTGGTTTCTACGATGGGAGTAGTGATTTCTTTGGTGGCCATTCCACTCCGTGGAGCATGCCCGATTTGTCACCCACAACCTCAGTCAACCGAGACTTCAAACTCGCTCGCAGAATCGCCTTCGCACGGCACGGCTCTACCCCTGCGAAACCGACTTCAAGTGATTGAAATTTCGTGTACTTAGGTTCGTTTAGCGACTATCAAATTATACCACGGAAAAACCCCTCCATGGACCTCCGTGTACCCCCGAATCCACCCGGTAAATGCCGCGTTTACAACGCATTCTGACGCCGGGTTTACGGGCTTCTCCTGTATCGCGCAGAACGTCAAAATCCAGTAGTCGCTCAGCCTGGCCGAGGCTCGTGTGGGGACAGCCGCCCCCGGCTGTCCTGTCGAGCGAAGCTCGACGATTTTCTTGGTCGCGGGCGGCAAACTGAGCCGCTACCCCGATTACACGGACGTTCCACTTCCGGCACCCCCGATCGCTCCACCACCATCTAACCACCTGACCCTGTTAAAATAACTCCACAGGAGTTCTCAACCCATAATGCCAGTTCCCGTATCCCAGATGTGGACCGTAACGTCCTACGTCCTGCGCCAGAAGCTCGCCGGCCGCAAGCAGTACCCGCTCGTGCTCATGCTCGAGCCCCTGTTCCGCTGCAACCTCGCCTGCGCCGGATGCGGCAAGATCCAATATCCCGCCCACATCCTAAAAAAAGATCTCTCTCCTGAAGAATGTTTCCGCGCCGTCGAGGAATGCGGCGCCCCCATGGTCTCCATCCCCGGCGGCGAACCGCTCATGCACCCGCAAATCGGCGAGATTGTCGAAGGCCTGGTCGCCCGCAAAAAATATATTTATCTCTGCACCAACGCCCTGCTGCTGAAAGAAAAGATCCATCTTTTCAAGCCCAGCAAGTACCTCACCTTCAGCGTCCACCTCGACGGCCAGCGCGACGAGCACGATCTCGCCGTCTGCCGCGAAGGCGGCTACGACATCGCGGTTGATGCGATCAAAGAAGCCCTCAGCCGCGGCTTCCGCGTCACCACCAACACCACGCTCTTCGACGGCGCCGATCCCAAATCCGTCCGCGCCTTCTTCGACGACATGATGGAACTCGGCCTCGAAGGCATGATGCTCTCGCCCGGCTACTCCTACGACAAAGCGCCCGACCAAAAGCACTTCCTCGGCCGCGCCCGCACCCGCCGCATGTTCCGCGCGATTCTGTCGAACCGCAAAAAGAACTGGCGCTTCAACCTCTCCCCGCTCTTTCTGGAATTCCTGATGGGCAAGCGCACCTACCCCTGCACCCCGTGGGGCATGCCTACCTACAATATTTTCGGATGGCAAAAGCCCTGCTATCTCCTGCAAGATGGCTACGCCGAAACTTTCGCCGAGCTTCTCTCCACCACGAATTGGAGCAACTATGGCACCGAGTCCGGCAACCCCGCCTGCGCCAACTGCATGGTCCACAGCGGCTACGAAGCCTCCGCAGTAAATGCCACGTTCAGCTCGCTAGCCGGATTCCTGGCCACGGTGAAAGCCACGCTGTTCACAAGTTATCGCGACGAAGAAGCGCTGCGCTTGTTGGACGAACCGCAAGCCCCAGTCCACCCGCTGGTGCAGATCGCGCAGACGAACGACACTCTGCAAGAAACTCGCGCGTAACGGGTTTCCTCTGTGAACCCCTGTGTCCTCTGTGTTTAAGATTTTGAACTTGAATTAGAAAAATGACAGGCAAAGAATCCGGCCACATCGACCACGAATCCGCGCAAGCCGTGCCCCACGCCGATCCCGACGCCCTCGAACTCGCTCCCGGCACACTCCACGAAAAACTCGAAGGCTGGATTCCCCAACTCGCCAGCGACGAAGAAATCCGCATCGCCCTCGAAAAAGCCTTCGACTACCGCGGCGACGTAACCATCACCCGCAAAGACGGATCGAAGATCGAAGGCTATCTCTTCGACCGCCGCACCGCAGCCACACTGAAGGATTCCATGGTTCGCCTCTACCCCAAAAACTCCAACGAAAAAATCTCCATCTCCTACGCCGACATCGCCGCCCTCGCCTTCACCGGACGCGACACCGCCGCCGGCAAAAGCTGGGAAGCCTGGATGAAAAAATACGCCCAGAAAAAAGCCGCCGGCGAAACCAACATCGCCCTCGAACCCGAACCCTTAGATTGATTTATTCCCTCTCCCACGGCGGAGGAACTTTCACCGCAGCCATGCCCGCCGCCGTGGCCGCCTGAATCCCCATCTCCGTGTCTTCAAATACTAAACAGAATTCCGGCGCCACTCCCAGCCTCGCCGCCGCCAACAGAAACGCTTCCGGGTCCGGCTTGCTCTTCAAGTAGTCTCCAGCGCACACCATCGTCTCAAATCGATCAAGCAGTTGCAGAGCAACCAGAGACGCTGTCACCGATTCCTTCGTGCTTCCCGAAACTACCGCAAATGGAATGCGGCCGTGCGCAATATTAATGTGATCGAGGACTTCCGCAACCGCCTGCAGCTCGGGCAACAGTTCGAAATAAAATTCTTCCTTTCGCCGTGCCACCGCCTCCACCGGCATACTCAGCCCGTCTCTCGCGTTCAGCCTCGAAATAATCTCCGCCACTGGCACGCCACCCCACTCATAGAAAAGCTTTTCCTCAAATTCGCAGTTCCATTCAGCCAGCGCTTTCTTCCAGGCTTTGTAGTGCAGCGGCATCGAATCGGCAATCGTTCCGTCGCAATCGAATAAATACGCTTTCAATAATCCCTCGGGCAATTTAAGTTTCATGCAGCCGGACGAATGCCTCTCATAATCGGTTTCGATTTATTTTTGGACGACTAGGGGTGCGGTTTTGCCACTACTCCAAAAATCAGACCTGCAATTAATTCCTCCACCTCGTCCACCGTTCCACCGATAAAGGTGAATGACACAACATATCCGTGTTCCAGAATCACCAGCGTCGACTGCCGCATCACTCGCGTCCCCATATTTTTCTCAAAATCTCCGCGCACCACCGTCTTCGCACCAACTTCAAATTCGTAAGGCTCGCCGTCCACATCGAATCCCTGCGCTTTCGCGATCTCCGTCACCGGCCCAAAATATTGCCCCGCTTCTTTCAGCCCCGGATACGCTGCCACACTCTCCGCCGCAATCAGAATTGACGAATTCACATCTTCACCCCGAGCCTGTGGTGGCCGCGCGAATGCTGCCAGAAGCACACGTCCCGCTTTGCCCGCATCTGGCGTTGAGTCTCCCTCCTCCCGCGCGTTCATCTCTTCTGTCCGCAACACCCATCCGGCCGGAATTTTGCACGTAAATCCGAAACCTGAATTGCGATAGACGCTGTTGCTGACTGATCCCGGGTCGAGTCGGGCATCAGCCACAGGCACGGCCTTTCGGCTGTGTTGCACGGAGGAAGACGAAGAAGAAGTCGATTGCGCCTGCGCCGCCGGAGCCGCCGAAAACATCAGTAACGCAGCCACACTCGTCCAAACTAAAACGTCGAGCCGGGAATCCATCACTTCATGTTACAGCAGCATTCTCACGGGCAGGTCAACTGCGCGGTCTTCAGAATCGAGTCGCCACAGGGATTGCCATAGGGCGTGGCGACGTTGCACATGACGGAAGGCGGCGTGGAATATTCCAAAATCCACGCCCCCACGGTGTAGGTTCCCGAGGCCGCGGATGTGCATTGCGCTAAGCCATCACTGTTGACGGTGACCACGGTGGTTAAAGCACCCGCGGCATCGATGACTCCCCAATTTGCCTGCACTGGATTCACGGAGGTCGGCGGCATGCTATAGGTCGCAGCGGCAGTGAACTGAACTTGGCCATTAACCGGCGCAGTAGCGCTGGCAGGGCTCACGGTCAGAGATAAAGCTTGTCGTTGCGGACTGATGCTGCTGCAAGCCAGGGTGATCGAAACCGCGACCATCACCAGGATTAATCGGAGAAGCCAGCTAGGATGAGTCATGTTGACCTCCTGACAGGGGCAACCCGAACCCACGAAAAAAGTTTCCCTACGGCAGCGTCCGCCGCGCAGGCTTCGCCCCGGCCGCTTTGTGGTCTGCCGGATAAAGCACCACGCACCGGTCGCGCCCTTCGCCGTCGCTCTCCGTACGCAGGTCCGCTTCATCCCGCAGCGCCAGATGCACCATGCGCCGCTCCCGCGACGACATCGGCGCAAAATGAAACGGCGTTCCCGTCTGCCGAACTTTCTCCGCCGCCACGCTCGCCGCCATGCGTAATTCTTTCAAGCGCAGCGATCTCTGGTTCTTGCAGTCGAAGGAAATCTTCTCGTGTTCCCCGGACTGTAGCCGCAAAATTTCAAACGCCAGCAGCTCCAGCGCGCGCAGCAGCTCTCCGCCCCGATCCAGCAGCAGCGCTGAATCCGGTCCCGAAAAGTCCACGTAGATCTCCGGCTGTTCCCACTCGCTCATCGCCGGAGGATCCACCACAATGCGGTACTTAAGATGCAGCCCGCCGTTTGTGACCACAGCCTTCAAAAATTCGTTGATTCGATTCGCAGCCGCAACTTTATCCATAAAGAAAGCTCTTGGCCTTTAGCTCTTAAGCCTTTAGCTCGACCCTGATTTCTATTCAACNNAGCTAAAAGCTAAGAGCTTTTCTTCCTCGCCCGCTTTTCCATCATCTCGCGCATCTCGCGCCCCAAGCTGGTGCGGTTCATGATGGCCTGCTGCGCCATCGAAATCAAATTCGTCTCCGCATAATACAGATTCAACCCCGCCGCGAAATTAAAGAACAGGAAGCCCATCATGATTGGCATCATCCAGTTCATCATTTTCTGTTGCGACGGATCCATCCCCGCCTGCGGCGTCATCCGTTGCACCAGGAACATGCTTGCCACCATCAGAATCGGCAGAATGAAATAAGGATCGCGCGCCGAAAGATCGCTGATCCACAGCCAGTGCGCGTGCCGCAAATCCAGCGCAATCCCCAGCATGCGGTAATAAGCAATCAGGAACGGAAACTGGATCAGCATGGGCAGGCACCCACCCGCCGGGTTCACCCCTTCCTTTTTATACAGCGCGCTGATCTCCTCGTTCATCGCCGCCTTGCGCGGATCGCGCAGGCTGTACTTTTTATATTTCTCCTGAATCGATTTTATCTGCGGCGCGACCCGCTGCATCTTCAGCATCGACTTCATCTGCGTGATCCTCAGCGGCAACAGCGCCACCGTGATGATCAGCGTCTGAATCACAATCGCCCATCCCCAGTTGGGATAGATGTGCTTGTAAGTCCACTTCAGCCACAAAAATAGCGGCCGCGAGATCAGCCCCCACCATCCGAAATCCACCGTCCCGCGCAGGTCGGCGTCGCCATTCTTAATGGTCGGTACATTCACCGCTTCCAGCGACGCCAGCTCTTTCGGCCCCACATACACACGCTCGCTGGTCGCGCCCCGCAAGTCTCCCACCGCCGTGCCCAGCACTTCAACGTTCGTAGTCTCTTTGGAATCGGCCTTCTGCGGATCGCGCGCCACCTGCAACGAATTTCGCAGCGTCACCATCGCCGCCGTGTCGGGATCGTCGGGAATAAAAATCGCGGTAAAGTATTGATCCCCCGGCCCCGCCCACTCGAACGGCCCACGAATCGTATTCCCGCTGCTGACGCTCTTGAGCGGCAGACGCGAAGTATAGTTAGGGAAAAAAATATAGCCGCTGCGCTCCGTGGAAGCGTCGTTGTGGTAGTCGATGCGCCCGGCGGCGAACGAAGCCGGCGTGCTCTGGTCGCCGAATCCCGCCGGCCACGCCGGCGCCGCAAAAACCTCCGCTCCCTTGTACACAACCGAGGTTTCAACTTTCAGAACATAGGTGTCATCGAAATGAAAACTCTTGCGCACCACCACATCCGCATCGGCATACTCAAAAGTGATCTCAGCCGGGGATCTCAACGTGTGCCCAGCGAGTTCTCCTTTGGCCGACGTTACCGTGACCTTAGCGGTTTCCTCGCCCAACAGAATCGGGTCTATCTCGCTCGGCACGTAGAGCGCGGAGTTGAGGCGGTTGCGCAGCGTCTCGTCGTAAGTCCACAGCGACAGCGGATACCCATACTTCTGCGCCGCCGCACTATCCACCAGCTCCAGCGGCCCATTCTGCGCGTCGTTATCGAACTTTTTCAGAATCCACGATTTCACCTGCGCGCCGCGATTGGTGAATGTGATTTTATAAAGATCGTTCTCGATAACGGTTTCAGCTTCCGCCGCAGCCTGCTTGCTTGCTACAGCGCCCCGCTTGCTCGCGGAAACTCCTCTCGCCGCGGGCGCCGTCGCACCCGCAGTCGAAGGCGTAGCCCCAGCTTGCTCCGGCAAAGATGGCAAAGACGAAGATGCAGGCGAAGAGGAAGATTGCTTCTCCGGCGCAGCCGGAGCCTGCGGCAGGTATTTCTTCAGCAGCGGCTGAAAAATAATCAGGACCACAAACGTCAGCAGAAAGACCAGAAGCAGTCGCTTCTCCGCGCCGGGTTCTTGTTGAGGATTTTTAAAGTCGGCCAAAGTTTAATTACTCTTTCAGATTCTTGTGGCGCACGCGCCACCGCACTTTTCCGAAGACTGTTCTTCCCGCCGCACCACCGGGTCATAACCCGCCCCCGCCAGCGGATGACAGCGCAGCAGCCGCCCCAGAGCCATCCATCCCCCGCGCAGCGCCCCGTGGCGCTCCACCGCTTCCATGGCATATTCCGAACAGGTCGGCACGTACCGGCAGGCCGCAGGCAGCATGGGCGAGATGGCCCACTTGTATGCCCGCAGCAATTGCAGCGTGACGAATTTGGCGCACTGCATCAATTTTCGTGTGGCGCGGCCGCCCCCGGCCGCGTCGTCGCCTTCCCTGACAACTTCTGCGACAATTTCTGCTCAATCACTCCGAACGCCCGTTTCACTTCGTTCACCACATCGGCAAAGTCGGCGGCCAGCAGGCTCTTCTTCGGATTGATCACCACATCCGCCGCAACCCCCGCCGCCGGAAGCGTCATCCGAACCGCCTCCCGCAGTCGCCGTTTAATGCGGTTCCGCTGCACCGCCCCGCCCAGCACCCGCCCCACGGTAAATCCCACCCGCAGCCCGTGTGGCGCGGGCGCCCCCGCCCGCGTCTTTGTCTGCATCTTGTCGGGCCCAGCCTCCGGCCTCGCCCAGTAAAATACCGTCATGCACGCCGAAAAATGCCGCCGTCCCTGCTTGTAGACCCGCTCGAAATCCGCATGGCGCAACAGCCGTGCCGCGCGCGGAAATCTCGCCGTCTTCTTGGTTGGCATTCTGGAATCCAGCCGGGTTAACAGCACCGCATCCGCCTTCGTGCTCTGTGGCTGCAACCAGAGACCGGACGTCTCAACTCTGAAAGTGAGCGGCACCAGAAAAGCTACTCGCGAAATCCGGGCTTTACCGATACCCGCTTCCGCCCCTTGGCTCGGCGGCGGGATATCACCTTCTGGCCGCCCTGGGTCTTCATGCGCGTGCGAAATCCATGCTTCTTGCTTCGCCTGCGCCGGTTAGGTTGGAATGTACGCTTGGGCATGAAAGATAGCTACTCCTAGTTCCCTCGTCAATGTAAAGGCAAACGGTAAGTATAAATGACCAAGTGCCCTCAGGGCAAAGAAGCTGCTCNNGTTTGAATTTCCCCAGGACTGGCAATCGGCTGCGGCCTGTGGGAAACTGTCTTCATGGCGAGTCAAAATTTTAAACCCGGTCAGATCGTAGTTCCCGAAGGACTAATCGGAGTGTACAGGGTTGTGGCCGTTTCCCCGGACGGACGAACGGCGGATATCGAGAAGTTCGATGTATCCAGCCAGAAGTCCGTGGGCGACCCCATTCGCTCAGTTGCCTTGAACAAACTAAGCCCCTACAAGGAAGATGCCAGCCAGGCTGCCGCCAGGACCGTTCGGGAAGCCACCACCGAAGACTAGCGTCGACGCACGACTGCACTACTACGCCGATTGGGAGATTGCGTAACCTGTTCCAAGGCGAGAATCTCTCTAAATTCCTCAGCACCGTGTGGGAATACACGTGTCGAATGCTCGTGTGTGGATGCTCGCGTGGACGTTCGTCCCACACATCCGCTCGCAGTGCCGCGACTTTCTGCCGGCGACTGCTCATTTCCTAACTGAGCCTTGATATTTTTTCCCGCGCTCGCTTTGCACCGCCCTCGCGGCAGTTACATCCTCGACACTTGACACGCGCCTCGCTTCACGTTCTGAATGTGCGTACCCAAAAATCTTCCGCTCAAGATTTTCGTGCGACAAAAAAAATTTGTGCTACTATGCGGCACTGTTCAGTTTTAAATTCTCTTTCACCATGACAACCGCGCCCATTACACAAAGCGCATTCCGCAGTACACTAACAGTTCCACCAGCAAGTCGGTAAATAACGTTTTTAACAGGCGCCCTCAGCCAGCCGCCGGGACGCCGCGGCGGGTATTTCATAATTATGTCAGCCACAAGCACAACACTCTCCCCCAATCCGTGGATGCGCATTCTCGACGCGCTGGAAAAAAAGATCAACCGGCATTCCTATGACACCTGGCTAAAGCCCACCCGCTACAGCCACTCCAGCGGCGGTGTTTTATTCGTTCGCGTGCCCACGGTCGAGTTTCGTCACGCCGGCGATAAGTACGCCGACCTCATCCAGGAAGCCATCGACAACCTCGGCCTCGAGTTCAGCGACGTAAAATTCGTCACTCCCGAGGACGATCCCTCCGCCACTCCCATGCGCCACAACGGCGGTCTCACAGCTCCTCCCGCCACCTCCGCTCCTTCGCAGGCCCGCTTCGATTGGGATGGCGCCGCCCAACTGAATCCCCGCTACACCTTCGACGCCTTCGTCATCGGTTCCGGCAATCAGTTCGCCCACGCCGCTTGCCAGGCCGTCGCTGAGCGTCCCTCCAAAGCCTACAACCCGCTCTTTTTGTATGGCGGCGTCGGTATGGGCAAGACCCATCTCATGCAGGCCATCGGACACGAAGTCAAGCGCCGTCAGCCCCAGGCCGCCATCTGCTACGTATCCAGCGAGAAGTTCACCAATGACATGATCAACTCGCTGCGCTACGACAAGATGACCAGCTTCCGCGACAAATTCCGCGGCGTCGACGTTCTTCTCGTCGACGACATCCAGTTCCTCGCCGGCAAAGAGCGCACTCAGGAAGAATTCTTCCATACCTTCAACGCTCTGCACGACACCATGAAGCAGATCGTCATCGCCAGCGATCGCTCTCCCAAAGAACTCGCCGAGATCGAAGACCGCCTCCGCAGCCGCTTCGAGTGGGGATTGATCGCCGACATCCAGCCTCCCGACCTCGAAACCAAAGTCGCCATCCTGCAAAAGAAAGCCGAGCAGGAAAAAGTAACCCTCCCCACCGACGTGGCCCTCTACGTCGCGCAGAATATTCGCTCCAACGTCCGCGAACTCGAAGGCGCTCTCATTCGCCTGGTCGCCCACTCGTCCCTGATCGGCGCCGAGATCACTCTGCCTTATGCCCAACAGGTTCTGAAGAATTTCATCGACTCGCAGGCCCGCAAGGTCACCATCGAATCCATCCAGAAGATGGTCGCCGAACAGTTCGGCCTGCGCCTGGTCGAAATTAAAGCCAAAGATAATTCGCGCGCTATCGTCTACCCGCGCCAGATCGCAATGTATCTGGCCAAGCAGATGACCGAAGCTTCGCTGCCGGAAATCGGACGCCAGTTCGGCGGAAAGCATCACACCACCGTTCTGCACTCCGTCGAGAAAATCGAAGAGGTTCGCAAGAACGACAAAGATTTAAACAGGTTGCTCAATAAATTAACCGAGCAATTGGGCGGATAAACGCACTATTTTCACGTTTTGCACCGTGCAGCGCAGTCTTCCTTTCATCGCTCTGTGAACCCGATGTGGAAACTGTGCAACGCTCAGGCGAAACCAGGAAAGCGGAAATCTTCTCGTAGGGTCTCCGCCAGGTTCGGGACCGATTTCTCACACGAAGGTCCGGTCCTCAAAGTGGTGACAATAGGCTGGTTGCCAAAGTTTTCCACTTCTCCGGCCCGCCTACTGTTACTACTGGTTTAATAGGTTTTGTATTTGATATAAGGGTAGTACTAAAAGTAGCAAGCCGATGTTGCATTGAGGCTGGAAGCTGTCTCATATAATGGTTTCGGGAAGGGCACGACTTTAGTCGGGCCGCCTAGAATCAATAAGAACGCGGGCTTTAGCCCCTGAGGGGGCCGGCACCTTACTTTCGCGGTTCACTATGAGATGGCCCCCCATTTTTACATCGGGGCAGATTCGTATCAGGGCACGGCTTCAGCCGTGTCGCTAAAGGTCGAAATAGATTTTGCGCTTTAGCCCCTGAGGCGCGGGAGATCATTATGCCGGTGGAAGCCGCCGTCGCGGTAGGAACCATGGAGATCACGGTCAGCAAAGTCGAGTTGTTGCGGGAGTTAACCGCCACGCAAGGCGTGGTCGAGCGCAAGACCACGATTCCCATTCTGTCCAACTATTTATTCGAGGCTGCCGATGGCAAACTATCGCTCACCGCCACCGACCTCGATCTCAGTCTGCGCACTTCGTGTAACGCCAAAGTAAAAAAGGAAGGATCCTGCACCATCCCCGCGCGCAAACTCCACGACTACGTAAAGCTCCTGCCCGACGCCGACATCACCATCAAGTTGCTCGACAATCATTGGGTCAGCATCCGCTGCGGCCGCTCCAACACCAAGATGGTTGGCATGGCGAAATCCAATTTCCCCAGCCTGCCGGCATTTCCCACCGCTGGCGTTGTCAAGATTCCCGGCCAGGTCCTGCGCGGTCTGATCGCCCGCACCGGGTTTGCCATATCGAGTGAAGAATCGCGTTACACGCTGAACGGCGCTCTCATGCTGCTGAAGCCGGAATCGATTACCATGGTCGCCACCGACGGCCACCGCCTGGCCCACTGCGAGCGCAGCGGCGAAAAATTCGAAGGCATCTCCGGCGAAATGAAAACTCTCGTCCCCAAAAAAGCGATGGACGAACTCAAATCCCTGCTCGACTCCACCGACGCCGATACCGTCGAGTTCGCCAAAGACGATTCCACTCTCTTCTTCCGCATCGGTTCGCGCCTGCTCACCTCGCGCCAACTCACCGGCCAGTTCCCCAACTTCGAAGCCGTCCTGCCCAAAGACAACAGCAAGAGCATCGCGCTGAACAACTCCGACCTGAACTCCGCCATCCTCCGCGTCGCCCAGTTCGCCGACGAGCGCTCCCGCGCCGTTCGCCTCAAGCTGGAAAAAGGCGAAGTAAAAATCTCCGCCTCCTCCACCGAAGCCGGCGAGTCCGAGGATTCCATCGAAGCCCCCTACGACGGCGAAACCCTCACCATCGGTTTCAACGCCCAATACCTGGTCGACTTCCTCAAAGCCGCCGGAACCAGCGAAGTCCGCCTGGAGTTGAAGGATTCGCAATCGGCCGGCCAGCTCCGCCCCGCCGAAGGCGACGACTACAAATACCGCTACATCGTCATGCCCATGCGCATCTGAGGCATTGCTGTGTTTCGAGAAGAACTTTCCAAACGTTCAGGCAGGAGCCAAACCAAAATGCCTAGATTGTCGGTCGAAAACCGTATCCGCGAGGCATACATCCAAATGGCAACTCAAGCCAACTATCGCCCCCAAGCGTCAGAGGGGTCCAGTGCGGGAAGCGACTTGCGAGACGAAGCGATCTCTTACGCAAAGCAGTTCGTCGCTGAGGAACAGACCACCGAGTTCCATATAGGGGTAAGCGATTACACGACGAACCGTGCTCTCGTTTATACGATCGAAGCGGCTAGGCTCCTCTGTGGTGGACTTCTTGGAGTTGACCATGCGCTAAAACTGCTTGAGATGGCCGTTCAAGAAGTGCGGACGCAACGCGGCAATGACCCTGGTCTACCAGAGGAGCTACGTGGGGCAACGCTGGGTTAAATACCCTGGCCCACGCCCAGCTCGGCTGCCTTGGAGTCTCGCCCCACTTTCCCGCCGACACCCACAGCTTTTCTCTCTTTTACACAGCATTTCGAAAGTCCCCCGTACAGATTGACGTCCATCAAAATTACCCATGGCCTATCATCAGCTCACCTTTTATTCGGAAGTAGGCTGCTACACGCATGAGCACAACAGAACTCAACTGGTTGCCAATTCCGCTCGACTTCTGGCTCCCGGCGGGACTAAAGGATTTTCAGCAGGGTTGGTTCATCAATCTCCTGCGTGCTTCTCTGCAATCGGAATATATGGGCTACCTCATCCTCTGCGAAGAGGGGTGCAGTGGTTGTCCGGCCTGTTTGTGGCGGGTTGCTAATGCGCATCACCCCGAACATTTTAGGAAACATAGTTCGTTGGTGCTGGCATGTTTCAACTGTGCACAGATCGCCGGTCGCCGGGTACTCTATTTCGAGAAGCTAGCAGAGAAAGTCAATAAACAGCTCCCGAAAATTAGAAAACACCGCTCCCAGAAAAAAGGATTATCCGAAACTTCCACAAGAGTTCACAATGGGAACGGATTTTGTTCTCCCTCTGATTCTCTTTCTTTTGATTTTGATTTAGATTCTAAAAACAAAGAAATAAACACCAATGTTCTTTTTGAGGAGCCTACAACCGTGATAAGTGAAGAACGACATTTTTCCAGTTCCGAGATAGAACAGGGTGCCCGACGCACTCTTGGCATATTGGGTTTGCAGGAGTCCTCGCTCTCCGCCGCTGTCGCGGCTGTTGAGTCGCAAGCGAAGGACACAATGCTGTCGATGGATGGAATCGTTCAACGGATAACGGACAGAGCTAATCGTGCGTACCGCCTTGGAACCCCCAACGACAAGTTCCTGGAGGATTTCTTAGCACAGGTATGTGCGCGGCGGGCATTGGAAATCCTGAATCTGTCACCCACGGAGAACTTTATTTCGAGACTAGCTCTCGTAATAAGGGCGGAGGCCAAGGATACGGGCCTGACTCTAGAGGGGACAGCGGAGCGCGTTACCGCAGCTGCATCCGATGCCCGGCAAAGAGGCGAGAAGGTTAACATTTTCTATTTCGAAGACTTCACATGGAGGTCAAATGCCGGAGCCAGCAAAGCAGAGCAAAGAAAAATTGGTAACCTTGCAGCAAACGCGAGAGCAAAAGAAATCCTTCGAGAGCGATTTCGCTGATTGGCTCGTGAATGAAATAACCGTGCTTGGAGAAGCCTTTGGCGAGGGTCTTACTGCGGAACGGCAGGCGATTTACGGAGAGGCTCTTGCTGATATAGATCCGGATCGGTTGCGGACAGCGTTCCGCAGGGCGCGTTATGAGCTCAGATGGTTTCCGAAAATCGCGGAACTTCGTGAGCTGGTAGGCGCCCCGCTGAGCGGGGCGGATGATGGCCGCCCCGGTCCGGAAGAAGCTTGGGCTCGAATGCCGAAGGGCGAGCGCATGGAAGATGACAGCATCGTCTGGTGCAAGGAAGAGCGCCTCGCCTATGGAGCCTGCCGAAGCTTACTGCTGGATGGAGATCAGATCGCCGCGCGAATGGCCTTCAAGGAACGCTATGAAAGGGAATTAGCAGAATCGCGTTCGCAGGGAACGCCAGTTCAGTGGACAGTCAGTGCAGGCTACGATGTCGAGAGTCGGCTCGTCGCACTCGCATCGGCAGTCGAAGAAAAGCGAATTAGCCTGGAGCACGCCTTGAACTTCGTGCCGGGGCCGCGCCAGGAGGATTTTGCGCGAATGTTGCCACCTGCGACAGCGAAAGGGCTTCTAACCGGTAGAGTCCAGAGAGCGCTCGATCTGCCCGGTTTACCAGGGCTGCTCTCGAAAATGCAAATGCAGGACCTCATGCCGGGTGAGTTGAAAGAGATACGGGACTCGCCATACGCCGGGATCGCTCCCATGAGTCCAGACGACAGAAGCAAGAGACTCGAGGAATTGGAACGCCAAGCAGAATTTCTCAAGCGTTCCCGGAATGGGTCTGGAAACGGTACCGCCTAGAAATTCTGTGTGCCCAAGTGCGAAGGGTTGTCTAATAATGACAAACTAACCACGATGCAGATAGGGGCGGAAATGGAAAAAGAGACAAAGCGGGCCTTGCAGAGGATGATCGAAATCATCCAAGAACAACAAACTGAGATTCGCACTTTGCAGCGTAACGCTTCACCAACGAAGCGCAGGCCCGACGACGGGCTAGCGGATAGGATCGAACGCATCGCGCAAGAAGTCGCTAAGTTGCAATCATTTGACCTTGACTGGCGTCGACTTTGCGACCGGCACTATGCAGATAAGAGTTAGGAGCTGCATTCCGCTCCCTGCGGCTTGACCTTTCCGTTCTCCTGTCATACATTTAGCGCCAATCCTAGCGGAGGCACTCATGCTCAGCGGTTTCAAAAAATTCATCCTGCGCGGCAACGTAGTAGATATGGCCGTCGGCGTGGTCATCGGCGCTGCCTTCGGCGGCGTGGTCGCGGCTCTCACCAAGGACTTACTGACGCCTCTAATCGGAGCACTCGTCGGCAAGCACGGCGATTTTTCCAGCCTCGCATTTACTATTAACAGCGTTCCGTTCCCGGTTGGCGAGTTCATCAACGCCTGCATCTCGTTCTTCCTGATCGCCGCCACCATCTACTTTTTCGTAGTCACTCCGGTCAACGCGCTCGTGGCCCGCATGAACAAAGGTGAAAAACCGCCCGACCCCACCACCAAGAAATGTCCCGAATGCCTGAGCGAAATTCCCATCGACGCCCGCCGCTGCGCCCACTGTACCCAGCCCGTCCTGGGCCGCGCAGCGTGAAGTCCTCGAGGATGCGGAAACGCTTCGTATCAGGGCATCGCTTCAGCGATGCCGTAACTCGCCGTTAGGCGCGAACCGCCTTCAGGCGCTGCTGGCCTCCGTCGGAACGATGCTTCGACAAAAAACAAAAAAAGCGGCCCAGGTTGGCCGCTCCAAATTATTCGCCATCCTGCCTACGACAGTCCCTCATCCGCCGAAGGCCCGTACACCGACGGCACCGCCACTCCATTCAGCCGCAGATAAACTCCCAGCTGCGCCCGATGATGGATCATGTGATTCATCACCATCCTCCGCAACGCACCAATCCGCGGACCGCTGAAAATCTTCTTCTCCCCGATCGAGAGTGTCCAAGTTTTGCTCCAATCCGCATCGCTGACCCCAGCAATCCCCTTCCGCAACGCCGCCACGTTCTTATCGAAGATCTCCACTACGTGTTTCTGCGACTCCGCCACCAGCGGCTTCAGCCCCGCCGGCCGGTTGGCGAAGTCCAACGAGTCGCTTTCAACTACCTTCACTCCCAACCCCGGCAGCTCCGCCAAATGCCCCGCCAGCCGCCCCAACCCCATCGACTTCTCATGCGGCTTCCACGTCAGCTTGTCCTCCGGAATCCGCTCCAGCGTCTTCCGCGTGCTCACCATCTCGTGATCAAACTCCGCCAACAACCCTTCACTCAATCCCATCGAATCCTCCTAAATATTTTCGAACCAGCAAGAATCATGTGGGAACAGCCGCCCTCGCCTGCCCTGATCGTAGCCGAAGGGGCTGCCCGCGGAGCGAAGCTCCGCAGACCTTAGGATGTCCCGCCGCCCCACTTCGCTTCTCAAAGTTTCGTACACGAGAAGTTTCCCTACACCAGATTTGATCCGGAGAGCCCCCGCCGAAACCCACATTTCGCGCCACTTTCCGCCCGCTAGCAGCACCCGCTTGCCGATTTTCCATTCACAGCATATCCACAGATCCCACGCACCATTCCACTGTTACCAACTCGATTCGCGCCCGCGTCCACAACTCGCTTCGCCGAGAAGTTCCACTTTCACCGATTCACCGCCTCACCTCGCACACCCCTAAGAGCACTCCACCAATTCTCTCCCACCCATTAACTCGCCAGATTCGTACTCACCCGGATTCACACTCACCACCCTGTGCATAAAAAATTACGCCCCAAAAAAGAAAGCGGCCCGCAAAAGGCCGCCCATCCAACAACCGATAACCGAAACTAGAAACCAGAAACCAGAACCTGCCCCTATCTCCCCGCCGCCGCCGCCGCACTCATCAACCCTGCAATCTGCATCCCTTCAATCCGTGCCAGCACATTCTCCAAGCTCGCCCCCGTATCCGTGCAAGCATCCACATACGGATGCCGGCTCCCATCCGCGTGCATCACCAGCACCGGAGTCTCCGCCTGTGCCTTCTTCACCATGTAAGGCAGATGATGCCGGTCATTCCGCGTCAGGCTAGGACCCAGCACCACCAGGTCGAACGTGCCCTTTTGCAGCGCCTCCACCACAGCTTTGCGCCCTACAGCCTGCTGCACCGTGTGCCCAGCCTTCTCAAACGCCGCTGCCGCCGCCACCTGCTCCTCCGCATCGCCCTCACCATACAGAATTCTCAGCTTCGCCGCTTTCGCCATTGCACCCATCCTTGCTCGGTACAAGCACCTCCATACCGGCAAAGCCACAGTAGCAACCGCCCCGCCCCCTGAGAACATCACCGAAGACCAGCAACGATCAGTGCCCAAGTGCCCAGTGCCTAGAAGCTGTCTAAGCGGAGGGGTACAACTTCAAAGGCTGCGGAAAAACTTAACTTCGAGCAGGTTCGGGAAGGGCACGAATTCATTCGTGCCGTTAAGTCGTTGAAAATGATCCCGCGCTTCAGCGCCTGAGGTACGCTTGTTTCAACCGCGACCAGTCTTTCCGCGACCTCTTCAGTCGTGCCGCCCCAGAGCCGATCTCACTGCCCACTCCCCACTTCCCACTTTCTTGTTCCCCTCCAGCCCCATTCAGCGCTACACTCGTGGCCCAGAGGGATCTGCCCATGCTCCGCTCGCACTTCGTCGTCCCTGTTCTATTCCTGCTCGCAGCCGTCTGCTCCGCGCAGCAGTCCAACGAACCTTCCTCCACCGCTAGCTGTAATCTCGACGACGGTCGCCAGGTCTACATCCGCTACAATGCCGTCACCTCCAAGACCGAAAAACTTTCCAACGGCAGGCCCTGGGCCCCCGGCGGCGCTCCCATGACCCTCTTCACCGAAGCTCCACTCAGCTTCGGCGGCACAACCATCCCTGTCGGCGCCTACACCGTCTATCCCATCCCCGCCAAAGACAAGTGGACCCTCGCCGTCAACAAAAACGTCACGGCCGGCGCCGCCTACGACGAAAAGCAGGACATCGCCCGCGCCCCCATGGAAACCGACCAGATAGGCCAACCCTCAAATGAGTTGGAAGTAGCCTTCGCCCACGTCGGCGAGAAGTGCACCCTCCGCATCTATTTCGGCAAAGCCGCCTCTTTCGCCCCCTTCACCGCCCGCTAGCGAAGGGATATTTATTTGTTGTTTGCCAAAAGATGGTTACGTGTTGAGAAGCGTCTAGGAGGCTGCGGAAAATCTCAATTCCGGCGGCTTTGAAAGGCCGCGACTTCCAGTCGCGCCGCAACACCCCTTTGATGTTGATTTTGCTTCCGACTTTGACTTTGCCCGTGTGGGTCGGACACTCCTGCCCGACGCCTTTGACGTTGATTTTGATTCTGATGTTGATTTTGACTTTGACCGGGAAGGGCACGACTTCAGTCGTGCCGTTAAGTCGTTGAAAATGTGTCCGCGCTTCAGCGCTTGAGGTACGCTTTCCGAAACCTCCTGGACATCGACTAAAACGAGTGTGATTATGCAAAGCGAAAACGGCATGGATGCGCAAGCTGGCTGTGGACCAACACGCCGCAGTATGCTGCTCACGGCATTATCACTGCTGATTGCACCCAAGCTCCCAGCAGCAGCCGCTACCGAGGATCATCCCATGAAACACCAACAAAGACTCGACCAGCCCAACCCCAATGCCCCCGCAGAGCTCTCTCGATTTGCCTTTCTCATTGGCCAATGGCGGTTCGACGCCAGGTTTAAATCGGCCAACGCAGAGTGGCAGGCCTTTCACGGAACCTGGTTGGGTTACTACATCCTCGACGGCTATGCCATCGCAGACGAATACAGGATGCTTGGCTCATCCGGAGAACCGATCGTGCTCGGCATGAATTTTCGTGTCTACGACTCTGCCCGGCAGCTTTGGAACATCAAGTGGCTAAACGCTCTTGATGGAACATGGACGGACCTCACGTCAGAGCAGTTCGGCGGAGCCCGCTTCGACGGCCAGTCCGTCACCTATGCCTTTAAGGCAGAGCGTGGCGCGCAGTGGCCCTTCACGCGCGCAACCTACACAAACATTTCCAAGTCGCATTTCACTTGGCGCGGCGAAAAGTCCGACGACGCGAAAACCTGGACCGAATTCATGGTCGTGGAGTGCAATCGCACCGGGGAGTAAGAGTCGAGCCGATGCCCCAGCCCCGGAGGGGCGGCAGATAATAGCCCAGGACGAAGTCCTGGGTAAGCCAGGGATAAAGGAACCAAGTCCCGTTAGGGGCGGCAGAAAACGGTACGCGTCGCCGTTCATGGAGGTAGCTAAGCTCATTGACAGCTCCTGCTAACTGCTTCTGACCGTCGTCGAAGTAAACAAACCTCCACCCGTGCCGCAAAAATATCCCTGCTTCGAAACCCTATTTTTTCTGCGACAATTCCCGCATGCGATTCCTCCTCATCCTTCTCGCCACCACCACCGCCCTAGCCCAACTCTCCCGTCAAACTCAATCCTCCAACACCACCGAGAATCTCCGTGGCGTCAGCGCCGTCTCGCAAAACGTCGCATGGGCCTCCGGCACCCGCGGCACCTACCTCCGCACCACCGACGCCGGACGCACCTGGCTCCCCGCCCAGGTCCCCAACGCCACCACTCTCGATTTCCGCGGCATCGTCGCCTTCTCCGCCGACGAAGCTTTCCTCATGTCCGCCGGTCCCGGCGACCAGTCCCGCATCTACCACACCTCCGACGCCGGCCGGCACTGGCAACTCCAATTCACCGCCACCAATCCCAAATCCTTCTTCGACTCCATCGCCTTCTGGGATTCCACTCACGGCATCGTTCTCGGCGACCCCATCCCCGACGAAAAGGGTCAACTAAAATTCGAACTCCTGATGACGAACGATGGCCAAACGTGGAGCCCCGCCCCGCCCGCTCAACTTCCGCCCGCCCTCGAAGCCGAAGGCGCCTTCGCCGCCAGCAATTCCTGCATCGCCATCCTCAACCCTAAATCTGTCGTCCAAAATGATTCCGTCATCAAAAATAATTCTGTCATCCCGAGCGCAGCGAGGGACCCTGGTCTCCCCAACGCGACCAAGGCTGCCGACACGTCTGCCGCGCCGCCAGCACAACCACCGAACAGCGCCGCTTCAGCTCCCGATCCCAACATCTGGTTCGCCACCGGCGGACGCGCCGCCCGCGTCTTCCACTCCCCCGACCGCGGCCGCACCTGGCAAGTCTTCGACACTCCCCTCACCCACGGCCCCGATTCCGCCGGAATCTTCTCCATCTCCTTTCGCGACCCACTCCACGGCGTCATCGCCGGCGGCGACTACAAACTTCCCGGCCAGGACGGCCCCAACCTCGCCTTCACCAACGACGCCGGCAAAACCTGGACGCTCTCCCAAATCTTCCCGCAATCCTATTACTCCGCCGTCGCCTACGATCGCCGCCCGCTAACCCCCGCCAGCATTAATCTGAACGACAACCAGGCCCACCTCCGCCTCTTCCTCGCCGGCCCTAAATTCATCTACGATTTCCGGCCGCCCGCCGACCCCACCCGCATCAGCCCGCCCAAAAAATCCGCCATCCAATTCAACGCCATCAGCCCCTACCCCGCCGGCGGCGCCCTCTTCGTCGGCCCCAAAGGCTCCATCGCCACCATCCCCTAAGTTCCAGTGATATTGATGAAGGCGAGAGCAACTCATGTGGGGACAGCCGC